>NZ_CANBCP010000008.1 GCF_947367085.1 uncultured Lactobacillus sp. | reverse complement strand
TCGCTGGGTAGCTATGTGCGGAAGGGATAAGCGCTGAAAGCATCTAAGTGCGAAGCCCCCCTCAAGATGAGATTTCCGATGCGAAAGCAGTAAGACACCTTAAAGACGATGAGGTAGATAGGCTAGGAGTGGAAGTACAGCGATGTATGGAGCGGACTAGTACTAATCAGTCGAGCACTTGACCAAAAGCAAAGAGGTTTTTGTTAGGAATATATTCAGTTTTGAGTGTAAAAGCTCAAAAAGAGTACGGTGGCGATAGCAAGAAGGATACACCTGTTCCCATGCCGAACACAGAAGTTAAGCTTCTTAACGCCGAGAGTAGTTGGTGGGAAACTGCCTGCGAGGGTAGGCAGTCGCCGTGCTCTTTTTTAATATTCCGGCTTAGCTCAGTTGGTAGAGCACCTGACTGTTAATCAGGTTGTCGTCAGTTCGAGTCTGACAGCCGGAGTAGGAAGTTAAGGAAAGAAAGGGGAGAGACATTGTCTCTTCCTTTTTTCTTTTGTAAAAATTAAATTTTTTATTAATTTAGTCTTTTTTTAAGGCTTGTAATTTGTTATACTTTCATTGTTATGTTTGGCTTTAATGCCTGTACATCAAGGGTTAAAGGTGTATGTGCATATTTTTAATTATAATATTTAAATATGGTCTGAACGATTTGGGGAAATCACAGACTTTTATTTTAAAACTAATTAAGAAAACGCTAACACATTTTTACACCGACTAAAATAAGGGGGAAGTATTTATGGTTGGAATCGTTCTAGCCAGTCACGGTGGATTCGCAGATGGAATCTTTCAATCGGCTGAAATGATTTTTGGACCTCAACAAAATTTGGCTCACGTTATTTTAAAGCCAGATGAAGGTCCTGATGACATTCATAAAAAAATGGAAGATGCTGTAGCATCTTTTGATGATCAAGAACAAGTTCTTTTCATCGTAGACCTATGGGGTGGTACTCCATTTAACCAAGCAAATGATTTAGTAGGTAAGCATAAAGATACTTGGGCAATTGTTTCAGGTATGAACTTGCCTATGGTTATTGAAGCTTTGGGGCAAAGATTGGGTAACGATAACGCCCAAGAAATTGCTAAAGGGATTGTAAAACCTGGTAAAGATGGTATTAAAACTATTCCAGAAGATTTAATGCCAAAAGAAGCTCCAAAACAAGAAACTAAAACAGAAGAAAAGAAACAACCTAAGGGTGCAATCGCACCAGGTACCGTTTTAGGTGATGGGCATATCAAGCATGTTTTAGCTCGTGTTGATACTCGTTTATTGCATGGACAAGTTGCCACTGGTTGGACAAAAACAACTAATCCAAACCGGATTATTGTTGTTTCTGATAAGGTTTCAAAAGATAATTTGCGTAAAAACATGATTAAACAAGCTGCGCCAGCTGGTGTACATGCTCATGTTGTTCCAATTAAGAAGATGGTTGAAGTTGAAAACGATCCTCGTTTTGGAGATACACGCGCACTTTTGTTGTTTGAAACTGTTGAAGACGCATTAGCTGCAGTTAAAGCAGGCGTTCCATTAAAAGAAATTAACTTAGGATCATCAGCTTATAAGGATGGAAAAGTTAATGTAACCAAGGCTCTTTCATTTAATCAAGAAGATATTGATGCAATTAAAGAACTTGAAAAAATGGGCGTTAAGTTTGATGTTCGTGGTGTTCCTGGAGATAAACCTGCAAATATCAACGAACTTTTAGACAAAGCTGAAAAACTTTTAGCTGAAAAGAAAAACTAGGGGGATTAATAAATGAATGGTATTCAAATGATCCTTGTAATATTAGTTGCCTTTATTGTTGGGTGTTCTAGTGTTATGGATCAAATGGAAACTTACCAACCATTAGTAGCTTGTTCACTTATTGGATTGGTAACTGGACACTTGGAATTAGGTGTTATGCTAGGTGGTCAATTGCAGTTTATCGCAATGGGCTGGGCTAACGTTGGTGCTGCAATGGCACCAGATGCTTCATTGGCTGGTATTGCAGCTGCTATCATCTTGATTGAAGGTGGTCAAGGGGAAGCTGGTATCGGTACTGCCATGGGTATTGCCGTTCCATTAGCCGTAGCTGGTTTATTCTTAACTATGTTAGTACGTACTCTTACTGTTGGTATTGCTCACATCATGGATAGAAAAGCTGAAGAAGCTAACTATAGATCTATTGAAAGATGGCAATTCATCGGTTTGTCATTACAAGGTTTACGTGTTGCTATTCCAGCTGCTTTATTATTAGCTATTCCAGCTAACTTGGTTCGTCAAGGTTTGGAATCTATGCCAGCATGGTTAACTCAAGGTATGACCATTGGTGGTGGTATGGTTGTTGCTGTAGGTTACGCAATGGTTATCAACATGATGGCTAGTCGCGAAGTATGGCCATTCTTCTTCCTTGGATTTGCACTTGCTGCACTTCACGAATTAACTCTTATCAGTTTAGGTATTATCGGTGTTGTTTTAGCTATTCTTTACTTATCTCTTGAAGGTAAAGGCGGTAATGGCTCAAGTAACGGTGGTTCAAGCAGTGATACTGGTGATCCACTTGGTGATATCTTGGATGATTATTAATAGAGAGCAAGGAGAGGTGTAAAATGGCTGATAAAAAAGTTACTTTATCAAAAAGCGATAGAAGAAAAGTTTTATTACGTTCTTACTTTCTTTTAGCATCATTCAACTATGAAAGAATGCAGAACGGTGGGGTTGTTTTCTCAATGATCCCAGCAATCAAGAAGTTATATAAGAACAAAGAAGATCGTGCTGCTGCATTAAAGCGTCACTTAGAGTTCTTTAACACTCACCCATTCATGGCAAACCCAATCTTCGGTGTTACTTTGGCACTTGAAGAAGACCGTGCCAACGGTGCTCAAATTGACGACGCTGCAATTTCTGGTGTTAAGGTTGGTATGATGGGACCTTTAGCCGGTGTTGGTGACCCTGTCTTTTGGTTCACTATGAGACCTATTTTGGCTGCCATGGGTGCTGCATTAGCCGTTTCTGGTAACGTATTAGGACCAATTTTGTTCTACGTTATCTGGAACATTATGGCATGGGCAGTTAAGTGGTATGGCCAAGAATTTGGTTACCGTGCTGGTACTAAGATTACTGACGACGCTTCAGGTGGTTTATTACAAAAAGTTACCCGTGGAGCTTCAATGATGGGTATGTTCGTTATCGGTGCCTTGATTCAACGTTGGGTAACGATTAACTTTACTCCAGTTATTTCTAAAGTTAAATTACAAAGTGCTCAATACATTCATTGGGACAAATTACCTAGTGGTATTAACGGCGTAAAAGAAGCTTTGTTACAATACAATTTAGGTAATGGTAAAGCATTAACTCCTTACAAGGAAACTACTCTTCAAAGCAACTTAGATCAATTGATTCCAGGTTTAGCTGCATTACTTTTAACTTTCTTATGTATGTGGTTATTGAAGAAGAAAGTTTCACCAATCGTTATTATCATTGGTATATTCGTGGTAGGTGTTCTTGCTCACGTAGCTGGATTACTTTAATTATTAAGAAAAAAGCCTCACTGCTAGATGAGACTTTTTTTGTATAAAGGAAGGAGGTTTTGAGATGGTTAAATCTATGAATACCAAGGTTGAACTGGTAACAAGTGCAACATATTTCGTTGGATTAAGTTCAAATGGAAAAATAATGATTGGTGATAAGGCATTCGAATATTATGATGATCGTAATCCAAATAATTATGTTCAAATTCCTTGGAGCGAAATAGATAAAGCTATCGCAGCAGTTTACTTTAATAAGTGGATACCTCGTTTTATTATTAGAACAAAGAAAAATGGACAGTTTAGATTTTCTGCCAAAAATAATAAAGAAGTTTTACGAGCTGTGAGAAATCATATTCCAGCAGATGATATAGTCCGGTCTTTAACATTTTTCCAGGGCATTCGTCGGGGACTTAAGAATATTTTTACTAGAAATAAATAATCACGAAAGTTACATAACGCTTAAAAATCATTTTAAGTATTATGTAACTTTTTTTGTTTTACCTAAAGATAGGGCTTTTCAACACGGAATGGCTGTATTAAAATATCTGTAATATTGTCAATTTTTTTAAGATATTATCTATACAGGAGTACTAGAAATTTATGAGAAATAAAAAGTCTGTACCACAATTGAAACGATCCATGACTGCTGGTCAAATGGAGATGATTTCACTTGGAGGTGCAATCGGTGTAGGACTTTTTATGGGATCGACCTCAACCATTAAGTGGACTGGCCCATCCGTCTTATTAGCTTATATGTTTGTTGGGTTGATTCTGTATATTGTTATGCGAGCATTAGGAGAAATGCTCTATGTAAACCCAGGCACAGGATCCTTTGCGGATTATGCAACTGAATATGTTCACCCATTAGCAGGATATTTAGCTGAATGGGCAAATGTATTTGAATATATCGTTGTTGGAATGTCTGAAGTAGTTGCTGCAACTGAATATTTGAAATTTTGGTGGCCAAATGTGAATGCATTTTGGTCTGGAATAATCATTATTATCTTTTTACTTTTAGCAAATCTGGCTAGTGCTAAAGCGTATGCTTCTTTGGAATTTTGGTTTGCGATGATTAAGGTAATTACGATTATTATCATGATTATCTTAGGTTTTGCAATAATCTTGTTTGGATTTGGTAATCATGGTCATCCAATTGGCTTTAGCAACTTGTGGAGTCATGGTGGATTTTTTACCGGCGGTGTAAAAGGATTCTTTTTCTCAATGTCCATTATTGTAGGTTCATATGAAGGAATTGAGCTGTTAGGAATTTCAGCTGGAGAAGTAGCTAACCCGCAACAAGCTATTGTCAAAAGTGTTAAGTCAGTTCTTTGGCGTATTTTGATTTTCTACGTCGGGGCAATTTTTGTAATTGTGACAATTTATCCATGGGACCAATTAAGTAATCTCGGTTCACCATTTGTTACGACATTTGCTAAGGTAGGGATTACTGCCGCTGCGAGTGTGATCAACTTTGTTGTCTTAACTGCTGCCTTGTCAGGGGCTAATTCGGGAATCTATTCGTCTAGTCGCATGCTCTTTAAGCTAGCGCATGATGGAGAAGCTCCAAAGATATTTGGTCATATTTCAAAAAGAATCGTACCTAGTCGGGCAATTATGGGAATATCAGGTGGTATTTTAATCGGTTTTATTTTAAACATGATTGCTGCGACAATTAATAAGTCGACTCAAGATCTATTTGTTGTGGTATTTTCATCCTCAGTTTTACCGGGGATGATTCCATGGTTTGTAATCTTACTTGCAGAATTACGTTTTCGTCGCAATAATCCAGATTTGTTAGAAAAGCATCCGTTTAAATTACCGCTTTATCCATATTCCAATTATTTTGCTTTCATTATGTTAGTAGTAATTGTAATATTTATGTTAATTAATTCAGAAACGAGAATTTCTGTATTAGTTGGTGCTGCAGTGTTGATTGTAGCGACCTTGGTTTATATTGTTCGTCACAGAAAAACAAGCAAAGGAGAGATAGAAGATGGAGAATAAATCTAGCGCTCCCAAACTCAAGCGTTCTATGACTGCGCGCCAAATGGAAATGATCTCACTTGGTGGTGCAATTGGGGTAGGACTTTTTATGGGGTCTACTTCAACAATTAAATGGACTGGGCCGTCAGTATTATTAGCTTATATATTTGTTGGTCTAATCTTGTATATTGTTATGCGGGCCTTAGGGGAAATGCTCTATGTGAACCCTAGCACCGGCTCATTTGCAGATTATGCGACAGAGTATATTTCGCCGTTAGCGGGATATTTGGCTGAATGGGCAGCTGTATTTCAATATATCGTAGTTGGTATCTCTGAAGTAGTAGCTGCGACAGAGTATCTTCGGTTTTGGTGGCCGAATGTAAATGCATTTTGGTCTGGGATAATCATTATTATCTTTTTACTTTTAGCAAACCTTGTAAGTGCTAAAGCTTATGGTGCCTTGGAATTTTGGTTTGCCATGATTAAAGTAGTGACGATTATTTTGATGATTATTTTAGGGCTTTTGGTAATTGTCTTAGGGGTAGGTAATCATGGAGTGCCGCTTGGCTTTAGTAATTTATGGAGTCATGGCGGATTTTTCACTAATGGAGCGAAGGGCTTTTTCTTTTCAATGGCCATTATCGTTGGTTCATATGAAGGAATAGAATTAATTGGAATTTCAGCTGGAGAAGTAGCTAATCCGCAAGAAGCCATTGTCAAAAGTGTTAAGTCAGTCCTTTGGCGTATCTTGATTTTCTACGTTGGAGCAATTTTTGTAATTGTGACAATTTATCCATGGGATCAATTAAGTAATATTGGCTCGCCATTTGTAGAAACTTTTACAAAAGTGGGAATTACTGCAGCTGCTGGAATTATTAACTTCGTTGTTTTAACTGCTGCTTTATCTGGGGCTAATTCAGGAATTTATTCGTCTAGTCGCATGCTCTTTAAATTGGCTCATGATGGAGAAGCACCAAAAACCTTCGGAAATATTTCTAAAAGAATTGTTCCTAATCATGCAATCATTGGGATTACGAGCGGAATTTTAATCGGCTTCATTTTAAACTTTATCGTTTCGATGCTTAACAAGAGTATGGGAGAATTATTTGTTATTGTTTATAGTTCTTCTGTTTTACCAGGAATGGTTGCTTGGTTTGTAATTTTGATTGCGGAACTGAAATTTAGAAAACATAATCCAGAATTAATGGAAAAACATCCATTTAAATTGCCACTATATCCATACTCAAACTATTTTGCATTTATCATGCTGGTAGTTATTGTGATTTTTATGTTTATCAATCCAGAAACACGGGTCTCAGTATCTGTTGGAGCAGGTGTTTTAATTGTGGCAACGATCGTTTATTTGGTTCGTCATCGTAAAAAATAGTTTTTCAGATAAAATACTCTCTTTTTCTTACTTGTAGTAAGTGACGTTTTCTTGTATAGTAGTTATATATGAAAACAAGGAGGAATTATTATGGTAAAACCACTTATTGGAATTTCAGGTTCAGTAATTATTGATGATGGTGGAATTTTTCCAGGTTATCGTCGTAGTTATGTAAACGAAGACTATGTAGACTCTGTAGTTCAAAATGGTGGAATTCCTTATATTATTCCTTTTAACCAAGACAAGGAAGTCATTAAACAGCAATTAGATCATGTTCAAGGATTGATTCTTTCAGGAGGTCACGATGTAGATCCGCATAATTACGGACAAGAACCTGAACAAAAATTGGGTGATATCTGGACCGAACGTGATGAATTTGATATGGAATTGCTAAAGTTAGCTGAACAAAAGCATATTCCGGTGCTGGGAATCTGTCGAGGGATGCAGATTATTAATGTAGCTCATGGCGGAAGCTTATATCAAGATTTGAGCTATCGTAAAGAAAAGACATTGAAACATTCTCAAAATCAAACTCCAACTTTACTTACTCATACAGTTGAAACTGTAAGTGGGAGTAAAATTCAAGAATTGTTAGGTAAAGAAAAGCTGCAGACTAATTCTTTCCACCACCAATTAATAGATGAGGTTGCTAGTGACTTTAAAGTTGCGGCACGTTGTGTAGATGGAGTGGTCGAAGCAATTGAGAATGAAGATGCATCTGTTATTGCAGTACAATGGCATCCGGAGATGCTGCATCGGGTGGTTTCTTATCAAAATAATCTCTTCAAATATATTATTGATAAGGCCAACTAAGAATAAGAGGGGAAAGCTAATAAATGAGTAAAAGTGAAAATGATAAGCTAGGATTTTGGTCTATTGTTTTACTAGCTATCAATGCTATTATCGGATCCGGAATCTTTTTAACACCAGGAAGTGTAGTTCAACAAGCCGGCTCCAAAGCTTTGGTTGTGTATTTTATTGCTGCTTTAATTGCATCAGTATTGGCTATAAGTTTTGCTGCAGCTGCTAAATATGTGACTAAATCCGGAGCAGCTTATGCATACTCTAAAGCTGCCTTTGGAAATAATGTCGGATTTTACATGGGAATTTTGCGTTACTTCTCAGCAAGTGTAGCTTGGGGAGTAATGGCTGTCGGAGTTATTAAGTCGACTATTTCTATCTTCGGAGGAAATCCGAATAATAATTGGAATGTTACTTGGGGCTTTTTGATTTTAATGGCTGTGATTACGATCATCAATTTATTTGGTCAAAAAGTCTTGAAATACGTAATGAATTTGGCTACTATTGGTAAACTAGCAGCCTTAGTCTTAATTATTGTAGCTGGGGTAATTTTATTAATTACTACTGGCGCTTCTAGCAATCTTAATGAAGTTGACCAAATTACTCAAAATGGTCAAAAGATCGTCCCAGCTTTGACGATAACTGGTTTTGTAATGGCTATTGTTTCAGCTTTTTATGCATTTACAGGTTTTGAATCTGTAGCATCAGGTTCTGAAGATATGAAAGATCCTGAAAAGAACTTGCCACGTGCAATTCCACTAGCCATTTTAGTTATTGCGATTGTTTATATCGGTGTAGTTGCTGTAGCCATGATTCTTAATCCACGAGCTTTAATGACTACTAAGCAAGTTGTTGCTATTGCAGCAATTTTCCAAAATGAAATCTTACGTGATGTGATTTTGGTCGGAGCACTTGTTTCAATGTTTGGTATCAATGTCGCTTCAAGTTTTAACGCTCCTCGTATTTTGGAAGCCATGGCTCGTGAGAACCAGTTATCTAAGGCACTCACCAAGAGAACAAAGAATAATTTTCCAATTAGAACCTTCTTTATTTCAGTTGGGTTGGCAATCTTAATTCCAATGGCATTTGAATATAATATGGTTAACTTGATTACTTTAAGTGCCATGGTTCGTTTCTTGGGATTCATTGTTGTACCACTTGCCGTAATTCAATTCTTCCGCGGCAAGAGTAAAGAACAAGTCTTAGATGCTCCCAAAAATGTTTGGACAGACGTTGTGGCACCGGTTATTTCAATTATCTTAGTAATTTTCTTATTAGTTGAATATAACTGGCGTGCTCAGTTTGGAATTATGAATGCTAAGGGCGAATTTATCGGAATAAATTGGTATGCAATTGCCATGATGATTTTTGGTTTTATAATTTTACCAGCAATCATGTTCCTCATTTCTAAAAAAGATCGTCAAAAAAATAATTAATTAAAAAGCACCTTGCTGCTCGGATTAGACCGACGGTAAGATGCTTTTTTACTATAAATAAAAAGGCGTAGCAATCAAGCTACACCTTAGAATTATAAAATTTCAATATGATCTTGAGCACATTTTTCAAGCATATCATCAGGCCAAATACTTGCTTGAACTTCACCAATATGTGCTTTGCCTAACAAGAGCATGCATAGGCGTGATTGACCGATTCCTCCGCCGATGGAGAATGGTAGCTCATGGCTAAGAACCATCTTGTGAAATGGCAGTTCTAGTCTTTCACTTACTCCAGCCTTTTCGACCTGACTACGCAAACTTTCAGCACTGACACGAATCCCCATTGAAGAAATTTCAATCTTGCTGTTTAAGGGCTCATACCAAAATACTAAATCACCGTTTAGTTGCCAGTCATCATAATCAGGAGCACGACCGTCGTGTGGCTTGCCACTGCGCTTTAATTTATCTCCAATTTTCATAATGAAGACAGCTTTTTCTTCTTTTGCGATCCGATCTTCACGTTCATCAGGACTAAGATCAGGCCAGCGATCCTCAAGCTCTTGGGTAGTTATAAATGAAACGTGATCAGCAATGCGGTAAGTTGAACCTGGATAGCGAGCAGCAACTAATTTTTCGGTTTCTTTGATAGCTTTAAAAATTTGGGTTACAGTAACTTGAAGATAGTCTAAATTGCGATCTTGCTCAGAAATAACCTTTTCCCAGTCCCATTGATCAACGTAGATTGAGTGAAAGTTATCTAAATCTTCATCACGTCTAATGGCGTTCATGTTGGTATACAAGCCTTCATGCATCCCAAAGCCATATTTTTTGAGAGCAAGGCGCTTCCATTTAGCTAAAGAGTGAACGACTTCAATTGGGTTATCTGGCATTGCCTTCATATCAAAAGCAACTGGTCGCTCAATACCATTAAGATTGTCGTTTAATCCAGTATTTTTTTCGACAAACATAGGAGCAGACATTCTTTGGACGTTTAGAATGCTAGCAAGTTTATCTTGAAAAGTTTCGCGGATAAAAACAATTGCTGCTTCGGTATCACGAATGTTTAATGATGGACGGTAGTCTTTAGGTAATATAAGTTCCATAATTTTTCCTTCTTTAATGTAGATTTAGAAGTAAAGAAAAAGCCCTTCGCTTCTGAAATGTTCAGGACGAAAGGCTTTTTTCCGCGGTACCACCTAAATTGTCTAGTTATCTTCTAGACCAACTTATAGAATACAATCATATTCTACCGATGAGATAACGTATCGGAGACGGCAGCACTTAGTTTAAAGAAGATTTATTTCAGTGTGCGGCGAGAAAAAGTGTTTTTCAATAAACTAGGGTCTGTTAACTTCTCACTAGCGTTAACTCACTGAAAGAATAGTTTATTTACTCGTCTTTTACATAGCCTTTAAAAGTTCAAATTAATTATTGATTATATTAAAACTTATTTAGAGAAATATTGCAAGAATTAATTTGAATTTTTTGTTAATATGTACAAGGAAGAAATTAAGGAGAAACATAATGTCGAAAAAAAGATTGTGGACCTGTTTAGCCGCATTAGCCTGTGTGTTTTGGGGAATATCAGGATTATTTGCACGTGGATTGTTTAATATTAGTAGCCAAATTACGCCAATTTGGATCTCTCAGGTGCGAATGATTGTAAGTGGGGTAATTTTATTAGTTTTTGCCCAATTCACTGGTAAAAAGCCTTTAAAAACCGTAACTAATAAAAAGGATGCAATTACGGTCTTTTCGTATGGATTGTTAGGCTTATTACCCGTGCAATATTGTTACTTTGTGGTTGTTCAGCAAGCAAATGCTTCAATTGCGACAATTTTACAATTTGTGGGGCCTTTTTTCGTAATGCTTTACATGGTTTTATTTGAACATCAAGTGTTACGCGCAATTGATGTTATTGCAGCGATTGTCGCTTTCATTGGAGTCTTTTTCTTGGCCACCCATGGCCACTTTAATCAGCTGTCACTTTCGCCAAGTGTCTTATTTTGGGGATTTTTGTCAGCAGTAGGTGTTGCTACTAATACTTTAATTCCGCGCCGCTTGCTTGATCATACATCAAGTTTAGTAGTAACGGGGTGGGGATTATTATCTGCCGGGATAGCTTTGTTAATAGTTCATCCAGTTTGGCCACATTTACCTAATAATATGAATATCTTCTGGCTAATGGCTGGGGTAATTGTGATTGGAACCTTGATTCCATTCCAATGGATGATGGGATCACTGCGCTATATCCAGCCATCTACAGCCAGCTTACTTGATGCATTTGAACCAGTGTCAGCTACGATTGGGTCAGTAATTGTTTTTAATTTAGTTATGGTACCAATTGATTGGGTGGGTTCAGTAATGATTATTTTGGCTGTTTTAGCTCTTAACTGGCAGCCTAAAAAAAAGAAAGATAAATCAACCTCAATGCAGGAATAGAGGATTAAAAAATGTTAGTGCTTGTATTTGTTAATATTATTATCTGTTTACTAGTTGCATATCTTTGTTTGAGAGCGTTCAGTTTTGATTTCAGTATCTGGACTGTCGGGATCAATTTTATGATCTGTGGCGCCGTTTTAGCATTGAGTGCATTGGGAGTAAGAAATGATTTTGATGAAAACTCAATTTTGACGTTTTTAGCTACAATCATGTTAATCATCGGCGCAGTGTTATTCATTGCGGCTTTGATTTTACATGTACCGAAGAAGTTTGATAGGAATAATTTTGGAAATCTTGGCGTTATATTAACGTTTTCAGGGATTATTGTGATGGTCATTTTATGGCATCGGCCGCTTATTTGGACACAAGCTATAATTCCAGAAATTGCGGTGATAGTTGGTATTGTATTACTAGTGAAAAATCGTATGAAGAGATAAAATTTTGAGTAAATAAAAATGCTGAAGCTCGAATTGAAGTGAGTTTCAGCATTTTTTATTTATGATTTATTAGTTCCAAGTATCTTCTTGCATGATCCATTGATTGCCGCCAAGGTTATACCAACGGTCACCATTGCCTAAAACTTTAAATACTTTCCAGTTGCTGTTTTTAGGAAGAACGCGACCAGTTGAGATGCCGGAGTTAGGGTCGGAGTAAACTTTAGCACCTTTAGGATTGGTAATTTTAGTAGTAAATCTTGAATCAATAGTATAACGAGCAATTCCTTCGGGATTATTACTTGTTAAGTATTGACCAGAAACCCATTGATTACCACCTAAGTTGTACCAAACAGTACCGTTAACATTAGCAACTTTGAAGTACTTCCAAGAAGTGCCATGTTTCAAATATTTCCCTGCAATTGCATTCTTACCTGGTTGTGACCAAACTGCAATTCCGTAACCTGGTTTGTAGTGAACAGTTACAGTACCAGTTGCAGCTTTAATATCTGAAGAATCAGTATTATTAGTAGAGGAAGTAGTGTTCTTAGAAGCATTTGAGCCATCTACATCACTAGCTAATACCCATTGGTTACCACCAAGGTTGTACCAAGTAGTACCATTTACGTTAGCTTGCTTGAATGCCTTCCAACGTGAGTCGTTAGATAATACACGACTAGTCTTAGCATCAGTTGCTGGTTTGCTGTAAACTACAGCACCTTTAGCATTTTGAACTTTAACGATCTTGTCAATAGAAACAGCCTCGAGCTTAGAGGTGTCTTTTGAAGTGTTGGATTTTTCAGTATCTTTCTTAGTATCAGCAGGTTTAGTTTCTTTAGTAGTAGTATTCTTAGAAGCTAAATCACTAGCTAATACGAATTGATTACCACCTAAGTTGTACCAAGTTGAACCATTTTCAACGCGGTAGAAGGACTTCCAGTTAGAACCTTTGGCTAAGACACGCTTAGTTTTAGCTGAAGCATTAGGTGCTGAGTAAACAGGAGCTCCGTTATTGCCAGCAGTTACGATTTCTTCAGCATAAGTAGTCTTGCTTTCAGTCTTAGCTGGAGTCTTAGTAGTAGTCTTGTTGGTGGATGAAGTAGTTGTGGTCTTAGCTGGAGCAGTAGCTTCAGTCTTTACGTATGAGCCATCAATCCAGCCGGAGTTGTCAGCTAATAAGTACCAAGTATGGCCGTTGACTACTTGGCTTCCAGCTACCTTAGTAGTGGTTTGGCCGCCAACGAATTTACCAGTAGTCTTGCCATTTGGAGCAGTCCATACAGCGATACCAGCGTTAGCGTTGTAATTAATAGTGACATCTTGAGCTTTTGGTTGGTAGGTTTGAGTAATTGCGCTTTGAGCAGAAGTAGTATCAGCAGCTTTAACTGGGGTTGCTACGGCTGTCAATGCTAATGCACAAAGACCAACGCCAAGAGCGAGAGATTTTTTTGAGTTCATAATTTACATTCTTCCTTATCGTTAATACATATATAAATTCATTGTTAGTGTACTCTTATTAGAGAAAATTGCAATATACAATTAAAGTTATTTTAAAAAATCTTTCCAAAATTTACTTATTTTAAATATCTTTAATGATTTAAAAAGTTAGAGGTTATGAAACGGGGAGTGGAATAAATAAAGAGCAGAACAACCTGCTCTTATTTTGATAGTAAGACTAATATTTAACTATATTATTAGCCCCAAGTATCTTCTTGCATGATCCATTGATTGCCGCCAAGGTTGTACCAACGATCACCGTTATTTAAAACTTCAAAAGTCTTCCAGCGACTTGCGGCAGGTAATACGTGTCCGGTAGTAACGCCTGAGTTTGGATCAGAATAAATTTTTGCACCTTTTGGATTAGTGATTTTAACTATTGATTTGTAATCAAAGGCATATTTAGCTACACCATAAGGATTATCGCTGGTAGTATATTGCGCAGATACCCATTGATTACCACCTAAGTTGTACCACAATAATCCGCCAACATTAGCAGTTTGAAAATACTTCCAGGAAGTGCCATGCTTCAAATATTTACCTGGAATTACGCCTTTACCAGGTTGGGACCAAACTGCAATTCCATAGCCAGGTTTATAGTGAACTTTTACTACACCAGTAGCATTTTTGCTTCCATAGTAATAAGTGCCTGTAGGATTAGAAGACTCGGTATACTTGGTCTGCTGACTGTTAATCCATTGATTTTTACCAACGTTGAACCATTTCACACCATTTACAGTAGTATAGCCGAGAACCTTCCAGTTTGAATAAACTGGTAAGACTCTTTGAGTTGGATTTTGGCCAGGTGCTGAATAAATACGAGCGCCCTCACTGGTGAGTATATTAGCAATTCCATTACTTTTGGTAAAAGAACTTGTTGTATCGCTAGCAGCATTGACTATGTTTGGAGCAGTCGCATCAAGAGAAAGTACAGCTAATCCTGCGGCTAATAACTTTGTATATTTCATAAATTGACCTCCTGAACTATTCCAGATCTCACCCTTTATTGTATAGCGTATAGTAATAAATACAAGCTGAATTAACTAATTATTCACCTTTACCCCATTGAGTGTATTTCTTAGGGAATCGGACTTATTTAGCGTTGGTGTTTGTGGTTTCAGTGAATACGGAAGAAGCTGAAGCATTAAATGCGGATAACGCCATTAAAGTGGCACCTGAGATACCAATGAACTTGTTAGTTATTTTCATATGTTATACCTTTCTTAATTCAATTGATTTAAACTGTTGGATTGATTTACATATGTTAAAGTAGAAGGTGAGTACATAAAGGAATAATTATGTCCGATGGCAGGTAGACCGCCACCTACTACAATTAGACCACCGCCCCAAATAAAACCTAGTAAGATTAGAATTTTTTTCATATATTAAGACACCTCATGTATAATAGTGATTTTAAAAAAATAAGAAAACAAGAAAAGATAACTATAACTGATGCTTCAAAAGGAATAATTTCTACAGCTTCTTTATCAAGATGGGAAAATGGTAAGGGAGATATTCCGTTGAGTAAATTCATTCAACTATTAAAAAGAATAAATATTTCACCAAGTGATTTTTTTGAACTAGTTGGTAATATTAATGTAGAACAACCAAAATATGTTGAAGAGGTATCGAATTATTATTTAACAAATGATATCTCTTCGCTATATCGACTGTTTTTGAGACATATATCCCTTTATCACAGAGATAGTAAAATAAATGAGCTTGTTAAAGCAGCTATTGCTGCTAACTTTTATTACGATCTGAGTGGAAAAAATCCGATGGATGAAGTAGATATTGCAGATCTTTTTAATTTCTTCTCGCAGATAAATAAGTGGAACTATAGAGACTTGATGAATTTTGGAAACACCTGTTTACTCTTTCCTCCGGAAAAGGTCTATGCCATATCTAGCATATTTATTTTGAGCTTTTCAAAAATTACTCAGAATAGTGTTGAGCTTGCTTCCTATTTTGTAAATACAATACTCAATATTTTCTTAATACTGATTAGAACTGATACTAAATTAGCCCAAAAACTAGATAAAAACATAGATTCCATTTGGAATGATCGTTTTTCCAGTGATTCATTGATTAGAAAAAATTATTTTGAAGCTTTATTAGAATTTAGGGTTACAGGTAATAACAAATCTGTTTTCAAACTTCTTGATGGACTAAAAAAATTGGGTTTGAATCAACTTTATGAAGACCTATTTCAAGAATATGAAAAGCTGAACTAATATTTGCTTTTCATAATGTTAGAATACTCTCTAATACTTTTCTGTAAATTTAAAATTTACATATATGAAAATAAATTATATAAAAAGACTAGCCACTTCAAAATGACGTAGCTAGTCTTTTAGCGCACCTTATTCAGCTTACTATGGCGGTATCCATAAACAAAGTAGATCAATAATCCTAGAGCAAACCAAATTCCAGCAAAGATATAGGTCTTAACATGCAAGAAGCACATCATCCCTATACAAGCTAGACCCGAAAGAATCGGAATAAATGGATATAGTGGAACGCGGAAGTTTCCTTCGGGGATGTCTTTGCGCTTGCGTAATAAAATTACGCCGAATGATACAAAGGTGAAGGCAAGTAATGTCCCAATGGATACTAAGCTGGTTAATTCATCTAAGGAGAATAAACCTCCCATTAAGGCAATGATGAGCGTTACAATCCATAAGGCATTTTCAGGTAAGCCACTTTTATCGATTTTTCCTAAAAAGCTTGGTAGTAAGCCGTCACGTCCGATAGAGTAAATCAGTCTTGAAGATGAATAGATCATGGATAACATCATCGTACTCATTCCGA
Source organism: uncultured Lactobacillus sp. (assembly GCF_947367085.1). GTDB lineage: Bacteria > Bacillota > Bacilli > Lactobacillales > Lactobacillaceae > Lactobacillus. The sequence continues at coordinate 40,292 of NZ_CANBCP010000008.1, read as the reverse complement.
CAATTGCACCGATTGAAAGTAAGTCTGCAATCCATCCCTGATTTACTAACTTAAGGGCATAAGCTACTGGATTGGCTACGTTCAATTGCTTGTAATTGACCATACCAGTTAAAACTACAGATACACCCATATATAAAACTGCAGCGATGACCAAAGTTCCAATGATACCAATCGGCATATTCTTTTTAGGATTCTTAACTTCAGCAGCTGATGACGATACTACGTCAAATCCTAAAAAGGCGAAAAAGACGGTTGTTGCTCCGTGCAATACTCCGTTTGCACCAAAGGGGGTAAATGGCTGATAGTTCTTAGGTTTGATAAAGAACAAGCCTACACCAATAAAGATAAAGATAATTGCAATCTTAATAATTACGGCTGCGTTGTTGAACTTCATCGATGATTTCATTCCGCGAGAAAGCAGCACTGCGATTAACACAACACTGATAACTGCCCAGATATTGATGTAAGTGCCGTGGGCCGGATCATAAGGCCCTTCTAAAAAGTGGGGGATATGTAGTCCAAAACTATTAATCAGCGAATTAAAGTAAGCTGCCCATCCCGATGACACTGCCGCAACTGAAAGCATATATTCAAGCACTAATGCCCATCCCAAGATCCAGCCAATTACTTCGCCATATAAGATATTTCCGTATGAATAAGCGCTTCCTGCAACTGGGATGCTTGAAGATAATTCCGCATAACACATACTACATAGCGCACACACTGCGGCGGCTACGATGAATGATAAGGTAACGCCGGGGCCTGCTTCAGTAGCAGCTACCGTTCCAGGTAAAATGAAAATCCCCGTTCCAATAACTGCGCCGATTCCTAATGTTAATAAGTCAAAAGCCCCTAGCGTTTTAACAAAGTGCTTATCAGTACCCAAATAACGCTGGAGGCTTTCTTTTCTAAACAGATTTAACTTCATTATTTGTTCGTTCCTCATGTCGTGTCAAAATCATTTCTACAATGGCATTGGCAACGTTGACGTTTTTTAATAATGGCCCGTGAGAATAAGAACCAATCATATTCTTGTAGCGTAAACCTTCTTGCTTATCTTGAGGGTTGTTGCCGTATCCTTCGATCATTTCTCCAAATGGGTGAAGTTTATTAGTGTCATCAAAATAAGTCTGGCCTGAGTGATTTTCAAAAGCTTTCACTTCACCCCATTCAGTCATATAGCGAGTGTCTCCGATCATTCGCTTATCAGCTTTAAAGACTGTATGCAGTGGCAAAATATCCAATCCTTTAATTGTAACGCCAGAATTGGTTTTATAATATGAGCCCATTAACTGATAGCCACCGCAGATACAAAGCATAGGATTACCAGCATTAATATATCTTTCGATTGTATCTTTATGACGTGGCAAGTCTTTAGCAACTACAGTCTGTTCGAAGTCTTGACCGCCGCCGAAAAAGACAAAGTCATAGTCGTTTGCATCAAATTCATCATCTAAAGAGATATTATCAACTTCGGTTTGATAGCCTTTTTTTGCTAATAAATATTTTAAGACTTTAACATCCCCAGAATCTCCATAGGTATTCATCAAGTCTTCATAAAGGTAAGCAATTTTAATTAATTTATCTGCCATACGTATCTTCCTTACTATTGTTCATGATAAAAGTATAACCCAAAATAGGGATGGCACTCAAAAATTGAAAAATACTAAAATTAATGTAATTTTCGCATATATGAAGAGTTTTAACAAGTACAAAAAAGCCATTACTTGCGTAATGGCTAAAAATTTAATTTTTCATTTCTTCTTGAGCTTTTAAGTGGTTGATTGGACCCCATTTTGAACCGACATTGATTGGATGAGAAATTGCTTCGTAGGTAAAATCTTTTGCAGTCTTTACTGCATCTTCGATTTTAGCTCCCTTAGCAAGTTCAGCTGCAATAACTGCTGACAAGGTATCGCCAGTTCCATTTACACGGTCAGTCTTAAAGTAAGGTTTGGTGAACCATTTTTCACTACTATCTGCTAATAACAAGTAGTCTTTTACTTCTTGACTTGAGCCATCATGCTTACCTTTAATTAAAACGTTGCTTGCTCCCATATTTTGAAGCATTTGTGCACCGCGTTTAATTTCTTCGTCGTCTTTTAATTCTAAACCAGTTAATTTTTGTGCTTCAAAAAAGTTAGGGGTAATGATAGTGGCTAGTGGTAATAATTCATCCAAAAAGGCTTGATAAGCATCATCGGATAATAAAGTTGCCCCATGCTTAGTAATGATAACTGGATCAAGCACTACATTTGGCCACTGTGTCTTTTTTAATTCTTCAGCTACCACATGGATGATCTCTTTATTAGCTAGCATCCCTGTTTTAACGGCTTTAATCTTAAAGTCTTCGTCTAAAACTTCGAATTGTTTTTTAATGAAATCAACAGGCATTATTTCTTGAGCAAAAATCCCTTGGGAGTTACCAGCTACCGCAGCAGTTAAAATTCCCATTCCATAGACATTGCGTGCATAAAAGGCATGCAAATCTGCTGGCATGCCAGCACTACCATCGCTGTCATTACCAGCAATTGTCACTGCTTCAATATGTTCTTCAGTCATAATTCGACTCCTTCCAACTAGCTTTTTGCTATGTAAACATTATAAGATTAACATGAATGATGTTTAAATAAAATGCTTTCTTGTATAGCTTATTTAAAGATTTAGTCCAAAATAAGATAATTATGTATATATAATAGAAGAAAAGAGAAAAAAGATGCAGCAATTTATTATGGCACTGGATGAAGGGACCACTTCGACACGGGCGATTATTTTTGATCATCAGGGTCAAAAAATCACTGAAGCCCAGAGTGAATTTCCCCAGTATTTTCCTCATCCTGGTTGGGTAGAACATAATGCAGATGAAATTTGGAATGCGGTCCAGTCAACAATAGCCCAAGCTTTTATTAATTCGCATATTCGTCCTGAACAGGTGATTTCGATTGGGATAACTAATCAGCGTGAAACCACAGTTATTTGGGATAAAAAAACTGGCGAACCAATCTATAATGCAATTGTCTGGCAGTCGCGTCAAACCAATGAGTTAGCCGACCAGATGATTAATGAAGGTTTAGGCGAAATGATTCGTCAAAAAACCGGCCTAATTATTGATCCTTATTTTTCAGCAACCAAGATTCGCTGGATCTTAGATCATGTACCTCATGCTCAAAAGCGCGCTGAAAAAGGTGAACTTTTATTTGGAACAATTGATTCTTGGCTTATTTGGAAATTAACAAACGGCCGCGTTCATGCGACCGACTTTACTAATGCTTGCCGGACAATGCTTTTTAATATTCATACATTATCGTGGGATGAAGATATTTTACGCATTTTAAATATTCCCAAAGTTATTTTGCCTGAAGTAAAGTCTAATTCAGAAATATATGGCTATACAATTCCTTATCACTTTTTTGGTGGAACTGTTCCAATTAGTGGAGTTGCTGGCGACCAACAAGCAGCACTGATTGGACAGTTGGCTTTAGAGCCTGGCATGGTGAAAAATACCTATGGTACAGGGTCTTTTATTGTGATGAATACGGGGCAAAATCCTACAGATTCTAATCATAACTTATTAACTACAATTGCATACGCTCTAAATGGTACAGTGAATTACGCTTTGGAGGGATCTGTCTTTGTGGCTGGCAGTGCTATTCAGTGGTTACGCGATTCGATGCGCTTTTTTAAAGATGCAAAAGATTCAGAAAAATACGCCCAGCGTTCAAAATCTAACAACGAAGTCTATGTTGTGCCTGCTTTTACTGGGTTAGGTGCTCCTTATTGGGATGCACAAGCTCGCGGCGCAATATTTGGCTTAACTCGCGGCAGTAATCGCGATGATTTAATTAAGGCAACACTGCAATCGCTAGCTTATCAAACCCGTGATGTTGTAGATACAATGGAAAAAGATTCCGGAATTCAAATTAAAGCCTTGCGAGTAGACGGTGGTGCTTCTAATAATGACTATTTGATGCAATTTCAAGCTGATATTTTGAATACTCCAATTGAAAGAGCCAAAATCTTAGAAACTACTAGTTTAGGAGCAGCTTTTTTAGCAGGACTTGCAACTGGGTATTGGCAAGATTTAGAAGAGATCAAACATGTCTTTAAAATAGGAAAATACTTTGAACCAAAAATGAGTCACCAGCAAAGATCTGACCTATATGAAGGTTGGCAGATGGCGGTACGTGCAACCCAGCTTTTTAAACATAAATAAGCTACAATGAAGTTGGAATATTAATTTGAAGTAGGTGAGTTTATGACACATCAGCGTTTAATTACTTTAGATGGTACTGTTAACTTTCGTGATATTGGTGGCTATGAAAACAATCATGGTCAAAAAGTTAGATGGAATAAAATTTATCGCTCAGATTCTTTGAGCTCTCTTACCCCTGAAGATCAGGAAAAGCTAGAGCAGATGAAGATAACGGTTGATTGCGATTTGCGTTCGAGCAATGAACAAGATATGGCACCTGACCGCTTATGGAAAAATGCTCAATTCGTAGATTGTCATGTCTATAGTGAAGATCGCAGTGGCAATTTTGTAGACGAAAAGCGGCCCTTATATAAATTCTTCCACCATATTCCTGAGATGGACTCATATTTAGGTCAGATTTATCAAGATGTAATCTTAAGTCCCGCAAGTCAGAGAGCTTTTAGTCGAGTTTTTGCTGAGTTGTTAACTTTGCCGCAAGATCAAGCGCTAGTTTATCATTGCAGTGCTGGAAAAGATCGCACTGGGATGATGAGTGCACTTATTTTAACGGGATTAGGCGTCGATGATCGAACCATTGCTAAAGATTATTTATTAACTAATGAATTGTATAGCTTTGGCTTAAAAAAGCAGATGCCAAGTGATTCCGAGATGCTGCAAATGGTTAATCAGATGAATGTTACTCAAGGCGAAGGGACCGCAATTAAAGGCGTCACTGCGACAATCAACGAGGGTTTTGGTAGTTTTGAAAATTACTTTACTAAAATATTGGGCTTTACCAAACAAGACTTAGTAGATTTAAAAAAATTATATTTAATATAAATGCTCTAGCAACAAGTAGTCATGTGGTAGTATGATTAATCGTATAGAATATTATTTTTAAATCTATGTGAGGTAAAGATTGTGCCAACACTTTCTGATGTAGCTAAAGAAGCTAATGTATCTAAAATGACTGTTTCTCGAGTAATTAACCATCCCCAGCAAGTCACTCCTGAACTAAGAAAGCTAGTTTTGGAGGCAATGCATCGATTAGATTATCATCCTAATTCGGCAGCTAGTGCTTTAGCTAGCAAAAGAACTAACGTCATCAAGTTTGTGATTTTAGAAAATATCGATACAACTGAGCCATATTATATGAATCTACTTTTTGGGATCGCTCAGGGACTACAATCACAACACTTTTCTTTACAATTGGTGCGCACAGCTAGCGATGTGGAAAAGGGTAACTGTGATGGCTATATTATTACTGGCGCTCGGGCGACGGATTCTGCTTGGCTAGATAAGCTTGAAAAGCCGTTTGTCTTGTTTGGCGAAAACCGTTATGGTTATGATTTTATTGATACCGATAACAAGCTTGGCGATCAACTTGCAACCCAATATGCGATAGATCGTAACTATCAGTCAATTATTTTTATTGGTATTGATGAAAAAGAACCATTTGAATATTCTCGTGAAGCTGGCTATATCAATACTCTTCAAAAATATAAAAAGATACCACGTATCTTTAGAGTAGCCAACCATAGCCGCAAAGCTCAAAGTTTTATTTGCGAAAATTGGAGTAAGTTTGCACCTGATACTTGTTTTATTTGCGCAAGCGATCGAATTGCTGTGGGCGTTGTCCGCGCAATTCAAGAAAAAGGTGGAAAAATACCTAAAGATTTTGGTGTAATTGGTTTTGATGGCGTATTTTTAGATCAAGTTTCAAATCCTAAGTTAACAACAATCAAACAACCAATCTTTAAATTAGGTGAATCTCTAGCAATGATGATTTTGCAAAAAGTGGCTCAAGATGGTGCACAGCAAGGCGAAGTTCTCATGCCGCCAGATTTAATTAAAAGAGAAAGTACTAGATAAAGATAAGTCCAAGAATTTCTTGGGCTTTTTTGATACCGGTAACAGTTGATAGTTTGTTGAAACCGCTTTAGATGTGCCGCTAAAATTAACTTATGGAGGAAAAATTATGACACATTGGTATGATAAAGCGGTTATTTATCAAATTTATCCCAAGTCTTTTCAAGACTCTAATGGGGATGGAATAGGTGATCTTAACGGTATTAGACAACGCATTCCTTATTTGAAAGAACTCGGAATTAATGCAGTTTGGCTTAACCCAGTTTTTGTTTCACCTCAAGTAGATAACGGCTATGATGTTTCAAATTATTTTGCAGTAGATCCTCATATGGGAACTATGGCAGATATGGATAACTTAATACAAGATTTACATCAAGCAGGCATTAAAGTAATCATGGACTTTGTTTTGAATCACACTTCTGATCAACACCCTTGGTTTCAAGATGCTATAAAAAATCCGAACAGTATTTATCGTGATTACTATATTTTTGCTGGCAAAGATAATAAAAGACCAAATAATTGGGGCAGCTTTTTTGGCGGTAGTGTCTGGGAGCCGGATCCTGCAGGTACGGGCCAATCTTATTTCCACTTGTTTGATAAGAGAATGCCTGATTTAAATTGGAAGAATCCGGAAGTTCGTCATGCAATGCTAGAAATTGCAGAATATTGGTTAGAAAAAGGAATCGATGGACTGCGTTTAGATGCCTTTATTCATATTGCTAAAGCGGATCTGAGACAAAATTATCCGACAGCTGATAATAGTCAAAAGCCAGTAATTGCGGAAGGATTTTTTGCCAATTTGCCACAAGTTCAAGAATGGATGAGGCCATTTTGTGAAGAAATAAAAAAAGACTATCCTGATACCTTATTGTTAGGTGAGGCAGCTAGCGCTAGTGTGAATTTGGCAGTTGATTATACAAGTAAGAGAAATCACTTAATGGATAGTGTGATTACTTTTAGATACTTCACTGAAGATGATAGTAAAGTTGATAAGAGTTTTAGTGCTCAATACCAACCTAAAGAACTTGATTTTACTGCTTTTAAGCAAAACCAAGCCATTTGGCAGCAAACTTTAGCAGGTATTTCTCAACCAACCTTATATTGGAATAATCACGATATGGCACGTCTAGCAACTAGAGTTGCTCATAACCAAACCCAGGCACGTAGTCTAGCCATGTTGATGTATTTGCAGCGGGGAATCCCAGTTATCTATTATGGCGAAGAGTTAGGATTAAAGAATCTTGAATTTGATAATATCGATGACTTTAAAGATTTGACTGTACAAGATTTTGTCAAAAGCGCTAAAGCTGCAGGTAAGAGTCAAGCCCAAGCTTTCAAGATGGTGAGTCAGACTCATAAATTACCAGCACGTAATCCAATGCCGTGGACAACTGAAAAAAACTACGGCTTTAGTACTCATACACCTTGGTTAACAGGGAAAAAATTAGATCATGCAGACGTAGCTGATGAGATGCTTGATAGTCAAAGTATGTTTAATTTTTATAAAAAAATGCTGGAGCTTAAGAAAACCGACCTCTTTGAAGAAGGAAAGTACTATCTTTTAGCTACAGACAAAAACAGCTATGTTTACCAGCGTGACTATCAAGATCAAAGTGCATTAGTTGCCGTGAACTTAAGTGAAAAAGAGATCGAACTCAGCTTACCTGATGCTTATCATCAAGCTGACTTAGCAGCCGGCGAATATGAGATTAAAGAAAATAAATTGAAGCTCAGTCCTTACGCTGGAGTAGTTTTAGAAAAATAATTAAGTGATTTCAAGGAGAAAAATATGCAGTTAGCCGCATTACGCCATCAAACTGAGAGCGAAGATTGTTTTGCAATTGATCGCAGTCATCTGCGCCTTCGTTTTCACAGTGCAAAAAATGATGTAGCCAAAGTAATTGTTCATTATACGGATAATTATTTGCCAACAAAAACAGATGAAACAATTGAAATGAAAAAAATTGGAGTAGGTCAAGTTAGTGAGCACTGGGCTGTGACTTTAAAAGCTCCATATCACCGAGTTAAATATACTTTTGAAGTAATAGGAAATGACGGTGATCATAAAATTGTGGGTGATCGCGCAATTAGCGACTTTAGCAAAAAAGCTTTAAATTCGGATAGCTCTTACTTTAAGATGCCATATTTACATGAAATTGATATGGTTAAAACGCCAGAATGGGTTAAAGATACTGTCTGGTATCAAATCTTTCCAGAACGTTTTGCCAATGGCGATAAAAGTAATGACCCTATTAATACTAAACCATGGAATCCTGAAGATCATCCGACAAGAGAGGACTTTTATGGTGGAGACTTACAAGGGGTATTAGATCATTTAGACTATTTACAAAAGTTAGGGATTAATGGGATTTACTTTTGTCCGATATTTAAGGCAGCTTCTAACCACAAGTATGATACGATTGACTATTTACAAATTGATCCTGCTTTTGGTGATAAGGATCTGTTTGCAAAAGTGGTCAGTGAAGCGCATAAACGCGGTATTAAAGTCATGCTAGATGCTGTGTTTAACCATTTAGGTGATCAATCAATGCAGTGGCAAGATGTTGTTAAAAATGGTGAAAAGTCCCGCTTTAAAGACTGGTTCCACATTAATTCTTTCCCAGTAGAACCCTATCGTGATCCAAGTAAAGGACAAGGTCAACCACCTTATGAAACTTTTGCTTTTGAAAAGCATATGCCAAAACTTAATACAGCTAATAAGCAAGTGCAAGATTTCTTATTAGAGATTGCAACTTATTGGGTAAAGTATTTTGATATTGATGCTTGGCGCTTAGATGTAGCTAATGAAGTCGATCATCATTTCTGGAAGAGATTTCATGATGAATTAGTAAAAATCAAGCCAGATTTTTATATCGTAGGAGAAATTTGGCATTCAGCTCGTCCTTGGCTTAACGGAGACGAATTTACTGGTGTTATGAATTATCCTTACACTCTTCAAATCGAAGATCACTTCTTTGAGCACAAACAAACGTCTCAAGAATTAGTGGAACATTTGACTGATCAATTAATGCTTTATCGTGATATGACTAATCAAGCAATGATGGATATGCTTGATAGTCATGATACAGCACGGATTTTGTCAGTAGCTCATGGTAATCAAGATTTAGCACTCCAGGCGTTAGCTTTTATGTTTATGCAAACAGGCAGTCCATGTATTTATTATGGAACTGAAATGGGAATGAGCGGTAAGAATGATCCAGACTGCCGCAAGCCAATGGATTGGTCAAAAGAAGACACTCCAGTTTGGCAAAGAGTCCATGAGTTAATCGAATTTCGTCGTAAACATAGTGAAACTTTAGGACGAGGCAGTATCTTGTTATCTGTAACAAATGATGGATTAATTGAAGTAAAACGCCGTGGTAGCGAGGATTTGACGGCTTACTTCAATACTAGCAAAGAGAAAATTAAGCTGAGTGTTGACGATATTTTGAGCCAAAATTATGAAAATAGTTATCTTAAACCAGATGGTTTTGTGGTGACTAAAGCATAAAAACGTTGATATATTGGGAAAAGCCAAGCTTTAGCATGGCTTTTTCTTTTTGTCAAAAATATGATACCGGTAACATTTGTTTCAATCTTGTTAAGCGGTTTCATTAAAGTGATAATTAGATTGTAAACAAAAGAACCTCACAAAGCGGTGGAGATAAAAATGAAAAGAATTTTTGAAATAGACCCCTGGAAGGTTGAAACTCATAATTTTTCGAAAGAAGATAAACGGTTGCAAGAAAGTATGACGGCAATCGGAAATGACTACATGGGTATGAGAGGTAATTTTGAAGAAGGTTATTCTGATGATAGCCTTCAAGGAACTTACCTTGCTGGTGTTTGGTTCCCAGACAAAACTCGTGTTGGTTGGTGGAAAAACGGGTATCCTGAATATTTTGGCAAAAGTTTAAATGCGCCTAGCTTTATTGGTATTGGCATTAAAGTTAACGGCGAAAAAATTGACTTAGCTAAAGTGAAGTTCAGTGATTTCGATCTTTCATTGGATATGCATCAAGGCTTACTTTCAAGAAGTTTTATCTATGAAGGTAAAGATTGTCAAGTTAAGTTTGAATTTGAACGTTTTCTTCATATCACGTTTAAACAAGCAGCATTGATTAAAGTTAAAGCTACTGTTTTATCAGGAAAAGCAAAAATTGATTTTGATGCTAGCTTAGACGCAACTATCGTTAACGAAGATAGTAACTATGAAGAACACTTCTGGATGCCAATTGCACAAGATGAAAGTGCTAAGAGCATCCAAGTTAAAACTAAGCCAAATCCTTATAAGGTTCCACAATTTACGGTTTTACTCAAGCAAAGCTTAAGACATGATAATGAGGCAATTGCTACTCAAACAAGCAGTGAAGATGCCAAACTTAATGAAAAGTTTTCAATTGAGTTAAACGAAGGACAAAGCTACGAATTAGAAAAAGATGTCATTGTAGTAACTAGCCGGGATGTGGAAGAAAAAGATCAAGCTCAAGTGGCAGATAAGTTAATGGATGAGCTTCAAGAAAAGAGCTTTGAAGAAAACTTAGCTGATCATACAGCAGCTTGGCAAAAACGCTGGGATAAAAGTGATGTCGAAATTGATGGTGACGCAGCAGCTCAACAAGGAATTCGCTTTAATATCTTGCAATTATTTATGACTTATTACGGCGAAGATAAGCGTTTGAACGTTGGTCCAAAAGGATTTACCGGTGAAAAATACGGTGGAGCAACTTATTGGGACACTGAAGCTTATATTGTTCCGATGTACTTATGTGTTACTGATCCATCTGTAACGCGGGCATTGCTTCAATATCGTTATGATCAATTACCAGGTGCATTTCACAATGCAGCTCAACAAGGCTTAAAAGGTGCCTTGTTCCCAATGGTAACTTTCAACGGAATTGAATGTCACAACGAATGGGAAATTACTTTTGAAGAACTTCATAGAAATGCAGATATCCCATTTGCAATCTATCAATACACTAACTACACCGGTGATGAAAGTTACGTTGAAAACGAAGGCATGGAAGTCTTAGTAGATACTGCTAGATTCTGGGCTGACCGGGTTCACTTTTCTAAGATGAGAAATAAATACGTAATTCACGGTGTAACTGGTCCTAACGAATACGAAAACAATGTTAATAATAATTGGTTTACTAATACAATGGCAAAATGGCTAATTAGCTATACATTAGAACGTTTGCCAAAAGCTAACCAAAATGTATTAGATAAGTTAAATGTGACTGATGAAGAAAAAGCACATTGGCAAGACATTGTTGACAACATGTATCTTGGTGAAGACAAGGATCTTGGTATTTTCTTACAACAAGATGACTTCTTAGATAAAGATATTCGTCCAGTAAGTACAATTCCTGCTGATCAACGTCCAATTAACCAAAATTGGTCATGGGATAAGATTTTAAGATCACCATTTATCAAACAAGCAGATGTTTTACAGGGTATTTACTTCTTAAATGATCAATATACTAAACAGCAAAAAGAAAAGAACTTTGATTTCTATGAACCTCTGACCGTTCATGAAAGTTCACTTTCACCATGTATTCACTCAATTCTCGCTGCCGAGCTTGGTAAGAAAGAAAAAGCAGTTGAATTATATGAAAGAACGGCTCGTTTAGACTTAGACAACTACAACAACGATACAGTTGATGGTCTTCACATCACATCAATGAGTGGCTCATGGCTAGCAATTGTTCAAGGTTTTGCTGGAATGAGATATGACCACGATCAATTGAAGTTTAATCCATTTATTCCGGATAACTGGGATAAATATAGTTTCAAGATCAACTATCGTGGACGCTTGATTCAGGTTTATGTAGATAAGACACAAACTAAGATTACGCTTTTATCAGGTCCAGATCTTGAAGTTGAAGTAAAAGGTCAAAAACTTACTTTGAAAGAGGGACAAGAATCATGCTTAAAGGATTAATTTTTGATCTTGATGGAGTTTTAACTAATTCTGCAAGATTTCACCTTTCAGCTTGGAATGATCTAGCAAAAGAATTAGGAATTACACTTGATTCAAAGCAATTAGATGCTTTACGCGGCTTATCTAGAATGGATTCACTAAATTTAATTTTAGAATTTGGAAACCAAACAGATAAGTATTCTGAAGCTGAGAAAGAAAAATTTGCGGCAAAAAAGAATGCCAACTTCGTAGCTTGCATTCAAAAAATGACTCCAGATGATATCTTGCCAGGGATCATGCAGCTGCTCAAAGATGCTAAAGCACAAAATTTGAAAATGGCAATTGCATCAGCTTCTAAGAATGCTCCAACAATTTTAAACAAATTAGATATTATTGATGAATTTGATGAAATTGTTGATCCAGCAACTCTTCATCATGGTAAACCTGATCCAGAAATTTATGTGAGAGCTCAAGAGCTCTTGGGATTAAAACCAGATGAGGTTATCAGCTTTGAAGATGCGGCTGCTGGAGTTCAAGCAATTAAAGCTGCTAACCAATTCGCAGTTGGAATTGGGGATGCAGATGTGCTCAAAGCAGACTACACGGTTTCTGATACAAGCAAGCTTAACCTTAAAGAAATTGAAACAGCCTTCAATAAATATCAAGAAAGTAGGGAAAGTTAATGGTTGAAGTAGATTTAAATCACATTTATAAGAAGTATCCTAACAATGATCGTTATTCAGTAAACGACTTTGATTTGCACATCAAAGACAAGGAATTTATTGTTTTCGTTGGTCCATCAGGTTGTGGTAAGTCAACCACTTTAAGAATGGTAGCTGGCTTGGAAGATATCAGCGAAGGTACTTTTGAAATTGATCACAAAGTGATGAATGATACCGCACCAAAAGATCGTAATATTGCCATGGTATTCCAGAACTACGCTTTGTATCCACACATGAGTATCTACGATAACATGGCATTTGGTTTAAAACTTCGCCATTATGACAAGGCTGAAATCGACAAGCGTGTTAAGCATGCTGCCAAGATTTTAGGTTTGGAAGATTACCTTGATAAAAAACCAGGAGAATTATCAGGTGGTCAACGTCAGCGTGTTGCTTTAGGACGTGCAATTGTGCGTGATGCTCCGATCTTCTTGATGGACGAACCGCTCTCAAACCTTGATGCAAAACTTCGTGTATCAATGCGTGCCGAAATTGCAAAATTGCACCAAGATTTAGGCACTACTACTATCTACGTAACTCACGACCAAACTGAAGCCATGACTTTGGCTGATAGAGTGGTTGTTATGTCTGTAGGTAAGGTAGAACAAATCGGAACTCCGCTTGAAGTTTACAACAAGCCTAAGAATATGTTTGTTGCTGGCTTCATTGGTTCTCCTCAAATGAACTTCTTCAATGTTCACTACAAGAACCAGAGAATTAGTGATGGCAAGGGCTTGGATATCGAAATTCCAGAAGGTAAGGCCAAGATGCTCGAAGAAAAAGGCTATGGAGATAAAGATTTAGTCTTTGGTATTCGTCCAGAAGATATCCATGCTGAAGAAGCCTTTATTGAAACTTGGCCTAACGCAGTCGTTAAATCTGAAGTTGTAGTTTCAGAACTTCTGGGCTCTACTATTCAACTTTACCAAAAAGTTGATGGTACGGAATTTGTCGCAATTGTTAACGCTCGTGATTACCACACACCTGGTGATCAAGTGGAAATGGGCTTTGATGTTAACAAGGCACACTTTTTCGACAAAGATACTACTGAGGCAATTGTAAATTAACGACCTTAGTAAAATTTATTAATGTAAGCAATTAGCAGATAAAAACTGCATTGTTTTTAAGGAAAGCTGGATATTTTAGGAGGAAATGTCATGAAGATTTGGAAAAAGCTCGCTTTAGCAAGCACATTAGTATTAGTTGGCCTATCAGCTGCCGCATGTTCAAATAACAGTTCAAGTAACGGTGGAAACAGCGGAAGCAGTAAGTTAACTCTTTGGGTAGATACTGAACAAGTACCATACTACAAAAATATTGTTAAGGACTTTACTAAGACTCACAAGAATATTTCAGTACGTGTTGTTCAAAGTCCAAATGGTTCTGCTAATGCTAAGACTGATGTTGGTAAAGACCCATCTAAAGCTGCTGATGTATTTGAAGTTCCAAATGACCAATTAGGTCAAATGGCTGAGGCTGGTTACATTAACCCACTTTCACCACAAGATACTAAGAAGATCAAGAGCGATTACATTGATGTTGCATCTAAGGGTGTTGCATGGAAAGGTAAGATTTATGCTTATCCATATGCACAACAAGCTCAAACTCTTTACTACAACAAGTCTAAGTTGAGTGAAAATGATGTTAAGGATTGGACTACTTTAACTTCTAAGGGTGTTGTTGGTACTGACTTTACTAACGCATATGTAATGTGGCCAGTATTCTTCTCAGCAGGTACTCAATTATACGGTAAGAGTGGTGAAGACCTTCACGGTTCAAACTTTGCATCTGAAAAAGGTGTAAACGCATTGAAGTGGTTCGCAGAACAAAAGCACAACAAAGGTGTTATGCAAACTTCAAACGCATTAAACCAATTAAAGAAGGGTAATGCTTCTGCTATCTTAGACGGACCTTGGAACGCTGCTAACATCAAGAAGATTTTAGGTGACAACTTTGCTGTTGCTAAATACCCAACTATCAACGTTGGTGGCAAGAACGTTCAAATGGAAGCATTCTTAGGTATTGAAGGTTTCGCTGTAAACTCACACACTTCAAATGCTAAAGCTGCTTCACAATTAGCTTCATTTATTACTAACAAGAAAGCTCAATTAATTGTCCACAAAGAAGCAGGTCAAATTCCTGTATTAAAGAGCGCAGTTAACTCACAAGCTGTTAAGTCTGACCCAGTTGCTGAAGCCGTAATTGAAATGGCTAAACCCGGTAACTCAGTATTACAACCTAAGCTTCCACAAATGGCTGCATTCTGGAACGGTGCTGCTCCATTAATCAGTGGTACTTACGATGGTAAGATCAAGCCAGCAGACTACATGGCACAACTTAAGAAGCTTCAAAAGAGCATCGAAAAGAAATAGGAATGGAAAGATAAAGATTAGATTGGCTTAAAATCCAATCTTTTCTCTTAAGAAGGGGATAAGCTATGTTCAGAAAAAAGCATGTAGCGCCTAAAGCAACTTATCGCGAAACCTTCAAAAAAGGTGATGGTGCGACAAAATTATCATTCTTCTTAATGGGAAGCAATGCATTTGCTAATAAGCAATGGGTTAAAGGGATTGTCTTCTTATTAAGTGAAATTATATTCTTTGTTTGGTTCTTTATGAGTGGTATTCCCGCTTTGAAGTTACTTTCAAATTTAGGACCAGATAAAACTAAAAGAGTTGTCTACGACGCTTCACAAGGTGTTTATGTTACTAAGCAGCCATCAAACTCTGTTTTGATTTTGCTGTTTGGTATCTTGGCAATCTTTATGTGTATTGCCTTCATTTGGATCTATTATTTAAACCTTAGATCAACTAGAAACAATTATATTGCTAAACGTGATGGTGACCACATTGCTACTAATATGGAAGAACTAAAGAGTCTATTTGATAGTCGTTTGCACTCAACTTTAATGACTATTCCTTTATTAGGTATTTTGTTCTTCACTGTATTGCCAACTGTCTTCATGATTTCTATGGCATTTACTAACTATGATAGACAGCACCCAATTGCCTTTTCTTGGACTGGTTTTCAAGCATTTGGTAATGTTTTAAGCGGTGATTTGGCTGGTACTTTCTTCCCAGTATTAGGCTGGACCTTGATTTGGGCCGTTGCAGCAACTGCTACTACATTCTTTTTTGGTGTATTGCTTGCAATGCTGATTGAATCTAAAGGTATCAAACATAAGGGCTTTTGGAGAACTGTCTTTGTTATTGTTTGGGCCGTTCCTCAATTCGTTTCATTATTGATGATGGCACAATTCTTGGATTATCAAGGTGCTTTGAACAACATTTTAATGAACTTGCACTTAATTAGCTCCCCAATTCACTTTATTGATAACCAAGCTTCTCCATTAGTTGCTCGAATTACTGTAATTATCGTTAACATGTGGATTGGTATCCCAGTTTCAATGTTGGTTTCAACTGCTATTATTCAAAACTTACCTCAAGATCAAATTGAAGCAGCTAGAATTGATGGTGCTAATGCAGCACAAATTTTTAGATCGATTACTTTCCCTCAAATCTTATTTGTTATGGCTCCATCATTGATCCAACAATTCATCGGAAACATTAACAACTTTAACGTTATCTTCTTGCTGACAGGTGGTGCACCAATGAATAGTAAATACAATGGTGCGGGCTCAACCGACTTATTGGTAACGTGGCTATATAACTTAACTTTCGGACAAGAACAACGTTATAATGCATCCGCTGTATTAGGTATCTTAATCTTTGTAATCAGTGCCGTTGTATCCTTATTAGCTTATAGACGGACTAACGCATTTAAGGAGGGCTAAAAATGAAATCTTACAGTGCTCAAAGACGGCTCTCATTAATTGGCCGTTACATTCTATTAACTATCCTTGCTATTTTATGGATTTTACCAATTGTTTGGATTATCTTAGCAAGTTTTTCATACAACGATACAGGCTTTGTTTCAACGTTTTGGCCTGACAAGTTTACTTTGCAAAACTATATCGGAATCTTTACTAATCCGCAATACCCATTTGGTAACTGGATTATTAATACTTTAGCTATTTCGTTAGCTTCGATGGTTATTTCAACATTCTTAACCATTTCTGTTGCTTATGTATTATCAAGATTACGATTTGCATTCAGAAAGCCATTCTTACAAATTGCATTAGTTTTGGGAATGTTCCCAGGCTTCATGGCTATGATCGCTTTGTACTACATCTTGAAAGGTCTTAACATGTTAAACCTCTTTGGTTTGTTACTTGTTTATGTTGGTGGTGCAGGTCTTGGCTTCTATGTAGCTAAAGGATTCTTTGATACTATCCCTCGCGCAATTGACGAAGCAGCTGAAATTGATGGTGCTACTAACTGGCAAGTTTTCTTACATATCGGTTTACCATTATCTAAGCCAATGATTGTTTATACAGCTTTAACTGCATTTATTGCTCCATGGACAGACTTCATTTTCTCAGGTATTATTCTTTCTACTTCAGGAAATGCCAAGGATTACACTATTGCATATGGTCTTTACAACATGGTGCACACAGCTAAAGGTAACGCAACCGCCTACTTTGCACAATTTGTGGCTGGATGTGTAATTATAGCTATCCCTATTACTATCTTGTTTGTCTTCATGCAGAAGTTCTATGTTAACGGAATTACTGCTGGTGCAGATAAGGGTTAAAAAAGCTTTATCCTTTATAAGAACGTCTTGTCTTGGCAAGACGTTTTTTATATGAGTTTGAGAAAAAATAGTCAACTATTTCAGATATCTTTGAAAAAACAATTTCATAAGAGAGTTAGAAAGCGAGGAATTACAAATATGACTCCATGGTGGAAAAAAGCAGTAGTATATCAAGTATATCCAAAATCGTTTCAAGATAGTAACGGTGATGGAATCGGTGATTTGAATGGGATCATTTCTCGATTAGATTATTTACAAAAGTTAGGTATTGATGCTATTTGGTTGTCGCCAGTTTATCAGTCACCTGGTATTGATAATGGCTATGATATTTCAGATTATGAAGCAATCGATCCGCAATATGGCACAATGGCAGATATGGAGAACTTAATCCAAGAAGCTAAGAAAAGAAATATTAGGATTGTCATGGATCTAGTTGTCAATCACACTTCTGATCAACATAAGTGGTTTATTGAAGCTAAAAAGAGCAAGGATAATCCATACCGCGATTACTATATTTGGCGCGATGGGACTGATGGAGAAGTACCTAATGATATGAAGTCATCATTTTCAGGTTCGGCTTGGCAATGGGATGAAAATACCAAACAATATTATTTGCATTTATTTGCTAAACAGCAACCTGATTTGAACTGGTCTAATCCCGAATTACGCCAAAAGATCTATGATATGATGAATTTCTGGATTGATAAGGGAATTGGCGGCTTTAGAATGGACGTCATTGAATTAATTGGTAAAGATCCTGATAAAGCAATAAGTGCTAATGGACCAATGCTTCATCCATATTTACAAGAAATGAATAAGAATACTTTTGGTAATCATGACTTGATGACAGTGGGAGAGACATGGAATTCAACTCCTAAGATTGCTGAAGAATATTCAGATCCAGCTCGTCATGAATTATCGATGGTCTTTCAATTTGAAAATCAAGGTCTTGACCAACAAGCTGGTAAAGAAAAATGGGACTTGCGTCCATTAAATTTAGGTGAATTAAAAAAGGTTCTGGTTAAATGGCAAACCGACATTGACTTTGATCATGCTTGGAATAGTTTGTTCTGGGAAAACCACGATATTCCTCGCGTTATCTCTCGCTGGGGCGATGATGGAAAATATCGCATTCAAAGTGCCAAGATGTTTGCGACAGTGCTACATTTAATGCATGGAACGCCTTATATCTATAATGGTGAAGAAATTGGGATGACCAACTATCCAGTTGATGATATTTCTCAAGTAGAAGATATCGAAAGTATTAATATGTATAACGAACGTTTGGCAAAAGGATATTCAAAACAAGACATATTAAAGTCAATTAATGCCAAGGGTCGTGATAATGCGCGGCGCCCAATTCAATGGAATGATCAAGAAAATGCTGGATTTAGTGAGGCTAAGCCGTGGCTTAAAGTAAATCCTAACTATAAAGAGATTAATGTTGAAAAAGCACTAAAAGATCCAAATTCAGTATTTTATACTTACCAAAAGTTGATTAAATTACGTCATGAAAATCCGATCGTAGTTGATGGAGATTTTAAGTTAGTTGAAAATACTGGTGACAGTGTTTTGGCTTACTGGCGGATTCTAGGCGATGAAAAGTGGTTAGTTGTAGCGAACTTGTCAGGTGAAAAACAAAAATTTGATCATAAAGTAGATATTAAAAAATGGTTACTTGGTAATTATGATGAGAGAAAGTCTCTGGAAAATATTGAACTTGAGCCATATGAGGCCTTTGCACTTGTAGAAAAATAACAAATAAAGAGCAGGTATTCATTAAGTGGAATATCTGCTCTTTATTTGATTTGTGATCGATGATGGTGAGTGATTATTGACAGGATTTTCTGTTCAGTAATTTGATTGGCAGCTGATAAGTGATTTGTTTTAACTTATCATTAGGATGAGCAATTCGTTCTTGAAGTAATTTAACCAGCAATTCACTAATTGCGGAAGTTGGCTGAACTATTGTTGATAAAAATGGTGCATAGTTTTGAATGTATTGACTGCCGTCAAAGCCAATGATCTTGAGATCTTGTGGCAATTTAATGTTTAATTGATTGGCTACTTGCCAGACGGTTAGTGCAGTTAAATCATCCGAGGCAACAATACCATCAACATGATGAAACTGGAGCAGCTCTTTGATTGCCATTTCCTTAAGCTCTAAACTTTCGCCGAATTTTGTAGGGTGAACGTGGGGGGTGAGTCCTAGTTCTTGAATTTTTTGTTGATAGCCTTGCAATCTTTTTTGAGTAGGATGTCCATCTAAAACGGGATTACCAATAAAATAAATATGACGGGCACCATTTTTATAGAGTGTTTCAGTAGCAAGACTGCCGCCGGCAAAATTATCTGAGCTGACGATTGGAATATTATCTGATAGCTTTCTATCAAAAGATACAATTGGAAGACCGGTCTTTTTATATTCATCAATACCTAAATTATGAGCGCCGGCAATAATGCCATCGACTTGGTTAGCCATTAGCATTTGCAAGTAAGTGCGTTCTTTTTCTTTGTCATTAGCGGCATTGCAGAGAATAGTTTTATAGCCTTCTTTGAAAAGTTCATTTTCGATTTTTTCAACTAATTCTCCAAAGAAAGGATTAGTAATACTTGGAAAAATCACTCCCACTAGTTGTGTTTTTTTGCCTTGTAAGGAACGTGCTACTGAATTAGGCTGATAATTTAATTCCGCCATGGCTTTATGAACTTTGTTTTTAGTAGCTTCACTAAGATAGCCATAGTTGTTGATAACTCGAGAAACTGTTGTCACTGAGCAGCCAGCTTTTTTTGCTACATCAGTTAATTTAACCATTTTTATACCTACTTCATTACATTATTGGCATCATTTTCCAAAAGTCTGCATCATAATCAATATCATGATCAAAGCTAATAGTTTGATTTTCAGGATCTGCGAAAAAGCGTAAGGTTGCAACGTGTGCCCCATTATTAATAAAAATTTCGCACAAGGAACCATCAACGAAAATATCCAAATCAAGATCTTTATTTGGATCAAGCAAAACTTCGCGTTGTTCGCCATAATCTGGATTGACCTTTGGACCGACATTTGAACGATCGATAATTAAGCGACTGCTGTCGCCAGTTTTAAAGTCTAATACTAAACCAGTCTGCATGGATGTATCAGCATTTAAGACTAACTTACCAGCTTGATTACGTTTAATAGAAAGCTTTAATTCATATTGACTGCTTGCATGATCAGTTAAGTGGGCCTGATTTGAATAGGCAACATGATCCATTCGCAGACTTTCAATTGCTTTTAAAGGGTGCTGATAAAGCTTATTATCTTTTACTTCTAGGCGTTTAACTTGGCTATAAGTGTTAGCCCAATTCTCGTTATCAGTAGGATAAGTACAATCTGGTAAACCCACCCAGCTGATTGCATAAGCATTGCCATCAGGTGCATTGAAGGCTTGAGTAGCATAAACGTCAAAACCGTCATCTAAATTCTTAGGTGCTTTTTGTACTGGTGTAAATTTAGCCTTAGCTAAATCAATGTTTTTACCGATCAGATACATATTAGGATAGATATTGTCATAATCGGCAATCTTTTTATCTAAGCCTTGCGGACAAAAAATAAGGACAGGTTGATCATTTACAAAAACTAAGTTTGGACATTCGATCATATATCCCATATTTTCATTTGAAAAATCAAGATAGCCAACTTCATGCCAATTCTTTAAATCATCTGATTTATAGATATCGATTTTACCAGATTTAGTTTCTTTATCTTGGGCCCCTAAAATGATGTAGTACTTACCGTTATGTTCAAATAATTGTGGATCGCGGAAATGTTCTGTTACATGTTCAGGTGGCAAAATAATTGGATCAGTATCTTTAACGATTTTATTATTTTTGTCCATCCGGGCGATAACTTGATAAGGAGTTCTAACCCAGTTTTCGTCGCGGTGATTGCCGGTATAAGCTAATAGTAGTTGACCATCATGTACAAAGCCAGAACCTGAATACGCTCCTGCATTATCAACATCGCTATCGGGATTGATTGCTTGACCTAAATAACGCCAATGGACCATATCTGGCGAAGCAAAATGAATCCAGGATTTCACGCCATGAACTGGACCGAAAGGATAAGACTGACAAAATAAATGGTATTCACCATTATAATAGGAAAAGCCATTTGGATCGTTAATTAAACCAGATAATGGGTGAACATGATAGTGCATTTGATAAGCAGAAGTAGCTGCTTGGGTTTGAAGATTGAGTAAAGTTTGTGCATCCCAATCCTTATATTTTAGATATCTTTTTTCTCTAGTCCATTCCATAATAAAAATCATCCTTCTATATAATGTAAACGCATTCTTGATATTCTTAATCTTAATCAAAAATTTTAAGTATGTCAAACGAATAACATATTTAAGCATAGCATTATACATATATAAAATACTGATATAAATCGTATACTTATGCAAAAATAAGATCTCTTAAAATTTTTGATTATAATTTTTATGATAAACGCTTGACATAAATTCAGAATACGCTATCATATAACATGTAATCAAAAGAAAAACGCTTACATGAGCAAGGAGGACGAAGTATGGACCACAAAAAAGTGGCGCAAGTCGTTATTGAGGCTGTCGGCCGTGATAATTTAATTGCTGCAGCTCACTGTGCAACCCGTTTACGTCTTGTTTTAAAAGATGATGATAAAGTTAATACTAAGATGCTTGACGATGACGCCGACATCAAGGGTTACTTTAAAACTAACGGACAATTCCAGATCATTATCGGACCTGGGGATGTTAACAATGTTTACGATGAGTTAATTAAAATTACAGGTTTGCATGAAGCTTCAACCGAAGATCTAAAGAAGGTTTCTCAAGCTAATGACAACCGTAATCCGGTTGTTAAAGTTATCATGGGCTTTATCAAGTTACTTTCTGATATCTTTGTACCAATTATCCCAGCTTTAGTTGCTGGTGGTTTGTTGATGGCATTGAACAACTTTTTAACTTCACCAGGACTATTTGGCAAGCAATCTGTTGTTCAAATGGCACCAAGCATTGCTGGTCTTTCTAGCATGATCCAAATCATGTCAGCTGCACCATTTATTTTTATGCCGATTCTAGTTGGTATGTCGGCTGCTAAAAGATTTGGCGCTAACCAATTCTTGGGTGCAACTATTGGTATGATTATGACAACTCCAGCTTTAGGTGCAAGTAGTCATTACTGGAATATTTTTGGCCTTCACGTTTCACAAACTAACTATCAATACCAAGTTATTCCAGTTTTAGTTGCTGTGTGGGTTTTATCCATTTTGGAAAAATTCTTCCACAAGCACTTGCCATCTGCAGTTGACTTTACATTTACACCACTTTTATCAATTATGATCACTGGCTTTTTAACTTTTGTAATTATCGGGCCAGTCTTCAAAGGTGTTTCAGATGCTATTACTAATGCAATTGTGTGGTTGTACAACACTACTGGTGCATTTGGTATGGGTATCTTTGGTTTGTCATATTCAGCAATTGTTACTACTGGACTTCACCAAAGTTTCCCAGCTGTAGAAACTCAGTTGCTGGCCGAATTTGCTCGTGGACGTGGATCTGGTGACTTTATCTTTGTTACTGCATGTATGGCTAACGTAGCTCAAGGTGCTGCAACGTTTGCAATTTACTTCTTAACTAAGAACGAAAAAGTTAAGGGCTTGGCAAGTTCATCCGGTGTTTCAGCTTTACTTGGTATTACTGAACCAGCTTTATTCGGTGTTAACTTGAAGTACAAGTTCCCATTCTTCTGTGCTTTAATTGGTGCTGGTTTTGGTGCTGCATTTGCAGGACTTATGCACGTTACTGCGGCTGCACTTGGTTCTGCAGGATTTCTTGGATTCTTATCAATGGTTCCAAGCTCAATTCCAATGTGGATTGTTTCAGTGGCAATCAGTTTTGTAATCGCCTTTGGATTGACTTTTGTTTACGGCAAAAAGCACTTAAAAGAAGATGTTCAAGCAGAATCTGCAACTGTTGAATCAGCAGGCGATGAAGTTGCTGAGCAACAAGAAGCAGATAAGATTATTAAGGAAAATAATGAATTACATGATGAAATTATCGCTTCTCCAGTTTCTGGTAAAGCTGAAAGCTTAACCGATGTTAAAGATCCTGTCTTTTCTACTGAAGCAATGGGTAAAGGTGCTGCAGTTGTACCAAGTGAAGGAGAAATTTACGCTCCAGTTTCTGGGGAAATTACAGTAGCTTATGAAACTAAACATGCTTATGGTATTAAATCTGATAAGGGTGCTGAAGTATTGATTCATATCGGTATTGATACTGTTAACATGAAAGGTGACGGCTTTACTAGTGTAGTTAAGCAAGGTCAACATGTTGAAGTAGGCGATAAATTAGGTAGCGTTGATTTACAAAAAGTTAAAGATGCAGGTTATGATTCAACTGTAATGGTTGTGGTAACCAATACCGCAAGTTATGCTAATGTTCAAAAAGTTGACGGTGTAGAAAAGAAACATGGCGATGACTTAATTGCTGTAACTAAGCGTTAATTAAATAACAAGATTTAAAAGACTCTCCATGAGAGTCTTTTTTTCTAGCCATGACCACACAAAAAAAGCTATGATATATAAGAAAGGCATTGTATATCTAACTGTAAAAATAAGATAATGATGCTAAAATTAACAAAGTATAGGGAAAGTCTTTTTATTTTGCTATAGAAAAGAGATATAACATGGAGACAAAAATTTGGTATCAAGTAAAACCTGCTGATTTTGATACAGAGCAAAGATTGTCTGAAATAAAAGACCTTGGCGTCGAAGGCTTGTATGTTGATTGGGAGATCAGTCAGAATCAACAAGCTAAAGCAAAAAAGATGGGCTTTGAATTAGTCTATACGGATCCTGCTCTTAATTGTAATATCACTAAAGCTATTAAAAAGCATATGATTGACCATCAAATGTCTGCACAAGAATTAGTGACGCTTTTAAATCAAGAAAAAGATGGATTGAAAAATAATTTAACATCGATATTAGGCCAAGACTTGCAGAGCCTGTATCAAGAGCTGGCATTAATTATCTTAGTTGCACAAAATCCAGTTATTCCTAATGAATTGTTAGCTGATGATCATAGTCAGGATTGGGATAAAGTGGCGGCATTATTAGAATTAAAGGCTAAAAACAAGGATTTGTTTGCAGATCGTAATCTTAAAATTACCGTGACTGAAAATGGCTTAATTGAAGTTATCTTATCAGGAAATAAGACTATTACTGCTTATTTCAATACTTCGTTAGATGCCTTAGGCTTTAACTCACAAGCTGATGTTATTCAAAATTATTTGGTAGGACAATTACTACCAAAGGGCATTGTTATCAAAGTGGAGTAAAAATGAAAGTAATTCAAGGCGATATTACTAAATTAAAAGTTGATGCAATTGTCAACGCTGCTAATAAAAGTTTACTTGGTGGTGGAGGAGTTGATGGTGCGATTCATAAAGCAGCAGGAAGCGCGCTATTACAAGAGTGTAAGAAATTACATGGCTGTGAAACTGGGCAAGCCAAAATAACTAAAGGTTATAATTTGCCAGCCGAGTATATTATTCATACGGTTGGTCCAATTTATCGTTTTCATGATAAAGATGATAATAAGAAATTGCTGAGTGATTGCTATTTAAATAGTTTAAACTTAGCTAAAGATCATCATTTAAGATCGCTTGCTTTTTCGTGTATTTCAACTGGTGTTTATGGTTACCCCAAAGATCAGGCAGCTCAAATAGCTATTGATACTTGTAAAAAGTGGTTAATAGATAATCAGAGCTCACTTGAGATAATTTTTTGTGTATTTGATGTAGAAAATAAAAATATTTATCAACAATTGTTAGAAAAATAAAATGGGTAGTTGCTTATAAAAAATAAGCTGTTATAATATTTCCATTAAAACTAGTTCGTATTTAGACATTTGAGGAAGCTATGAATTCAACTTTATTATTTATCTATCTAGTTTTCGGTGGAATCTTAGGCGGTTTACTATCAACTATTGCTAGTATGGCGTCTTTAGCAACTTATCCAGTTTTACTATCTGTTGGCATTGCACCAGTTTATGCCAATACGACCAATGACGCAGCCTTAATTTGGACAGGCGTAGGCTCGAGTGCTGCATCGTTAAAAGAGCTGCGTGGCCACTGGAAAAAAGTCTGGTTCTATGCAATCTTTACTGTTGTAGGATCAGCAGTAGGGTGTATGTTACTAATTAATTTTCCTGGTAAAATTTTTGAGAAAATTGTGCCGTTTTGTATCGCATTTTCAGGATTGATGATTTTATTCAGCGGAAATAGTAACTTAAATACTGAAAAAGAAGATGCAAACAAAATAGTAAAAATTTTATCACTACTCAGTTTGTTTGTAGCAGGAGCTTATGCAGGCTACTTTGGTGCAGCTAGCGGGGTTTTGATGTTAGTAATCTTGAATATTATTACTGACGATGAATTTTTAACGGTTAATGCAATCAAAAATATCATCGGTGCTTTATCTAACTTGGTAGCTCTGATAATTTACATGTTTACTGAACGTATTTACTGGGGGCAAGCAATTCCATTAGCAATAGGCGCTTTAATAGGCAGTTATTTTGGTCCAAAGATTATACGTCATATTCCAGTTAAAATAATTCGTAGGTTGATCGCGATCTTAGCTTTAATTCAAGCTGGATATTTTGCTTATACAGCCTACATTAAATAAAAAATTAGCTAAATGAAAAGACAGAACTTCACATATGAAGCCCTGTCTTTTTCTGTATTCACTTTTAGTTAATTAAGTTAAAAAACTGCTCAAAAATTTTATCTTGATTAGCGTCTTTTAATTTATCTGGCCGCCATTGAAGCCCGGTCATTGTTTGATCACTGGATTCAATCGCTTCAATGATACCGTCAGGCGCTGAAGCAACGATATTAAAACTATCGGCCACTTTCTTAATTGCCTGATGGTGACAACTATTAACATAGGGATGAGAACCAACTGCCTTATTTAGTTGGCTTTCTGGTGTGACATTAATATGGTGGCTAGCTTGACTAAGATCGGCTTTTTGAATGTGCTGGATACCCGCACCTGAGTTTTGAGCATATATATCTTGAAATAAACTACCACCAAAAGCCACATTAAGCATCTGCATCCCGCGGCCAATCCCAAGAATGGGAATTCCTGCTTCGTGGCTTGCTTTAATTAAATTGAGTTCATATTGATCACGATGAGGATCGGTAAGTCCTAGTTCTGGGAGTGGTTCTTCGTTATAAAAGATCGGCGTAATGTCATCGCCGTCAGTTAAGATTAAGGCATCAAAGTCATTTCTAGGCTCAGGCATCGCTTTTAAACTAACTGGTGCTAAAACTAGAGGTAAATAACCGTTTTTAGCGATAATATCTGTGATACTGCGATTAAGATGGAGTTCATTATCATTAATTCCTGCGGTGAGTGCTATTTTTTTCATCAATAATTAGCCTTCTTTTCTTTTGAAAATTGTATTGCTCTAGTTACTTAAGGTTGTTAACTGCTTAGATTCAATACTATATTTTAACACATTAAAATCTGACCGCTTGTATATAACAAAAAGCTAACATTCAGTCTAAAGATTAGTTAAAATTGAATACAAAAGTTAAATATTATGCTAGCATGATAAAGAAAAATTTAGAGATGGTGAAATAGAGCAATGAATAAAAATTCTGACAAGCATGAAAAATTAACTCGTGAACAATACCGACAAAAAGTTGCTCGCAATAGCAAGCTGAATGTTTGGGATTTAGCTTTAGATCGACCTTATATTTCTGTAGCTATTGTTGTGTTAGCACTGCTATTTATTATGACTGGTTGGTGGCTGGGACTAGTAATTTTGGTTGTTATCAGTGCTATTGGTATATTTTTTATTGCACGAAGCAAAAATCCGACGCAAACTTTAAGTATTGAATTTAAAGTAGGAGGTTCTAGAAAACTTAACATGCTTAAAGCTCTCCAATTAGGAGCGAGTATGGTGATGTTTTTAGCTACTTATATGCGGCAGGTAGTTACAATTAACTTTCAAGGAGCAGGATCTGCTGATAGTTTAAAAATTATTCAAGGAGCAGCTTCACAAGTAAATAATGCCTATGCTTCTCAAGGTGCAAGTTTATTAAATACCTTGGATAACTTGATGGGTGGCTCGTTATGGGGAACATATCGCTATGCTACTAATAGTGCTCAATTTATGAATGATTCAGCGGGACGCTGGATTATGATTTGGACGTTTTTACTTATGGTAGCACCTGCAATCTGTGTTTTGGCACAATTTTTTAGAGAACCATATTCAAGAAGGGCAATGTTAGTTGGATCAGGTGTCTCGGTATTTTTATTCATATTGACCCCAATAGTTATTCGCAAATGGGCAACTCAATATGCCTTGGCTCATCAGATTAACCAAAATTTAATTGGCCAAGTTTTTAACATTGGCTACATGGCTTATCCTGCGATTTTATGCAGTATTGTCGTCTTTGTAATATCAATTTATCGGACGATAAAAAAGGATAAATTTTAAATTGACTGTTGACAAAAAGTAAGTCGATTGATAAGATACTTTTGAAAAGTAAGAAAGGAGAAAAATCAATGTTTGTACGTCAAGAACAATTTTGCTGCTGTAATTGTCAAATTTTCGAATATGACAATTTCTTTGACGTGCAGTCATTAATTTACTCCAAGAATTTGTGTTGATTCTAGAAAACTACTTTTCAAGATTTAACATTTAATATTATATTTGCGAGAGTTATTGGCCAAGGGTCAATAGCTCTTTTTTTGTATTGAAAGGACAGTTGGGATGGAAACTTTTTTAGTTGTTTTGATTAGTGTCCTACTATTAGCGGGGATGGCATATCTTCACCGGAATAAGTGGGGCTTTACTAGATTAGTATTTTTAGCGTTAGTATTAGGAATTGGATTTGGCGTTGCGCTTCAATTAATGTTTGGGGCAAAAAGTCAGGTTGTCACTCAAAGCATGCAGTGGTTAGGAATTGTAGGAAATGGGTATATTTCTCTTCTTCAAATGTTGGTCATTCCATTGATCTTTGTTTCTTTAGTAGGAGCATTTACTCAACTAAAAATGGGTACAAAGATTAGAAAAATTGCTTTTAATGTTTTAGCAATCTTACTTGGTACGACTGCAGTTGCATCATTAATAGGTTACTCAAGTGTTGCATTGTTTGGGTTAGAAGGTGCAAGTTTTGCAAAAGGAATGAATGCAACTTCAACTGCGCTCACTTCAATTAAGGACCACCAAAGTCAATTAAAGGGCTTATCATTACCTGATCAAATTACGGCCTTTTTCCCACAAAATATTTTTGCTGACTTTGCTGGGATGAGAGCAACTAGTACTATTGCCGTAGTTATTTTTTCTTTACTTGTCGGATTAGCATTCTTGCAAATAAAAAAGGACCAGCCAAAACTAGCTGATACTTTTGCCCACGGTATTGAAGCCGCTAGAGCAGTCGTTATGAAAATTGTCAAAATGATATTGCAATTGACTCCATATGGAATTTTTGCTTTAATCGCACGCACCAGCGCTACTAATAGCTTTGCAAGCATGGCTAAACTAGTAACTTTCATCCTAGCTGCTTATCTAGCAGTAGCTGTGATGTTTATCGTCCATGCAATATTGTTAATGGTAAATGGAATTAATCCGATTACTTATTTCAAAAAAGCATGGCCAGTTCTAGTATTTGCCTTTACGTCTAGAACAAGTGGTGGAAGCTTGCCGTTGAATGTAAGGACTCAAAAAAATTCAATGGGTGTAAGTGATACGATCGCTGATTTTTCAGCAAGCTTTGGTTTGACTATTGGACAAAATGGATGTGCTGGAATTTATCCTTCAATGGTGGCAGCAATTACGGCTCCGTTGGTGGGAATTAATATTTTTAGCTGGCAATTTGTTCTAACTTTAATTGCAATTGATGTGATTTCTAGCTTTGGCGTTGCTGGAGTAGGTGGAGGAGCTACTTTTACTACTTTAATGGTTCTAGGAGCTTTAAACTTGCCAGTAACTGTTTTAGGAATTTTGATTGCAATTGATCCAGTTGTTGATATGGCTCGAACTGCCTTAAATGTTAATGATTCAATGATCGCCGGAGTTATTACTGCCAAAAGATTAGGTGAATTAGATTGGGACGATTTTCAAGATAAAGAAAAAGTTATCAGTTCTGAACTTTAAAAAATGGGTATAATAAAAGCTGTCTATAACAGCTTTTATTTTTTTAGGGTGAAAAAATGAATTACGAATTTAAAAAAGTCGAATTTGATAATGGTGAGGTTAGCCAAGCCGTAATTACTAAGAAAAAAAGTGCGCATGATATCTTTGATTATGTGACCCGCGCTTATGTAAAAGGCGCGGATTTAATTGATTGGCGTTTAGATTATTTTGAAGATGCTACCAAAATGAATTGCGTCATTGACTTAGCTAATCAAATTACTGAAACTTTTCCTGAATCGGGCTTGCTGATTACGTTTAGAAGTAAAAAGAATGGCGGACACACTGAGTTAGATAGTGAAGATGCTTATTTAAACCTAATAAAGATTTTGATTCAATTTCAATTAGGCGATGCTGTTGATATTGAATTAAACCATACTAGTGACCGAGTTGCAGATTTGATTAAATCAGCCCATCAACAAGGGATGCGTGTCATTCAGTCTGATTTTGGATAAACGAAAAACCCTTCCGGAAAAGCCGAAAGGGTAAAGTTAAGGAAAGCTACAAAATGTTATTTTTGTGAAAGCGCTTTATGTCGCCTTCATTTATTATTGTACTCGTATATATTTAATAGTCAATCATTTTGTGCATTCTTTTTTTAGTTAGGAGTATTTTTTTGAAAAACGATCCCTTAATTTTTGATTTTGCGATAGCTCAAGATAAGCCCTCAAGTTTTAGAAAAGACAAGAGTAATCTTTGTCCTTTCTGCGATACTGCGTATTTAACCGACATTTATGAAAAAAGTCATGAAATGATTTGGCTCCATAATCGTTTTCCAACTTTAAGAAATACAGTACAGAGTGTTTTGATTGAATCAAACGATCATAATGGTGATATATCTACGTATAGTAAAGAATATAATCATGAGCTCATGAAATTTAGTATGCACTGTTTCGAAAAAATGAATAATGATCCTAAATTTAAGTCTGTTGTTTGGTATAAGAATTTTGGCCCATTATCAAATGGCTCACTAATTCATCCTCATATGCAGATCGTGGGTTTAGAAAAAGAAGATGGGTATAAGTATATTCATCCTAATAATTTTGAAGGAATTCCAGTTTTTCAAGAAGGCGAAGTAAATGTTAATTTTGCTTTGCATCCTGTTCAAGGTTTTCAAGAGATCAATATTAATTTAGAATCAAAAACAGATAAGGGTATTAATTTATGGGCAGATTGGATACAGCAAGCCATAAAATACACGCTCAATATTATGTATAATGGTCGCTGTAATTCTTATAACTTATTTTTTTATCCCCGTAAAAGTGGCTACTGTGCAAAGATAGTACCACGCTTTAACGCCTCACCATACTTTGTCGGTTATAAATTATCACAGTGCAATGATGAAAATACTTTATCCAAAGAAACTAAGAGACTTTTAAATTATTGGCAAAATAATTAAAAAAACACATGTACCTGGTATAATATTTTTATAAACCAAAAATACTTGAGGGTGTATGACGTGATAAAAGATGAATTAAATTCATTAATCAAAAATAAAAATATTGATGCAGGCCTACTGATTACTTATGGTGATAAAGAGATATATTCTTATCAAAGTGATAAAGTGTTTCCTGCAGCTGGTTTAGTTTCTTTAGGAATTTTAGCTTATGTTGAAAAACTTTGGCAAAAAGATAGCAGCTTGCTTAACGAAGAGCTGGAAGTGACAGATTTATCTCGCGTGCGGGGGTCTGGAATTATCAGCCGCTTGCAACAATCTTGTTGGCCACTACGTGATTTAGTCTTTTTGGTTGCGTCAATGTCAGATAATGCTGCGACTAATTTGCTAATTGAGAGATTTGACATCTATGAGATCGATGATTGGTTAAGAGATAATTATCCTGGCATGCGGTTGGGGCGTGAGCTCATGCGCTATTCGCCAACTGGTCAGGATAATGAGATAACAGCTACAAGCGTTAATAAATTACTACAATACTTTTTAAATACAAATAATGAGTTTTGCGATATAGTGCGCAATGGCTTGTCCAATCAAACTACCCATTATAGTATTTCAACTTACGATAATAATGATTTTCCTACTTATAATCGAATGGGTGAAATTGATAACTATCGTCATGAGGTCTGTTCATTTAAGACTCAAAATGGCCCTTTGACACTAATTGCATTAACACAATATGAAGGACAAAAGAGTGAAGATCTCTTATTTTTACAAGAAGTTGGTAAGACGATTTTTTCAAAAATCTCGCTTCCTGAAAAGAAAAAGCCATCAACTACGCCAAAGCCTAAAAGAAACGAAAGATAGATAGATATTATATTAGAAACTGCAAGCTTGTTTTGCAGTTTTTATTTTTTCGAAATAAAAAGACTATTATTTCGTGTAATACAGAAAATAATTAATAGATCCTAATCTTATAAGCTGAAATACTTGTTTCAGCTTATTTTTTTGTCATAGGTTATAATAAGAACTATGTTATTAACTAATAAGTACGGGAAAGATTACAAATGAAAAGAATTTACATGGATATCAAAAATAGTAATGCTATTTTTGAAAGATATTGGTTACGCTTTCTACTTTTGTTTGTAGGGTTAGATTTATTTAATCAATTCTTAGTTATTCCGATTTTTCGCTGGGTGACAACTTATATCCTGCAGGCAGGAGCAATACCTTTTATTTCTTATCAAAACGTCCTCACCATTTTAACAACTCATACACTTGTCGCAATAGCTTTAATTGTTGAGCTAGTCTTATTAGTCTTGATCATTTATTTGCAGTTTGCTTTCATGCTCGTTGCAATTAAAAAAATAAATTCTTCGTTCAAGCTTATTTTAAAAAACACCTGGCAAGCAATTAGGCATATTCGTGCGGCTAGTCTTTTATTACTCTTAGTCTACTTTATATTAATTGTGCCGTTTGCTGATATTGTCTTTCGTACGCCTCTTTTAGCTAAGATCCAAATACCTGAATTTATTCTAGATTATATGACACGTAATATTTGGCTTAGTTTAATTCTAATTGTGTTTTATGTAATTGTGTTTATTTTAGGTATACGCTGGATTTATACACTGCCTTTAATGATTTTCAATAAAATGAAAACACGCCAAGCAATTAAGCAAAGCTGGCAAAAAACACGCCACGGCAATTGGTGGCAGGTTTTGAGTACCTTACTAGTAATCGGGCTTATGGCAGCTGTGTTTTTATTTATCTGTTTTCTTATCGTGTATGGAATGCAGCTACTTTGGGACCTTTTGCCTAATATTTTTGCGATGGGATTTGCTAATTTTAACTTGTTTTTAGTTCAATTAGTTTCATTAGTAGTCTCGGTATGGTCGAGCGTTGTGGGACTTTTATTTGTTTTAAAAAATGTAGACGTTGAAGTGACTTTACAAAGCCGTAGGACAAGTAAAGCAGTTATTGTATGGTCCAGTATTATTTTTACTCTTTCAGCTGTTAGTGCGGTTGTGAATAATCAATTTTATTTAAATGGTCAAACTTTAAAACATCCGGCAACTATTTCGCACCGTGGTGTAAATAATAAAAATGGTGTTCAAAACACTATTGCTGCCTTGAAAAAAACTGCCAAACTACATCCGACCTTTGTCGAAATAGATTTGCATGAGACAAAAGATAATCAATTTGTAGTGATGCATGATGAAAATCTTCTGAAATTAGCTGGTATTAATAAAATGCCAAAAGATTTAACCTTAAAGCAGTTAACTAAAATTACTATTAGCGAAGACGGACATAAAGCTAAAATAGCTAGTTTTGATCAATATTTAAAGGCCGCAAAAAAGCTAAATCAAAGATTATTGATTGAAATTAAAACAACGCCACGCGATTCTAAAATGATGCTTGAGCGCTTTAATAAAAAATATGGTGCTTTAGTCTTAAAGCGTAAGTATCAAGTACAGTCACTTGACTATAGTGTGATCGAGCGTTTACATCAGATTAATCCCAAAATCTATACTCTTTATATTCAACCTTATAATTTCACATATCCACAAAGCGTAGCAGATGGCTATTCAATGGAATACTCTACTCTTAATAATGATTTTATTTGGCAGGCTCATATAAAAGGCGATAGTGTTTATGCATGGACTGTTAATGAATCTTCGATTATGCGTAAAATGATGTTTGAAGGCGTTAATGGGATCATCACTGATGATCTTTCCACTTTAAAGAAAACAATTCATGAATTTGAAGATGAGCATAGTTATGCTAGTCGTGTGTTGAATTATATTTTAGTTCTTCCTCAGCCATATAGTTCTGAAAGATAGATGAATAAAAAAGTCGCAGATTACTGCGGCTTTTTCTCTTAATATTTAGTTGGTCCCATATCGTCTTCTGGACGGTGGGCTTGCAGACGTAAACCATAAATGGTGAATTCCTCATCATCAGGATCCCGCTTTAATTCAATAGTGATCTTATCACCGTCTTGTTTATATTCAAGTTCTTGACGAGTATCAATCCACATGGCTTTTTCAATGTGAGGAGTGCCAGTTAATTCGATTTTTTCAGGTAGTGGTTGGTGGATAAAGACATAGATTTGATAAGGAGCAAGCTCATTTTTAAAAATATGAGCATTCGCAGTTGTCTTGATCTCTTTGTCAGGACGCATTTCATAATATGCATGTCCGAAGCGATCAATCCATTGACGTAATAAATCTAAGTCTGCTAATTGATCTTTTTCAATGGCACCATCTTGATCCAATTTGATTTCAAAATAAATATTTTGCTTATCAAGTCTAGCTGCAATTAGTTTAGCTAAAATATCAGGTCCACCTAAAATTATAGCTGGTCGTTCTTGGCAAAATTTAATATGGTACTTGTTGCAAGCTTCGATCACCATATTTTGTTGGATAGGATCGGCAACGGCAACACTTATGCCTCTAAAGCCGCAGTCACGGGCTTGTCGTACAAGACGATCAGCATCAATTGTGCCTTTAATATTAAAGTTAGTATCAATGCGGTATTGTAAGACAATACCAATGTTTAAATCTTCAGTTTCACTCATCGTATTCAGCTACTTTCTATCCTTTTTAATTAGATTATATAATTAAATAGATAATTAAGATAAAAAATAAGGTGATGAAATTGAAATTTATTATTGCCCCGGCTAAGAAAATGAAATTAGATCAGGATAGTTTTGCAGTTCAAAGCCAGCCTGACTTCTTAGATAAGACTCAAATTCTTTGGGATTTTTTGAAAGAGCAAGATTTTGAGCAATTGAAGAAGATTTGGAATGCCAACGATAAAATAGTAGAGCAAAACCAAAAAAGACTAAAAAATGAAAGCTTGGATCGAAACCTGACTCCAGCGATTGTTGCCTTTGACGGAATTCAATATCAATACTTAGCTGCTGATGTTTTAGAGCAGGGAGCACTTGATTATTTACAAAAAAATTTACGAATCATGTCAGCTCTTTATGGCCTTTTACGGCCTTTTGATGGGGGGGTTGCGTATCGTTTGGAAATGCAGACGGGGATGGTAGGATTTAAAGATTATAGTTTATATCATTTTTGGGGAAACAAATTATATCAAGAACTTTATAAGGACGAAAAATGCGTAATAAATTTAGCTTCAAAAGAATACTCCAAGCTAATAAGTCCATATGTGAGAGATGATCAACAGTTTATTACAATTACGTTTTTAGAAAAGCGAAAAGATAAATGGCGCCAGATTGCAACTCATTCTAAGATGGCGCGAGGTGCGATGATGAGATTTGCAGCACAAAAAAGAGTAAAAAACATAGATGAATTAAAGCAATTTACAGATTTTGGCTTTAAGTTTAGTGAAAAAGACAGCTCTGAAAAAGAATTGGTATTTAAAAAGACAGTTAACTCATAATTTGAGTTAATTGCCTTTTTCTTAGAATTGATCTGGTTTTAAAAAGTTGATAGTGAAATCAATTGCCGGTTTACGCGCATCGTCATTAAAACTATGGTCGCCTCCAGCAATGATATGTAAATCACTGTTTTCATAAACTTCGTGGTATTTTCTTGAAGCATCGGGATTAACTACTTGGTCGTCGCTGCCAGCAATCACACATACCGGTTTAGTAAATTGGGCACTTGTTTCATAAATGGGCAGAACTTGAGCAGTTCGTAAATAAAAGCTACCAACCGTAAATTTACCTAAACGAATCTGATCTGGAATATGGTGAGGATCATAACTTACACCTTGAAGTGTTCCTTTTAATGCATCGGTTTTTAAAGTGGCTGCTGGCGCTAAAAGGACAACTTTATCAACTAGGTTAGGATAAAGCCCTGCCAGCATTGAAGCTACTACGCCACCTTGAGAATGACCAACCAAGTAAATTTTATTTACGTGTGGATCGGTTCTTACATATTCCAAAATTGCTTGACCATCGGCAATTTCACTTGGAACTGTCATGTTTTTGAATTCCCCATCTGATTCGCCACATCCGTCAAAGTCAAAGCGAACGCTAGCTACGTTATTTTCCCATAATCTGTTTGCAATTTCTTTGATCAAAGGCTCATTTCTGTCAGCTTTAAAGCCATGGAAAAGAATCGCCATGTTATATTTTTCGCCAAATGGTTCTAATCTTTCGCCGACTAAAGTTAAACCATCTCTTTGTACTTCTATTCTAGCCATAAATATTCCCTCTTTTTTCTTTCCAATTTTATTGTAATGCTTTTTTGTACTTGGTTACTACCACAATGAAGAAATTAATTCGTAATTGGTTAATAAACATAAAATCATATATAATGAAAGCGGTTTATAAAAATGGAGAACGATGATGAAATTAATTTTAGTAAGACATGGTATTAGTCAACATAATACCGGAAACCTAATTTCAGGCGGTGCAAGCGATCCTGACCTAAGTGAGTCAGGCAGTAACGGTGTAAAAGAAATTAGTAAGTCATTTGATGAAAATCAAGTAGACCTGGTCTATGCGAGCCCCTTAATTAGAGCTAAACGTACAGCTAAAATTTTAACTAAAGGCAAGAAAGTTATTAATTTAGATCCGCGCCTAGTTGAAATGCAGTTTGGATCTTGGGAAGGTGCTGACGTAGATCCTTTATATGCAACTTGTGCGGATGCTTTTGATTTTATGGGGATGATTGGTAAAGATTATACTAAATATGCCCAAAATGCAGAAAGTTACGATGATTTGGTTAGGCGTTCCAAGAGTTTTATGATAGATTTAAAACAAGAAGCTAGCAATAAGACTGTCTTGGTAGTTTGCCATGGGTTTACCATTCGTGGGCTGCTGGCAGCTATCTTTGACTTAGATACTAGTGAAATTACAGCTCAAGGTAATGTAACTTTTACTGAGATTAATTTTGATGAAAAAAATAACTTTAATCCTCGTCTAATGAGCTTTAATAGACGCCTACCAGCGTACTACGGAGTTAAGGAGTAGATATAAATGGAAGTAGTAATTTTACGCCATGGAACAACAGATCTTAATAAAGACGGTATGATTCAGGGTTCAAGCGTTGACCCTGATTTGAGTGTTGAAGGACGTGAATATGCCCAAAAGGCGGCTAAAAATTTTGATCCTAGTCAATTTGACGCAATTTATGTTAGTCCCTTAAAGCGCGCTCAAGAAACTGCTCGAATTTTTGTTGGTCATGAAGCTAAGTTGAATACCGACGATCGCATCAAGGAAATGGATTATGGACAGTGGGACGGTAAATCCGTTAAAGAATATCATAAACAATATCCTGATGCGTTTGATTATCGCGGGCTTTTAACTGATAATATGTATAAATATAATAAAACTGCTGAAAGTCGTCAGCATTTTGAAGATCGAATCGCAGACTTTTTTGATGAATTATATAAAAAGCATCCTAATGATAAAGTTTTAGTAGTTTGTCACGGAGTGGTATCGCGAATGATTGTTGCCCATTATTTAACAGATGGCGACATTACTTACTTCGATCAAATGGATAATTGCGGTTTAGCACAAATGCATATTGACGATAAGATTCAACGTTTAGTATTTTGGAACCGCGTTTTAGCATAAATAGTAAAAATTAAAAGATCTAGGTATTTTGAGGATACCTGGATTTTTTTTGTACATTAAAACTTTATTTTCAAAGCTTTTGCCAAGATTTGAAACTGAAAAAATTTTTGCGTTAGAATTGACATGATGCCAAAAACAATTTAGTATAGAAAAAGAAAAGTGACACGGTGTCACTTTGGAGAGGAAAATGGTTAAATTAACTTTTAAAAATTTGCCTGATGAAAAAAAGAAAAGAATTGATCAAGCGCTCCTTGTAGAATTTAGTCATCATTCATTAGATGATGCACAAGTGGCGCGAATCGTTAAGTCAGCTGAAATTGCTCGTGGAGCATTTTATAAGTATTTTGATGATTTAGAAGATGCTTATAGCTATATTTACCACAAGGCAATGGATGATATTCACTTGGCCTTGCGTCCAAATGGGGAAAAGTTTGATCCAGATCTTTTTTATAAGATGACTGTAGATTTTGTCAACAGGACAGAAGATAGTGAGTATCGTGATTTGATTAAGTTCCATCTTTCAGAAAATCAAATGGAAATGCATCATGCTCCTGATGCCCAAAGCAAGCGTTTAATGCATTTGGATGCGCAGACATGGAGTGCGATGGTGCTTACTCACGAAGCTATCAATCTTGCCTTGTTTGATCCAGCTCATCGTCAGCAAAATCTAAAAAGGTATAGGCAGAGTTTAGAGCTGCTTAAAGGAGAGTAAAATTATGTTTTTGGCATTAGAAGAAATTAAGTACGAAAAATTTCGGTACGGACTAATCACGTTCATGATTTTTTTGATCTCATATTTGATCTTTATGTTGTCGTCTTTGTCAGTGGGCCTGGCGTCAGAAAATACGCAGGCTGTCAAAAGCTGGCAAACGCAATCAGTCGTACTTAATGAGAATTCTAATGTCAGCTTAAGTCAGTCACTTCTGACTACTGAAAATTTAAAAGATAAAAAATTAACAAAAAAGCAAGCTTATGTTGGCTTAGTACCAGTTGTTGTTAAAGATAAGGGACATAGCACAATTTCTGCTCAATTCATTGGCTTACGTAAGAGTCAATATATCTATAAGAGCCTGGATTTATTTGCTGGGCGTAAAGCTAAAAATAGCAATGAAGTAACTGTAGATCGTGCTTTTTGGGATCGTGGTTATAAGTTAGGTGATAAGATTACCCTTAACGGAAGCGATAAAAAATACACGATCGTTGGCTTTTTGAATAATGCCAAGATTAACATTGCTCCGATTGTTTATGGCAGCATGACAACTTGGAAAACGTTAAGACCATTAGCTCCTAATGTAGTTGCTTCGGGAATCATTTCAAAAGATAAGATTGATTTTAATAATCATGAAATGAAAACCTACTCAGTTAAAACTTTTATTAGCAAATTACCTGGCTATAGCGCTCAAAATTCTACTTTTGAATTGATGATCGGCTTCTTATTTGTTATTTCGTTAATTGTAATTGCAGTATTTTTATACATCTTAACTATTCAGAAGATGCCTAATTATGCAGTTCTTCGCGCTCAAGGTATTCCAACTAAGACATTAATTGGAGCAACAGTAAGTCAATCACTTATTTTGACAGTACTTGGAAGCTTGATTGCTTTGATTGTGATGCTTATTACAGTTAAAGTAATGCCACCTACTGTGCCAATTGATTTTGCCCCATGGATCATGGTATCTGGAATGGGCGGAATGATTATCATGGGAGTAATTGGTGGATTAATCCCAATTCGTTCAATTCTTAAAGTGGATCCAGCAAAGGCAATTGGTTAGGAGGGTTCAAGCATGGCAGTTATTACTTTAAAAGATGTTAGCAAAGTTTACGGAACAGGAACTGCAAAAGTTACAGCCTTACATGATGTGAACTTTACTGCAGACAAAGGCAGTGTGGTCTTGATTGTCGGACCATCTGGAGCGGGCAAAAGTACTTTTTTAACTATTGCAGGTGCGCTTCAAAGACCAACTACGGGTAAGGTTGAAATCGAAGGCCAAGACGTGACTGATATAAGTCCACGCGAAGCTAATAGATTGCGTTTGAATAAGATTGGTTTTGTCTTACAAGCCTATAATTTAGTTCCATATTTAACAGTTGCTCAGCAATTTGAATTAGTGGATAAGGTTAAAAAGGATAACAACATGAGTCATGAAGACTTAGGAAAATTGTTTAAACAGCTTGGAATTGAAAAGTTAGTTAAGAAATATCCTAAAGAATTATCGGGCGGACAAAAGCAGCGTGTCGCAATTGCGCGGGCTCTTTACGCCAATCCGCAAATAATTTTAGCGGATGAACCAACTGCATCACTTGATAGTCAAAAAGTCGAAGAAGTTGGAAAGTTGTTTAAAGATTTGGCTCAGCAGCAAAACAAGGCAATCTTGATTGTGACGCATGATATGCGATTAGAAAAATATGCTAATAAGGTGTATGAAATGATCGATGGTAGTTTGAGTGAAAAGAAGTAAAAAGTATAAATTTGAGGAACGAAATCCTATTTGGACTTGGTTCTTTTTTTGTTGCAATCTAAGACTAATGTGATATTATAATTAAAAAATTAAAATATAAAATTCAACCACCTTGTATTATATACAAAAATCGGCGCAGCTATTGTATATATGCTTTTTTTTTTGTACCTTTGCGGCGAATATTATGTTTTGATGATTATGATGGAAATTTTCAAATACATCCTTCCTGCGTTATTTGTGCTTTTGGCCACCTGGCTGGTGATGCACAAGTTCTATAAGAGCGAGGCTGAGAAGC
>NZ_CANBCP010000007.1 GCF_947367085.1 uncultured Lactobacillus sp. | reverse complement strand
AAGGTGATGTTCTACCACTGAACTACTTCCGCAGTACAAAAAAGATTATAGCAAATTATAATCCAATTTGTAAATACTTTTTTGAAAAATTATTTATTTTTCTTCTTCAAGTCTTCTTGAACTTCAGCATCAACGTCTTCTACTTTTTCTGGACGCATTGTTGGGAAGAGCAGTACGTCACGAATTGCAGGTGCATCAGTTAAAAGCATTACCAAACGATCAATACCAATACCTAACCCACCAGTAGGAGGCATACCAAATTCCATAGCACGAATATAATCTTCGTCAATCATGTCAGCTTCATCGTTACCAGCTTCACGTTCAGCCATTTGTTCTTCAAAACGATGACGTTGATCAACAGGATCATTTAATTCTGAGAATGCATTACCGTATTCCATACCTAAAATAAAGATTTCGAAACGATCAGTAAATCTTGGATCATCGGCATTCTTCTTAGCCAGTGGTGAAATTTCTACAGGGTGGCCGTAAACAAATGTTGGATCAACAATCGTCTTTTCACAGAATTCGTCAAAGAAGGCATTGATTACATGACCAACTTTCCAGAATGGTTCTGGGTGGATACCATGTTCTTCAGCAATCTTCTTAGCTTCATCATCAGTCATTTCTTTCCAGAAATCAACACCGGTCTTTTCTTTAATCAAATCGACCATGTGCACACGACGAAATGGCTTGCCTAAGTCGATATCTGTACCTTGATAATTAATTTTACCATCAGAAGAAACAACTTTAGCTGCGGCTCTAATAATACCTTCAGCTTCATCCATTACATCGTGGAAGTCCCAGTATGCAGCATAAGTTTCTAATTCAGTAAATTCAGGGTTATGACGAGTATCAACACCTTCATTTCTGAATACTCTACCGATTTCATAAACTCTTTCCATTCCACCAACAATTAATCGCTTCAATGGGAGTTCCAAAGCAATTCTCATGTATAAATCAATATCTAAAGCATTGTGGTGAGTAATAAATGGACGCGCTTCTGCACCACCAGGGATATTATGAAGCACCGGAGTTTCAACTTCTAAGAAATCCTTATTATTCAAATAATTACGAATGGCTTGAATAATTTGCGTACGGTGTACAAAGCGCATGTAACTTTCACGGTTAGTAATCAAATCAAGGTAGCGTTGACGATAGATTTGTTCAACATCTTTTAAACCATCCCATTTATTAGGTAA
Source organism: uncultured Lactobacillus sp. (assembly GCF_947367085.1). Lineage (GTDB taxonomy): Bacteria > Bacillota > Bacilli > Lactobacillales > Lactobacillaceae > Lactobacillus. The sequence goes on along the minus strand of NZ_CANBCP010000007.1, from coordinate 61,149 downwards.
TGGACGAAGAGCTTTTGATAAAAAAGTAATATGAGTTGCACGAATGGTCAATTCACCCGTGTCAGTCTTCATTACTTCTCCATCAATACCTAAAAAGTCACCAATATCAGACTTCTTAAAAATCTTATAGTTGTCTTCACCAACGATATCTTTACGTACGTAAATTTGAATCTTACCAGTACGGTCATAAAGATCAGCAAAACCAACTTTACCCTTACCACGTTTTGCAAGCATACGACCTGCAATCTTGGTCATAGGCATATCAGCGTTTAATTCGTCTTTGTCTTCACCGCTGTATTTTTCATTCAAAGTACGTGCTAAATCTTGACGATCAAACTTTCTTACACCAAATGGTTCAATACCATTTTCACGCATTTCGTCCATCTTTTCACGACGAACGATAAGTTGGTCATTCATCTCATTTTTTGCCACTCTAAAAACTCCTTTATTGATTAATCTTTTTGTCTTGCTTCATATTTTTCCACAAAATCATCTAGTAAGTCAAAAACTTCTTGTTTTGTCCAAACATCATTTATTTTAGCACGAGTACGCGCGGAACGGGGAATTCCCTTTAAATAGTATGCAGCTTGTCTTCTAAATTCAGGGACTGCGATCTTTTCTCCCTTAAGCTCAATAAGACCATTTAATTGTTGTTTGGCAGTTTCAACTTTTTGAGCAACTGTTTGCGGAGGTAGTTTTTCACCGGTATCAAGATAGTGAACCATATCTTTTAAAATCCATGGATTTCCTAAAGCTGCTCTACCTACCATCACAGCAGTCGCACCCACTTGATTAAGCATCTGTTTAGCCTTTTCAGGAGTAGTAACATCACCATTCCCAATAAAAGGGATAGTTAAGTGATCTGCCACATCCTTCAAAGTTTCCCAATCAGCTTCACCCATATACATTTGTTTTCTAGTGCGGCCATGCATTGCTACTGCGCTAGCACCTGCTTCTTGAGCAGCAAGTGCGTTTTCTACAGCAAAAATGTGTCGTTGATCCCAACCAGTACGCATTTTAACGGTAACAGGCTTTTTAACATTTCTGACTACAGCATGTACCATCTGATAAATTTTATTTGGATCAAGTAACCATTTAGAACCAGCATCAGTTTTTGTAACTTTTGGCACCGGACAGCCCATATTGATATTGATGATATCAGCAGCCGTATGCTCGTCTACATAATGAGCAGCCTCAACGAGCGTTTCTTCACTACCACCGAAAATCTGAATACTCATGGGATGTTCACGTGGATCCACTTGCAGCATGCTCAGCGTTTTTTTATTACGATAAATAATTCCATGATCTGAAATCATTTCACACACTACTAATCCAGCGCCAAATTCCTTACATACCACTCTAAAAGCCGCATTAGATATGCCGGCCATTGGGGCAACCACTACTTGATTAGGAATTTCAATATCTCGAATTTTCCAGCTTTTACTCACATGCATACTCCTTTCAAGTCTCTAAATATTCTATCAGAAAAGTTTATTTACTACTATATTTTGGTTAGTAGATAATTAATCTTTTTGCTCGGCTAAAATGGCTTTTAACTCATCTTCTGTAAAATGATATTTATTTTTACAAAAACGACAAGTTAACTCTGCACCATGATCTTTTTCAATCATTTCTTTTATTTCAGTAGGCTTTAGTGTTTTCAAAATATCACTATATTTTTCTTTTGAACAGTCGCAAGAAAAAGCTACTTCTTGCTTATCTAAAATCTTACAGTCATCACCCATTATTTTCTTAGCTAAATCTTCTGGAGTGGTCCCATCTAAAAACATAGAAGATAAATGCGGCAAAGCCTTGATTTTCTTTTCTACTTTTTCTAAAAGTTCATCACTTGCTCCCGGCAAAGCTTGCATCATAAAGCCGCCAGCTGCTCCAATCGAATTATTCGGCTCTACAAAAACAGATAATCCTACAGCGGAAGGAATTTGTTCAGATTTGGCCATATAGTAAGTAAAATCTTCTGCAATTTCTCCACTAACAATTGGAACTTCACCCGTGTATGGCTTGTTTAAACCTAGGTCTTTGGTGACTTGCAACCAGCCTTTTCCAACTGCTTTAGCAACATCAATATGCCCATCTTTTTTTGGAGGAAGGGCAATATGAGGATTCTGAATGAATCCTTTAACTTTTAAATCAGCTTTGGCAGTTACAACAGTGGCTCCCACTGGACCGTTGCCCAATAATCTGACTGTTAATTCATCTTTATCTTTTAACAAAGCACTCGCTAAAAGCAAGCTTCCAATCATCGTCCTACCTAAAACTGCGCTAGAGGCGCTCCAAGTATTATGGCGCTTTTGTGCTTCATTGACTAAATCTTTTGCTGTAACAGCCAAAAATCTCAAATTTTTTGTCTTATCAATCGCTCTAATTAAATAATCATTCATTTTGTTTCCTCTCAAAAAAAATAGAGCCTTTCAGCTCTATTTTAATCTTATTCTTTATGATCAGAGTCATCACTTGATTTATTCTCAGCTGAATCGCTATTTGTTGAATCTGATGTTTTATTTTCTGAATCATCATTTTCTGATGGTGGATTCAACGGAATGTCATCGATATTTCTGTGATCATCTGGAAGTGGATGGATATCTTCTTTGTCATCCTTGCTTTCAGTTTCTTCACGTTGGTGATCTCTTTTTTCCATTGCAGCTTTGGCTTCTTCATAAGTTGAGGCCTTATTTTCACTTGGAAATTCGTTATCATCATTTTCTGGCATCTTACCAGTCTTAAACAATGAAAGAATTTGTTTTTCGTTCAAAGTCTCATACTTGAGCAAAGCTTCAGCAATGACTTTATGAGTTTCGCGATGAGTCTTAATAATCTCAACAGCTTTGTCATAGCCTTCATCAAGAATCTTCTTAACTGCTTCATCAATCTTAGCAGCAGTAGCTTCACTGTATGGCTTTACGCCAAATTCGTTTTGCATACTTGGAGATTCTAATTCGGTCATACCAACATCGGTCATACCGTATTGAGTAACCATACTACGAGCAATATTAGTAGCTTGTTCAAAGTCATTTGAAGCTCCAGTTGACTTGTCACCCACAACTACTTCTTCACCTGCGCGACCACCCATAAGTCCAGCAACTTGTTCCATCAATTGGCTCTTAGTAAGAAGATTTTCATCCTCTTTTGGAAGCATAATGTTGTATCCACCAGCTCTACCACGCGGAACGATAGTAACTTTTCTAACAGTACGTGAATCACTCAATACCAAACCAACGATAGCGTGTCCAGCTTCGTGGAAAGCAACACGTTTTCTTTCTGAAGCAGAGATAACAGTATCTTTCTTAGCTGGTCCAGCAATTACCCGGTCTTCAGCTTCATCAATATCTGAAGCAGTAATTTCAGTCTTATTACGTCTTGCCGCAACTAAAGCTGCTTCATTTAAGACGTTTTCAAGGTCAGCACCCACAAAACCTGGTGTCTGACGTGCAACTTCTTTAAGATCAACATCAGAGGCAAGTGGCTTATTTTTGGCGTGAACTTTCAAAATAGCTTCACGGCCTTTAACATCAGGACGGCCAACTAAAACTTTTCTATCGAAACGTCCTGGGCGAAGCAAAGCTGGGTCTAAGACATCTGAACGGTTGGTGGCAGCCATAACAATAACGCCTTCGTCACCTTCAAAACCATCCATTTCAACAAGTAATTGGTTTAAAGTTTGTTCACGTTCATCATGTCCACCGCCAACGCCATTTCCACGTCTGCGTCCAACTGCATCAATTTCATCGATGAAGATAATACTTGGAGCATTCTTTTTAGCAGTTTCAAATAAGTCACGAACACGAGAAGCACCGACACCAACGAACATTTCAACAAAGTCAGAACCAGAAATTGAATAAAATGGTACTCCTGCTTCTCCTGCCACTGCTCGAGCAAGTAAAGTTTTACCAGTACCAGGAGGGCCTTCAAGAAGCACACCCGCTGGGATACGAGCACCAAGCTTAGTGTATTTAGATGGATGTTTCAAAAATTCTACGATTTCAACAAGCTCTTGCTTTTCTTCTTCTTCACCTGCAACATCCGAGAAGCGAACCTTGTTCTTGCTTGGATCTTGTGGCTTAACATGAGACTTACCAAAGCTCATCATGCCGCCACCACGACCTTGGCCACCTTGATTCATCATCATCCATAACATGACAATGAAAATCAAAGTAGGAACAAGCATGACAATAGTTGAGATCCAGGTGCCAGATTGAGATTCTCCCTGGCCAGAAATTGTAGCTCCAGATTTTTGAGCTAAATTAGAGACATTCTTAACCATGGAGTCATTCTGAAGCATGGTCGTATTAAAACGATCCACACTATTACCACTAGTTGTACCACCGAAGAAGTCTAAACTATTATTTTTTTGATTTTTAACTTTATGTGCTTTTTTATAAGTACCAGTAACAGTATAAACACCATTAGCTGGTTGGATATTGATACTCTTGACTCTCTTAGCTTTCAAATCTTTAACAAGAGTTGAATAGCTAATATTTTCGGAAGAACCACTTGATCCAGAACCACCTACGAACCAGTTAATTCCTCCTAAGAGGATCACGAATACCAAAATATAGAAAAGACCGTTCGATAGCAGTCTGTTTCTTCTATTTTTCATATTGAACCTCCATGAAGTTTCTTGGAATTACTCTCAAAATTTTACCATAAATTTGCGCTTTTCCCTAATTATTTAAATGAATCTTCACAATTTGAAAAAATATTGAAACATACATATTTTTCATTATATTGTTGCCAGCGATATGTATGTTCCACATACAATATAGATTTATCAGTTTTAATTGATAAACATCGATTACGTAATTGTCTGGGAATTTTTGCTTGAGCAAATTTTTTCTTTGCTTTGACCATAGTTTCATCAGCCAAAGTCAATTTGGACCCATTTTCTAAACTACCAGCATAGAATTTGAGATCAGGAATATTATAAAAATAATCAATTTTAGTCATCTCTGGCCAGCTATCCTTGAGCGAAACTACGTATTGTTTATTAAGAAAATTAAAGGGTTTGTCTAAAGATATTGGCATCATCATCGCCTTGTCTTGCAGCTGTTTAGTGATATAAAAACTGTCTTGATAAATGATTAATTCAAAGCCATCTTTTTGTAAAGTAAGTGCCTTAGTAAAATCTTGTGTTGGAAAATGAACTTTTCGATGCCATTTTTTTGCAAGCAACCATTCAAAATAACGTTTCTTTTGTGAATTACTAAACGTAGATATATCTGAAAGTTCTCCAGTGATGCTGTCTAAAATAATTTTTGGCCTTTTAACTGCCGAAAACAAGCTACTTTGATCATCTTCCAGAGCCTTTTCACTGTTTAAGAAATTATTCGCATTTGCAATTAAATCTGTATTTTCTTTTTTTAACAAAGGGACAACATGATGCCTTAGTCTATTACGCAATACCTCATCTTCAAAATTAGTCTTATCTTGAATATAGTCAACCTTATTTTCTATATCATATTGTTTTAATTCTTCCTTACTCCAAGATAGCAAAGGACGTACAATCTTAGCTGACGCAAAATCCCCTATCTCCACTAAAGAATTCATTTCTTGGACATTACCTGAGCGAATAAATTTCAATAAGATATTTTCTATCAAGTCATCTCCGTGATGCGCTGTAATCAAATAATCAATTTTATATCGATTAATCAATTCTTTAAAAAAATCATACCGAAACTTTCTCGCACTAGCCTCAATTCCACTTTTTGGATGAAGGCCCACTTCCCATTTTTTATCAAAAAAAACAAGATTATATTTATCACAATACTCACTAATGAGCTGACTTTCTAAAAAGCTATCTTTTCTCAAGCAATGATCAATATGAGCTACATAAATTTGATGACTTGAATCTTTAACTAATCTCCTCATCATATCCAACAAAGCCATTGAATCAGGCCCGCTACTAGTAGCAATCAAGAACTTTTTATTATCAGTAGGTAATTTATTACGAGAAAAAAAAGTCGTTAATTCCATAACTCACCTCATAAAAAAAGCGACCTCGTGGTCACTTTATTTCAAGTCTTCTTTTAGAAGTTTAATTTCATGTTTTGAATTATCAAGTAAATTAGTCAAGCTCTTTCCAAAATCTTCTTGATCATTAAAAGAGTTAGTCGGATCTATTAAATTTGAATCATTAACTCGACTCAAAGATAATGCAATTTTTCCCTTATAGTTATTAATAACTACTACACGCAACTCATCATTTTGCTTAATTTTGTGCTTTTGAGTATTCCACTTATCGCCAAAATCTTTATAGTGTATCAAACCATGATGATGATGTGGTAGATCTAAAAAGACGCCAAGTTCAGTTACATTATTTACGTGCCCGTTAATGCGTAGACCTACAGGAAACTTCATTAATTGTTATCCTCTTTTTCTGGGATACTGTAGATAGCTTCACCAGGCTTTGAGTAGTAAAACTTGTAACGGATCATTTTTCCAACATAGCTTGGATCTTTTAAATCATTACTTTGTGCCTCAAGCTTTTTATTTTTTTGATTTATTTTATCCAATTGAACTTTACTTGCTTCAACTTGCGAATTAATCCGATTGGTTTGAACGTGGACCATAATTAATTGAATGCCAAAGAAAACGAAAATAATTGCAAAAATAGCTACAATTCTATTTCTTCTAACCCGATGCACTTCTTTAACCTTACGAGCCGCTTTTCTTTGCAAACGCGCAATTCTTTCTTCATCACTTAAAGCATTATAAATTCTAGGGCCCTTGTTCATAAGCTTAACCTACCTTCATTATTTTCGACTAATAACATGATAATTAAAATCAATTTCACTATACAATATTCTTAATATAACATCTATTTAGCAAAATGTCATTAGTCAATTATCTCATATAGGTCACTTGCTTCAGCTTTTTTTGTTGTTTCTCTAAGATCAAGCACCTTTGCTTTAATTTGTTTATTACCGAAACCGATTTCAATAACATCCCCCAAATTTACGTCATAACTGGACTTTACAACTCGATCATTTACTTTTACTCGGCCTTGATCTGCCATTTCTTTGGCAACAGTTCTTCTTTTTACTAATCTAGAAACTTTTAAAAATTTATCTATTCTCATGATTTTCTCCTGATTCAATTATCTTTGGACAATTTCTTGTACCTTAGTTAAAAATTCTCTTATCTCACTAAATAATTGTCTAGATGACATCTTTTCTGAAACCTCTAAAACCACATTCATTCTCTGTTTAGGATCCATATTTACACGTGCTCTTAAAGTAACATGTTCTAGCGCCTTAAAAACATTAGGACCTTCTAGTTCTTGACTAGCTTTATTATTAAAAATAATTTGAACATGGTTATCTTTTTGTACTACGCTCAAAGCTTGCGCTTTATCTGCATCTGACTTCAAAGCTGATACATTTAACAAGTTTTCGACAGCAGCAGGATAATCACCAAAGCGATCAATCAATTCATCTGCAATATCATCAGCTTGCTTGCGATCATCGATTTCTTTGATCCTCTTATAAAATTCAATCTTTTGTTCTTGATCACTAATATATTCATCAGGTATGTAAGCTTCAAAGTTAAACTGAACTTCAGCATTGGTTTTAACAGCGATTTTTTCACCTTTACGCTTTTTAACTGCCTCATCAAGCATTTGTGAATATAAATCATAACCCACACTATCGATAAAGCCATGTTGCTGCTGGCCTAGCATATTTCCTGCTCCACGTATCGACAAATCACGCATCGCAATTTTAAATCCAGAACCTAATTCAGTAAAGTCTCTAATCGCACTCAGCCTTTTTTCTCCGACTTCGGTTAAAACCTTATTTGGTTGATACAAAAAATATGCATAAGCTAATCTTGCGCTACGCCCAATTCGACCACGCAGCTGATAAAGTTGACTCAACCCATAGCGATCAGCGTCTTCAACAATTAAGGTGTTAACATTTGGCATATCGACACCAGTTTCGATAATAGTGGTTGTCACTAAGATATCAAATTCATTTTTGACAAAGCGATACATGATATCTTCAAGTTGATTTTCGCTCATCCGACCATGAATATATTCAATTTTGGCTTCAGGGATTAATTCTTGCAGTTGACTGACAACTTTATCAATATCATCAATTCTATTATGTAAAAAGAAAATCTGACCATTACGTCTCATCTCACGCAAACATGCTTCACGTACGATACTTGGCATTTCTTCCATCACATAAGTCTGAATCGGATACCTGTTTGTTGGAGGAGTTTCCATAACTGATAAATCGCGTACGCCAACCATCGACATATGCAACGTGCGCGGGATCGGCGTCGCTGTCAAAGTCAAAACATCCACATTTGATTTAAGCTGCTTTAATCTTTCCTTGTGCTTTACACCAAAGCGCTGCTCTTCATCAATAATCAACAAGCCTAAGTCTTTAAACTTCACATCTTTAGATAAAATACGATGCGTACCCACGACCATATCAATTTGACCATTTTTTAACTTTTCCAAAATTTCTTTTGCTTCACTATCGCTTTGAAAACGTGAAAGCATAGCTGCTCTAACTGGAAAATCCTTAAACCGGTCTTGCATTGTTTCAAAATGCTGCTGAGCTAAGATTGTAGTAGGAACTAAAAAGGCGACTTGTTTACCATCTCTAATTGCCTTAAATGCAGCACGCAATGCAACTTCGGTTTTACCAAAACCAACATCCCCAACTACTAATCGATCCATTGGACGTGGTGATTCCATATCAGCTTTAATTTCCTCAACAGATCGTTTTTGATCAGCGGTTGGTGGATATGGGAACGAATCTTCAAAGGCTCTTTGTAATTCATCATCTTTACTAAAGGCATAACCTTTTTCTGACTCTCTTTTAGCATAAAGCTCAATCAAATCATCAGCAATATCTTCAACCTTGGATTGGACACGTCGCTTAGTTTTTGCCCATTCAGTACCACCTAATTTATTAATATGTGGCACGCGTCCTTCAGAGCCAACATACTTTTGAACAAGCCCCAGTTGATCAGCTGGAACAAATAATTGGTCATGATGTTGATAGGTAATAGTGATATAGTCGCGCTTTTTGCCGTCAACTTCTAATGTCTTAATTCCTTCAAAACGTCCAATTCCATGATTGACATGAACTACATAATCGCCTGGCTTTAGTTCGGTATAATTTCTCAGTCTTTGCGCATTTTCTAAAGTTTTGATGCGTTTTTTATGATGCTTTTTCTGGTTAAACAACTCTCGTTCAGTGATATAAATTAAATCTACCGTTGGGAGACTAAAACCAGTTTGAAAATCACCTATAATTATTTGCGTCTGACCTTCTTGAATTTGGTCATCACTAACTACTGGCACATCAATCCCATAATCAACTAAATTTTGTTGAATTTGCTGAGCACGAATTTTTGAATCAGCTTGCAAGACAACAGTTTGCTTTTGAGTATGAAATCTTTTAAGTTCAGTTTTAATTAGTGGCATCTGACTAAAGAATTGCTCAACTTCACGAGTAGTAAAGTTAAGCAGTTGATCGAACTTTAATCTCCCCATCCCTTTTTGGAAAAGAGAAAAATATAGCCTACTTTGCTTAGCTTTCTTTAATTGATGAGTGAAATTATTGCGTAACTTTTGACTATCAAGCATAGCACCAGCTTTAATTTCTTCAGAAATAAAGCTTTCATTTTGTTCATCAACTTCAGCCACATTTTTTTGAATCAAAGACCAATCATCAAATAAAATTAACCCATCTGAAGCAAGATAATCTAATAACGAATATGATTTTGGAAGTAAATAATCTACTAAAAAAGCATAATTTTCTGGTAGGTGCCCTTGCTTTAACGCTTCTAAAGCTAAAGCAAAATGATTATCAATCGATTTTTTATCCGCTGTTGAGTCTTTTATATCTTTTTCAATTGCATCAACTGCTTTAACAATATCTTTTTGAGAAAATACGCGATCCAAAGCACAAGTTATTGTAATTTCTTCAATGCTTTCTAAGCTTCTTTGAGTGGCTGCATCAAAGCGCTTAATAGTATCAATTTCATCTCCGAAAAATTCTATTCGAACAGGATCTTGATTTTGCAGTGGATAAATATCTAAAATATCACCACGCAGTGCAAATTCTCCTGGCCGTGCCACAATGCTATCGCGCTTATATCCATTAGCAATTAACCACTGAGTTAACTTTTTTAAGTCATGTTCTTGACCAATTTGCAAACTCTTATTAGCTTGAGCAAACAATTCAGGCGCAGATAATTTATATTGCAAACCCTGCGCTGTTGTAATTACGATCCCTGTTTTTTGTGCAAGCAAAAAGTTAAGAGCCGTAATTCGCTGACTCAATTCATCTGGTGAAGCTACTGCTGCTTGGGTGGCTAAAGTACTATCAACTGCAAAATAGTGCACAATATCTTCCGATAAAAATGAAGAGAGCTCATTTTGCAGTCGTTGTGCCTTATCCTCATTTTCTTCAACTAATATCAGAGGCTTATTTTGTTTATCCAAAAGTTGCTTAATAATTGCACTAAAAGCCCCACCATTAACCCCTGTTAAGAGAGATTTTTTTGCGTGAGGCAACTGATCAATAAAATCTTCTAATTGTTTATCTTTTTCAATTATTGTTGAAACTTGCATCTTAGTTATACTGATTCATCAAATACTGAGCATCTTTACCGCTAGCAAAATCATTAATGATTTTTTCGCTAGTTTCAAATGCTTGATCCATTAATTTTTGTTGTTCGCCATTAAACGGTGTTAACACCCAAGAAACTACACTTTGCTTTTGAGGGTGCTGAATTCCAATCTTTAAGCGATTAAAATCCGTTGTTCCTAAACAAGCAATGATACTTTTAATACCATTATGACCACCTGATTTACCGTTTTTTCTAATTCTGATTTTGCCAATTGGCATATCCATATCATCATGAATTACTAAAATATCTTCTGGCTTGATTTTAAAGAAATTGGCAACTTGAGCAATAGATTTTCCAGAATCATTCATATAAGTTTGTGGCTCAAGTAAGATAACATCTTCACCTTTTATTTTTTGTTTAGTCCAAAAGCCTTCAAATTTATCTTTATCAAGATTTAGATTATTTTCGCTTAAATAGTGATCTAAAGCCATAAATCCAGTATTATGTTTTGTCTTTTCATATTTTTGTCCAGGATTTCCTAAAGCAGCAATTAACTTCATTATCATTTTTCTCCTTAAACTAGTTTACTTAGCGTGATGATTATAGCATACAGCCAATTTATTCTGCTTTAAAAATACATTTTACATATGATATAATTTTGGTTGTTAAAAAAATCACTAAATGTGGAAGGATGAATTTGACATGACAGAAGAAAAAATTCATAAGATTATTCTTGTTGGTGATGGTGCTGTAGGTTCTACTTACGCATTTTCATTAGTACAACAAGGTATTGCACAAGAATTAGGTATCGTTGACATCATCAAGGAAAGAACTCAAGGTGATGCTATTGACTTAGCAGATGCTACTCCTTGGATTGCACCAAAGACTATTTACTCAGCTGAATATTCAGACGCAAAAGATGCAGATTTAGTTGTTATCTCAGCTGGTGCACCTCAAAAACCAGGTGAAACTCGTCTTGACTTAGTTAACAAGAACTTGAAGATTTTATCTTCAATTGTTGAACCAATCGTTGAATCTGGATTTAAGGGTATCTTCTTAGTTGCTGCTAACCCAGTTGATATCTTAACTCACGCAACTTGGAGAATGTCAGGATTTCCTAAGGATCGTGTTATCGGTTCAGGTACTTCACTTGATACTGGTCGTCTTCAAAAAGTTATCGGCGAAATGGAACACGTTGATCCTCGTTCAGTTAATGCTTACATGCTTGGTGAACACGGTGATACTGAATTCCCAGTATGGAGCTACAACAATGTTGGTGGCGTTAAAGTTAGTGACTGGGTAAAAGCTCACCCAGAAGTTGGTGAAAACAAGCTTGAAGCAATCCACAAGGAAGTTGCTGACATGGCTTACGATATTATCAACAAGAAAGGTGCTACTTTCTACGGCATCGGTACTGCTTTAGCATTCATCACTAAGGCTATCTTGAACAACGAACACAGAGTTCTTCCACTTTCAGTACCAATGGATGGTGAATATGGTTTACACGACCTTCACATTGGTACTCCAGCTGTTGTTGGACGTCACGGTTTGGAACAAGTTATTGAAATGCCATTGAACGCTGATGAACAAGCTAAGATGGAAGCTTCCGCAAAACAATTGAAGGAAGTTATGGACAAAGCCTTTAAAGAAACTGGCGTTAAAGTTCGTCAATAATCTTCATATTCAATTTAAAAAGCATTTGGCAACAAATGCTTTTTTATTATGCTTTAAATTGATAGAATATATTTGAGATTAGGCTAAATTAAATTCTTATAGGTATTTAATTATACTTTAATTTATCTGGCTATTTATGGTATAATTGCTATTAAATTTATCAATTTAACGGAGGCGTCACTTAATGCTTATCAAATCGCTGGTTTATAAGAAAAACTATTTAACAACAGTTAATGAAAAAGCTACTCTTGCAGAAGCTCTTAAAATCCTTGAAGATTCAGGTTTTCGTTGTGTACCTATTTTAGATGATACTGGCACTATTTTTAGAGGAAACATCTATAAGATGCACATCTACCGTCATAAATCTCAAGGCGGAGATATGAATTTACCTGTAACTTATTTGCTCAAAAATGCTACAAAAACTATCAAAGTTGACTCACCATTCTTTAGAGTTTTCTTCAACATCAAGGACTTACCTTACATTGCTGTTTTAGATGAACAAAACCATTTCTATGGGATTCTAACTCACTCTCGTTTATTAGATATGTTATCTGATGCTTGGAACATTAACAATGGTTCCTACGTTTTGACTATCTTATCTGATAATGACCGTGGTAATTTGGTTAGAATGGCTAAGATTATCTCTAAATATACTAATATTGCTGGATGTTTGACTTTGGATGTTAAGACTGGTGAATTAGTGAGACGTAATCTTTTCACATTACCAGTCGGTGTCTCTCGCGATACCATGGAAACAATTGTTAGAAAATTAGAAAAGAAAGGCTTTGTCGTTGCGGAAATTGAAGACCTTCAATCAGGTATGACAATTAGAAGTGACGAAAAGCCTGGCGAATTCTTAGCTGACTAATTTAACAAAAAAATATTAAAAAGAACTGCTCAGAAGTGAATCATCAATTTTCACTCAAGCAGTTCTTTTCTTTTAAAATTTTGCTTCTTTATATACGCGTGGCAAACGATCACTGAGCAAACATTCAATCTCATAATGAATAGTATTTGCTTTATCAGCAACTTTTTTAATAAAGTTAGGAGCAGATGGATCATCAGAAATAAGTTCCACCTTAGTTCCAACCGGCATTTTCTTAGGTAAGCGTACCATAAATTGATCCATACATACCCGGCCTACAATCGGACAATAAGTGTCACCAACTTTAATTTCTAAACCTTGCATTGAACGTTGCCAGCCGTCTGCATAGCCTACTGGGACAGTTCCAATCCATTCGTCACCTTCAGCTTTATAAGTTACACCATAACCCACACCATAACCTTTGTGAATTTGTTTAACAAAAGTTAATTCAGAAGTAAATGTTAGTGCTGGCTTTAATTCAATTGCTGACTTTAAATCTTCACTATTTGGAGCTGAAGAAGGATTAAGTCCATACATTGCAATTCCAAAACGCACAATATCACTTTTTACATTACGTTTAAAAATACTTGCAGCACTATTATCTAAATGAATATGCTTTGGTGTAATAGTTAATAAGTCTTTTAAATGGTTAAAGCGTTTTAACTGATAATCAAGATAAGAAGTATCTGCAGAATCCGCTTTTGAAAAGTGGGTAAACATCCCTTCCACTTCAAAATTTTGATTATTCTTCAAGAATTCATTAGCTTGTACGAATTCTTCATCTTCGCTAAAGCCGATTCTACCCATTCCAGAATCTATACCTAAGTGAATTTTTAATTTTGCATCTTCTGCTTCAAGGTACTTTTGAGCTTTCTTAAGCCAATCTAAACTCCCTACAGTCAAAGAAATATTATTCTGATTAGCTAATGTTGCCCATCTTTCAGAAACAATTCCTAAAACTAAGATAGTTTGAGTAATGCCGTAGCTTCTTAATTGCAAAGCCTCATCAAGTGTTGCTACACACAAGCCGCTTGCTCCTGCTTTAAGTGCGGTATTTGCTACAGCCACAGCCCCATGTCCATAAGCATTTGCTTTAACTACTGCCCACATTTTTTGGCCGGAATCCAAGTTTTTCATTTCGTTTTGAACATTTTGTCTAATTGCATCTAAGTCAACATTAATTTGTGCTGGCCGGTGAATTGCAGGTACCATTAAAATTAACCTTCCTCTAACAAAACTTGCGTTACCACATATTTTCTTTCATGTGAAATGCTAACCAAAATTTTACCACTAAATTTGGAAGACGTCATAATCGGATGACCAATCTCATCTTGCAGCACTTCAATATCTTGAAACCCTACTTCTTTTCCTAGACCAGTTCCATATGCTTTTGAAAAAGATTCCTTACTTGAAAAACGCCCACCTAAATACTCAATTTGACGTTGACCTTTGTATTCTTTATACTTTTCAAATTCGTTAGGAGTTAAAACTCTCTTGGCAAAACGATCACCCAATTTTTCTTGTAATCTTTTAACTCTATCCAAATCTAAAATATCGATTCCAATTCCTCTAACGCTCATAAACTCCTCCTAAACAAAAAGACGCCACAGGCGCCTTTTTTAATCTTTTTTCTTAATTACAAAGTCATGATTATTCTTGTGACGGCCAGCACGTCGTGAGTTTGGACGCCGACGATATTTGCTATTACGATCGCCACCATGTTTAAAGTTACGCTTAGAATGTGAATAATCACGTTTTGCTTTATATGGCAAAGGTTTTTCTGGAGTAATCTTAACTTTTACACTATCAGCATCTTTTGAAAGATCCTTTAATAAAGCTGCAACCAAGTCAACTGCTGAATAGTCGTCTAAGAGCTTAGCAGCTCCATCAGTATATTTACTCAAGTCACTGTCTAAAAGCTCTTGAACCTTCTTATTTGCTGCGCTAAGTTGTCCCTTGAATGCTTCTTCATCAGAAGGTGGACGAAGTGGCATCATCTTTTTATGAGTCAGGTTTTCGATTGTTCTCATGTAACCTATTTCATTTGGGGTTACAAAAGTAACTGACATTCCATTTTTACCAGCACGACCCGTTCTACCAATACGGTGAACATAAGAATCTGGATCTTGAGGGATATCATAGTTATAAACGTGACTAACACCAGAAATATCTAATCCTCTGGCTGCAACATCGGTTGCAACTAAGATATCAAGCTTTCCTTTACGGAATCTCTTCAAAACGCTCATTCTCTTAGCTTGAGAAAGATCACCGTGAATTCCAGCAGCATTGTAGCCACGTGCTTGAAGTCCGCGAGTTAATTCATCTACTCTACGTTTAGTTCTACCAAAAACAACGGCTAAATCAGGATTTTGAACATCAATCAAGCGACAAAGAATATCGAATTTTTCGTTTTCTTTTGCCCGTACGAAGTATTGATCAATTAAGTTAGCAGTTAATTCTTTTCCCTTAATTTGAACAATTTCTGGCTTATGCATAAACTTTTCGCTAATACGCATAATTGGTTTAGGCATAGTTGCAGAAAATAGCAATGTTTGGTGCTTGCTTGAAGCATATTTCAAGATACTCTCAATATCTTGGATAAAGCCCATATCGAGCATTTCATCTGCTTCATCCAAAACGATCGTTTTTACCTGTGAGATATCAATCGTCTTACGTTTCAAATGGTCAAGTAAACGTCCCGGAGTACCTACCAAAATTGCAGGTGTTTGTTTTAAAGCGTGGATTTGGCGTCTAATATCGGCTCCACCATAAACAACTTGAACACGTGCTTTTTCATCACGACCTAGTCTAAACAACTCTTCTTGAGTCTGAATTGCTAATTCACGCGTTGGTTCAATAACGATAGCTTGAATTGAATCGTGTTGTTTATCCAAATTTTGTAAAATTGGCAAACCAAAAGCGGCAGTCTTACCAGTACCAGTTTGAGCTTGTCCAATTACATCTTCACCTTTTAAAGCTAAGGGAATAGTTTGGGCTTGAATTGGAGTTGCCTCTTCAAAACCAGCACGCTTAATTGCCTTTAAAATCTCTGGCTTTAAGCCTAATTCTGAAAATTTCAAATATCTAATTCCTTCCTACAGCAGACGATCTAAAACTTTTTCTAGATGCATGCCATGAGAACCTTTGAGCATCACAATATCGTCTTGCTTTATATCATTCTTTAAATCTTCGATCATTCGATCCATATTTTCTTGTGGATAGTAATGAACATTATTTTTACTATATTTTGTAGTCAAAGCATCAGCTAAGTGCTTCATTTCTGGACCATAAAGATACACTTCATCAATTATTGCAGGATCAAGTGCTGAAGCTAAACTTGCGTGTAATTTAGGCGAAGCTTCTCCTAACTCTAACATGTCACCTAAAACAGCAATTCGACGGCCAGCTTCCTTAATCTTTACTTGTCCAAAAGAAGTCAAAACTGCTTTGGCAGCAGTTGGATTGGAATTATAAACATCATCCATAATTGCTTCTCCAACATCGCCTTTTTTCCATTGCATTCTATTGGCAGTAGGTGTGAATTTACTCAGCGCTTGAGCGATTTCTTCATCACTTTCATGGAAGTGGCGCCCAACACTTATAGCAGCCATCGCATTAGACACGTTATGTTTACCAATCATTGGAATTGTAAATTTTTCATCAGAGTTATTGATTTCAAAAGAAGCATGATGCATATAAGAATGCCACTTAGTAGCATAAATAGTATCGTCTTGCTCAAAGCCAAATGTTGACTTACTTTGCTTGATCTTTTCAGCACGTTGCACCAGTAATGGTTCGTCACCATTATAGATAAATTTACCGTCTTCTTTGAGAAAATCAGTAATTTCCATCTTGGCATCGGCAATTTTGTCGCGTGTACCAAAGAATTCAATATGAGCTTCACCAATCATTGTAATTACACAAACGTCTGGCTTTACTAAACTACTCAAATGATGAAGTTGACCAGGACGATCCATCCCCATTTCCAAAACCAAAATTTCAGTTGATGGCTTCATTTCTAAAATAGTGACTGGAACTCCAATCTCATTATTGAAGTTAGCTTGCGTTTTATGAACATTAAAACGTTTCGATAAAACTGCTGCTACCATATCCTTAGTGGTGGTTTTACCATTTGATCCAGTAATTCCGACTACCGTTGGATTTACCTTTTTCAAATAATATTGTGCCAAATCTTGCAGTGCAGTGAGTGGATCATCTACTTCAATAACTGGAATTGATTCCGGCTTATTTGGATGACCTTTCTTCCATAAAGTTGCTTTTGCACCATGGCTAATTGCATTAGCCACAAATTCATGGCCATCTCTTTGGCCAGCCAATGGTACAAATAAAGAATCCTCAGTAGCCTTTCTTGAATCAAATACTACAGATGTAATTACAGTATCTTCGCCTTTATTTAAATCGCTATTAAGAGCACTAGCGATCTCTGCGAGTTGCATTTTCATAAATTCTATTACTCCCAATTAAAATTGCATATAGCCTATTATACTTACTTTAGTCTTGTAAGCCAAATAGAGCTCGCCAATCAAGTCATATTATTGAGGCAAAACGTTAAAAAGAGCAGTCCCACACGGAACTGCTCTTTTGGTGAAAACCAAGAAATATTAGTTCTTTGAAGAAATACCGTACTTCTTGTTGAATTTTTCGATACGTCCATCTGCTTGAGCAAACTTTTGCTTACCAGTGTAGAATGGGTGTGAATCTGATGAAATTTCAACACGAACTAATGGATAAGTCTTACCTTCGTAATCGATTGTTTCAGTTGGCTTTAAAGTAGAACCAGCTAAGAACTTAGCATCAGTTGCTGAGTCCATGAAAACAACTTCTTGGTAATCTGGATGAATGCCTTGTTTCATAATTTTAATCTCCTTTGCCATGGTCAGTCTTTCAGACCATAGATTAATATGACTAATTAAGAATAGCACCTTCAAGCACTAATTTCAAGGTATTTTTCTACTTATGCACAAGCTGATAAAGATAAGATTGGAAATCTCCAAATAATTCAGCAGTATTTTCATTAGCTGCATTAAATTGGTAAGGTTCGCGTAAACCAAAATTGTGTAAAACGTTGCCAGATACTAAAGTATGATCATTAATTTGATATTGGGCATTTAAATCAATATTGGAGGGGATTAAATATTGATCTAATTCTTCATTTGGTCTAGCAAGTTTACGGTAAAATCCAATTATTTGTTTACGCTTTGAACTTACACTCCAAGCATAAGTATTATTGTTATTCAAAGATAATAATTCATCAAATTTTCCATTAACTAACAAATTTCGATTTTCTTTATACCACCTAATTTCTTGCTTGATTTCTTCTTTTTCCTTCTCACTCAATTTGTTTAAATCAAGTTCATATCCTAAGGGGCCAAAACAGGCAACGTTTTGTCTAAAGCTTAAACTTGTCATCCGTTTAACTTGATCGTTAGGAACTGCTGAAACATGATTGCTAAATGTTGATAAGGGATAAGCAAGCAGTGTCCCTTGCATAATATCAAGGCGCTCAAGTGCATCACTATCATCACTTGGCCAAATCTGTGGGCTATAAAATAAGATTCCTAAATCAAAGCGTCCACCACCACTTGCACATCCCTCAATAAGTAAATCAGGAAAATGTCTGAGCAGTTTTTCATATAAATGATAAACGCCTTGAATGTATCTGTGGAAAAATTCGCCTTGTGGCAAACGTTGCTTTTTTAAATAGGGAGAATATGCTTCAGTGATATTGCGGTTCATGTCCCATTTAATATAATCGATCTTGATATTACTCAAAATATGAGCCATCTGTTGGTAAATATTATCCACAACTTCAGGATTTGCAAAATCTAAAACATATTGACCACGTCCTACGCTATAGCGTTCATAAGGATGATGAACAATCCAATCCGGATGCTTTTTGAAAATCTCTGTATCTGGTGACACCATTTCTGGTTCAAACCAAAGCCCAAATTGCAGCCCTAAAGCATGCAGTTGATCACTAAAATGACCTAAACCTTGTGGAAACTTTCTCATATTAACAGTCCAATTTCCCAAAGAAGTCCGATCATTATCACGTTTTCCAAACCAGCCATCATCTAAAACAAAGCATTCTATCCCTAAGGCTTTCGCTTGCTTGGCTAAATTTAGTAACTTATCTTCGTTAAAATCAAAGTAAGTCGCCTCCCAGTTGTTTAAAACAATTGGCCGTTTTCGCTTTTTCCACTTCAAATCCACAATATGGTTTTTAACAAAGCTATGCGTCTGCCTCATTAAGCCGTTATAGCCGTTACTTGTGTAAAACAAGACAGCTTGCGGGGAAGTGAAACTTTCATCTTTTTCAAATTTCCAGCAAAACTGCTGTGGATTAATCCCAGTCATAAGGCGTGTAGTATTCCATTCATCCACTTGGACCTGACTAACAAAATTTCCTGAATAGATCAAATTACTAGCGTAGATTTCACCAGTAGAGTTAGTCACATTTTTATCCACTAAAGCAATAAATGGATTTTCTTGATGACTAGACGCACCACGCAAAGATTCAACCTTAGTAATACCTTGAACAAGCGGACGCTTTTTTATATGACGCTCTTTCGTCCAAGCTCCAGATAACTGTAAAAAATCATAATTACTATTCGGTAAACTTAAAACGCTACTTTGTAAGTTTTCAACAGTAAGTGCATACTTACCCACATTTTTGATTTGAACTTGCCTCACAATTGCACTGACTTGTGGAAAAATAAAATAAGATAAATATAATTCGAGTTCATGGCCTTTATCCACAAGTTTAATAATTAATTCCTCACCATCATCGCCATATGCACTAGGAAAAGATAAGTTGCGAGCAATGCCTTTTTTTACTTCAAAAGATTCATAAACAAAATCTGTATATAGATATTCGTCATCCCGACTTAAATTAATCGCTCCTTCTCTAAAATCTGACGTACCATAAGTTGGATATTCTTGGCGTCGATCAGCTAACGTAAAATTAGGGATGTTGGGACTAAAGTTTACTACACCTGCCGATGGATTATGATAGGTCGATATATAAGTTAGATCATCTATAGATAAATCACCTAAAGCTTTACCAAAATATAACGATCCTAATTCCTTATTTTCCATTACGTAAAATAAATAGCTAATGTTTTCATTATGTAAATGGAAATACTTATTATTCTCAATATCAATCAATTTTTATACCTATTTTTCTTGTGAAACTGCCTTTTCTTGAGACATTAAGTATTTATCATATCTTCTAGCAAATGGAAGATAAATTACGACTGAGATCAATAATACTACTGCTTGCCATAATCCAACTTTCCATCCTCCAGCAATTGCTCCTTGAATAATTGGTGGAATTGTCCATGGAACGGAAATACCAGTTAATGGTGGAATAATGCCCGATTTCATTAGTAAGTAAGTTGACATTACTGAGATCACCGGAGTTAAGAAGAATGGAATTGCTAACCAGGGATTCATAACAATTGGCAAGCCAAATAAGAAAGGTTCATTAATGTTAAAAATACCAGGAATAGCTTCAATCTTACCCATACTCTTTAATTTTACAGACTTAGCAAATACCAAAGCATAGATCAATAATCCAATAGTAATACCTGAACCAGTAATATTGACAAAGTTATTAAAGAATTCAGCTGTTACAATGTGAGCCCCATTTTGAACAGATAATTTTCCAGCTTTAAATAATGCAGCATTATCAAATGAATTAGCTGAAAGCATTGCACTGGTGATAGAGCCAACAATAATACCACCGTGAACACCAAATAACCAGAAGAAGGAAACAAAGAATGCCATAATTGTGATTCCCCAGAATGAATCTGGAATTCCTTGCAGTGGAATTTGGATAGTATGATAAATAAATTGTAAGAAATCAGTATGTAAAATCTCTTTGAAGAATGCAAAAACAAACATTGACACAGTCAAAATAATTCCTGCTGGAATCATTGCATCAAATTGATCTGCGATATTGCCTGGAACTTGACTTGGCAAAGTAATCTTCCAGCCGCGTTTAATAATAGCAGAGTAGCTCCAACCAACTAACAGACCAATAATGATTGATGCTACCATTCCTTGTCCACCAAGCCAGGTATTATTAATCACACCTGTCACTGGGGAAGTCAAAAAGTTTTGAACTGCATCAGGTAATTTATCAATCTGATGCGTTAATTGACTTCCTGTGTATAAAACTTTACCAGCCGCATCTGTAATGCCTAAGCCACTTTTTCCCATCGCAGCAACTAATGGATTAGCAATTTGTAAAGATTGTAGAAGGAAAAATACGCCTAAGGCAATTAAACCAGAAGATGCAGGTTTGCCGTGACCATCTGCTTTTGTGTATTCATAAGCAATACCAAAAACTGCCCATAAAGCCATAAAACCAAACGAAGTAGTATAAACTTGGTTAAATAAAACTTCCCATCCAGACGCCTTTATTGCATTGGCAACTGCAGGAATAGGGATATTAGCTAAAATCAAGAAGATTGATCCCACCAAAATAAATGGCAATGTATAAACCATACCATTTGCTAAAGCCTTCATTGCCCGCAAATTAACGAACTTAACAACAGGTGGAATAATATGTTTATTTATAAAACTTTTATATTTATTATCCATCTTATTTTTTCTCCCCTTTTTAATAAATCTAGTAAACAGACTTTCTATTAAAAGCGCTTTCTTTATTTAAAGTATAAGCGTATTCTACTCTTATAGGCAATATAGCTAAGAACAATGTCAAGCACTTTATTGTTTACTAAGTTTACTAAAAAGAAAGGCGAATAATTATGGCAAATATGAGAGATATTGCTAGTTTAGCCAAAGTTTCAGTAGCATCTGTCTCACGAATCTTAAAACAAGATCCGACTTTCAAAGTTAATGAAGAAACACGATCTCGAGTCTTAAAGATTGCTAAGCAGCTGAATTATCATAATCAACATGGGAAAAGCTTTTTAGAAAGAAAAACCAAATTCAAAATAGGCCTTATCGTAAATCAATATCCCAATGAGATCACTTCAGATCCATATTTTATTGAAATAAAAAAAGGCATCCTAAAAGAGTGCGCCTTATGGGGAATGGAAGCTAGAACTATCTTCAATATGAGAGATGCTGATAAAAAGTGGACTGATTTGTCTAAGTACGATGCTGTCTTAGTTATCGGAAATCTTGATAAAGCTACAATAGTTAATGCTAGTAAATACAACCAAAATTTACTTTTAGTGGACTATTATGGCACAATCTCATCAGTTGATATTATCCAATCTGATTTTTATGATCAAACAACTAATATACTTGATCTATTTTATAAATATGGTCATAGAAAAATTGCTTATATTGGCGGCTATTCAAGTATCATTAATCAAAATGGCATCACTCACAATAGCAAAAACGAAGTTCGCTACCAAGCTTATTTGAAATGGATGAAATTACACGATTTAACCCAATACGCAAAAGCTTATTTAAGTGATTGGGGACCTGATTATAGTTATCAAAACACAAAAAAATTACTCAATGAATTCACTCCAACTGCTATTCTTGTAGCAAGTGATCCAATGGCAATTGGAGTCTATAAAGCTATCAAAGAAAGAGGGTTAAAAATTCCCCAAGATATCTCTATTTTTAGTTTTGACGATATTGAAAGTGCAAAGTATTTCTCGCCCTCACTATCTTCTGTTCATATCGATTCTTTTGAAATGGGAAAATTAGCAGTTGATACTATTAAAGCTAGGGTGTCTAGCGGTAGAAACATGTCTATTCGCATTATTTTCAATAGTAAGTTAGTTATTCGCGACTCAATCCGCAAAATAAAAACCGAATCAAATGATTCGGTTCGCTGATATATTTCACTCATAAAATTTATTGAATAGTTAAGTTAAGTCTATCCTACCTATAGAATAAAAAATCTTGCTCTCAATTAATTGATCAGTTAATTGATTTAGCATTTAATTACACGTTATTCACTTCAATCTTAAATGGAGAAAGTGGATAGTCCAGTTCATTATAAAGTCCAATATTTTGAGGATAGTTTTCATATCCATAAGAGATTTGCCTAAGATCATTTATTTTGAGAGGGATAGATATATAATTTTTATTCAAATCTGATTCTTGAACCTCATAAGAGCGGCTTTGCTGACCACCAATCAACTTGATAGTCGCTTTTCCAGAAAGCTTGCAACTTTCACAGCGAGTGATATGTAGAAGTATTCTTTTATCTTGTTGGATGACTTTATCCACATAAGGACTACCTAGATAATTTCTCCCACTGACTATGCTGCCTAATCTACGTCCCATTTTCTTTTTGTGAGTAGGATGAATATTATGCTCTTCTCCACCATCAACGAATGAAACTAAATCAGCGTTGGTTAGTTGACGACTTGTATCTAATTGAACTTGGCGAATAAGCGCTGCCGAATCCTGTGGATAATCTGCATATCCAGGCAGCTGAATCACTTTAATGGGTAAAGATGGATCTTTTAAAGTCTTACGCCACGTAAAAATTAGCATGGGTAACAATTTATGGTAATACTGTGCGCGATCGGTATCATTTTCACCTTGATACCAAATCAGCATATTAAAGCTTCCATATTTAATCTGATCCATCATAGTCTGATGAAGTCCAGCTGGCCGAGTAAATAATTCCGGTCTCATGGGAGGCGGCCACGGAGTGTGGCCAACGATATTTTTAGCATCACTGAGTGTTGTGTCGGGATGCAATCTTAGGTACTCATTAAGATCGTGATTATGTTTTTCAACTCTGAGGTTATATTCTTTAGTTTCTTGGTCAAAATCTTTTTTTGTTTTACCTGCAATTGCTTTTTGGTATGGCTTGATGAATGCTTCATTTAGTTCCGGATCAGATGATAAATCTCTTTTATCAATCCAAACACTAGCACTCGTGCCACCTTTAAAACAGTCTACGATAGCTAGTGGCTCATGTGGATTGATCTCAGATAATTTTTGTAGCATATAATAACCTACTGCAGACATATCACCAGCATTTTTGGAATTAACATGATGCCAGGTTTCTTCTTTTAGATCTTTGGGTAAAATCTTGCCAGTTTTTGAATCAAGAAAATCAATTTGAGGAACATTATAATAATATAGATTTTGATATTTACAATTATCTAGATCCTTTTTAACCTGGCTAAAGTCAGCTTCATCTTTTAAACGATACTCAATATTTGACTGTCCACTAAGTAAATAAACTTTTCCTAAGTGAAGATTCTTAATAACTTGGCTGTGCTTGTTAGACATAACTTTAATCTCAGCTTCACCATTAAAGTTACTTATCGCACCAACATGTAGGTGCCAGTTGCCTAAATCATCACTTAAAACATTAGTAGTTTTACCATTAAAACTAATCTTCACCAAACTTTCAGATGCAACTTTACCTCCTAAATAAAATTCTTTATTCCTGGGTAAAACCATCCCATCTTGAAAATAATCAGCTAATATATTTTGATTTAACTTCATTATTGTCCATCTTCTTTTAACGCTTGATCCATCTCTTGTTCTTGGATCCTTTCAGCATTTAACTTATTATCAATTTTCACAAATGGAATATAAAGTAGTGTCGTCACAACTAAAGCAATCGCTTGCACAATCACACCACGAATATTTCCTGTATACAACAATCCTGAAAGAAGAGTTGGGACAGTCCATGGAACGTTGTTTACAATTGGAGCAATAAACCCAATCTTCGTAAAGAACAAACCAATATAGAAGGCAATCGGTTGAGCTAATACAAATGGAATAAAGTAAATTGGATTCAAAACAATTGGCAATCCAAAAGTAATAGGTTCTGAGATATTGAAAACAGCTGGAAGTAAAGCAACTTTTGTAATTTTACGAACTCCTACTCTCTTTGATGCAATCATAATTGCCAGAACTGGTGACAATGAGAAAGTACCAGCAGCAATAGTGGAGAAGTTCATGAACAAAGTTGAATAAATGTGGTGAGCTTGTCCCAGCATATTTTGGGTATCGTTAATTGTCCAAGTCAAACCAAAGATTGGTCCCCAAATTGAAGTTGGGTGAATACCGAACCATTGTAATAAACTCCAAGTAAACTGAGAAACAAACGCAAATGCTCCAGTCTTAGCAATTGCCATAGCTGGTGCTTGCAAGACTGATAAGAATAAGACCGGCATCGTTTTACCAGTACATGCAGTTGAAATACCAGTTAAAATAATAAATATACCCAAAGTAAATGTACCAGGAATTAATGAGGCAAAACTTTGTGCAACTGCTGGTGGCACAGAATCTGGCAACTTAATCGTAAAATGTTTATTCAAGAAAAAGTTATATAGCCAAACAGCAAATCCTGAAATAAGAACAGCTGCAAATACCCCTTGTGTACCAAAGTATTGTGTATCAACATAATTTAAGATATCAACAGTTTTCTTAGTACCAGCAATAGCATACTTAAAGTTCCAAGGTAAGCAGATAAAAAATGCACCGATAGCAAATAATACATCTGTCATGTGCTCTTCTTTATCAGCAAAATAGTGCTTTGAAACTTCATAAGCAAAGACAATCGCAATTAATAATGAAAAGATATTCAAAGAACCATTTGAAACTAAGGCAATCAGGTTTGCAATCGTCTTTAAAACATGGCAAAAGCCAGATGCTTCCCACGCACCCCATGACCCAGAAATAAGACGGCCAATCTGAAGACCTTGTTTACCAAAAATAAGTCCATTCACTGGATCAACAATAACGTTTTGAATCATGATTGCAAAACCAGCAATCATAGTTGTTGCTGCAACTAATACGAACGTATCACGCAGCGTCAGTAGTAATCTATTTCCCGCAATTTTACCTGCGGTCTTAATAAATGTATTTTTAAACTTCTGCCATCCAGAAGTCTTAGTAAAATCTTTCATAATTTTCCCTCCAAGGCTTTAGTAACCGCTTACAATTAAATGTTATAACAAATTATAATTTTGTCAATATTTGATATAACAAAAAATGCCAAAACTTTTAGTTTTGACATTTTTATTTATAAAACAATTACTTGTTTGAGAGGACTTTGGGTAATTCGATAGTAGGTTTCATTCCATTCAAATGGTTTACCCCCAGATAAATATGAATGTTGAACACATTTTAAGACAGGCTCATCTTTAGGAACTAAACCTGCTGGAATTTCATTTTCGGCCTGCAGTTCATCATCAGCTTTAGTTAAGGTGATTTCACGAACAGCTTTTTGAGGTTTGTCATTTACTCTTTTAGCAATAATTGGGTAAATAGAATTTTCCATCATACTCATATTTAGACCTTGAATTACTTTAGCAGGAATAAATAATCTTTGAAAAGCAATCAACTTTTTTGCTTTATCTAAAGCGATTCTCTTAATCGTATAAACCACATCATATGGCGCTAAATCTAGGCCTTCTTGAATTAATTTTGGTACTTGCCCCACTTCAAAATCAACTAGCTTCAAATGATATTTTTTTAAATTTAAAGGTTCTAAGCTCCCTTGAATTGTAGATTGTGTCAGTGAATGACTTTTTACAAAAGTACCGGCCCCCTGGATTCTATAAATTAGACCTTCGTTTTCTAATTCTTGAAGAGCTGTTCGTACGGTAATTCTGCTCACATTATATGAATTTGCCAAATCATATTCTTTTGGTAATTGGTCATTAGGTTTATATTCGCCAGAAGTAATTAATTCTTTTAATCGTTGGGCAATTAATAAATATTTGGGTGTCTCTTTCATCTACTCATCTTCGTTCTAAATTTGTCATATCAAATTTATTCTATCATGAAATAGCATCAGTTACACCAATTAAAAATTCTCTATCCCTTTTTATTTCACCTTCTCATTAACTGCGATCACACTGTCATCAACTTTTTTCAAAGAACTGGCAATTGCGTAGCGATAAAAGCCGTATGAGATAATTGCAATTACTAAAAAGTCCCACGGATATTGTATCCAGTTAATTCCGCCAAAGCCTTCACTACCCACATAAGACATGCATGACATAAATACAAGATACAAAATTAACCAAGCAGCATGTTTAAACTCTTGTTTAAATGATTTTTGCTTAAGTTTAATCTCGTAATAAAGATAAATTGGAATTCCTAAAGCAATCACAAAAATCACTTGAATAGTAGTCGGCCACATTGTCCAATAAATAGCTAAACTCGTTAAAATAAATGTCACAGGAGCTAACCACTTCATGTAGCTTGGATGATATGGGCGATTTAAATTGGGAGCTATTTTTCTTAAAGACATCACTGTGACAGGACCTGTTAAATACGCAATTAATGTTGCCGCAGTAATAACAGTAGCTAACAAGTTCCAATTTCTAAACACACTAACTAAAATCATCGCCAAGATTAAATCGGCGACCATCGCAAAACGAGGAACCAAATATCTTCTATTAAGTCTTCCCAGCCACGCTGGTAAATGCTTGTTATGCGTCATAGCAGCTAGTGCTCGAGAAGCCGTTGCAGCAAAAGCAACCCCTGTTCCAAATGGAGAAACAAAAGCATCCATATAAAGCAAAACAACTAGCCAATTAATTCCAAGTAAGATTGCAATATCCGCAAATGGGGAACTAAAGTTAACGCCATGCCAGCTTCTAGCTACCATTTTGGGATCAACCGCACCAATAAATGCCACTTGCAGCATGATATAAATCGCAGCTGTCACTAACATCGAAATTAAGACGCCTCGAATGATATTCTTACGCGGATTTTCTAATTCTCCACCAATATTAATAACTGTTTGAAAGGCATCATAAGACATGATGATCCCAGCACCACTTGCTGCTTCAAAAATTGCCCGACTACCATATGGCATGAAGCTGTGTAAGTCATGACCAAAATTGCTAGTATGAAAGCCAGAAATCATTAACATCACAATCGTCAATGTTGGCAGTAAAACTTTGAAGATCGAAATCAAATTTGTAAAGTGCGTCATAAGTTTGACTGACCAAAAGTTAATCAAAGTAAAAATTAACATGAATAAAAAGACTACTAATAAGCCACTAGTCGTAATCGTGCCTTGATTCATAAAATGCTTTGTCCAGTTAGCCCACTGCCATGGCCAAGATAACATATATTGAACCGCAGCTACTGCTTCCATTGGCACTAAAGTAACTAAAGAGATCCAATTGGCCCAAGCTGCAATAAAGCCTAAGAGTGGCCCATGACTATATTGAGCATATTTACTCATTCCACCAGTTTCTGGAAAGCTAGTCCCTAATTCTACATAAGTTAGCGCAATTGCAATGATAATCACAGCACCAATTATCCAAGAAATAATTGCAGCAGGACCAGCAATTCGAGCGGCAGAACCAGAACCAAAGAGCCAGCCAGAACCAATTAATGAATTAAGTGCCAGCATAACTGCAGAAAATAAACTAATTTTATGTATATTATTTTTCTTCACACGTACGTTCCTCATCCTAAATAGTTAGAAATATTCTATCTAAAAAAGGTAGTGTCTACAATAGACGCTGCCTTTTTTAATCTTCAAAAAAATCATATAAATCTGCTACGTGCAGTTTTTGTTTTTGATCTTGTCTAATATCAGCTTTGACTTGACCATCTTTTAAAACTAATAAGCGATTTCCATATTTTAAAGCATCTTCCATATGGTGAGTAATCATCAACGCAGTTAGTTTATCTTGCTTAATCTTTTGATCAGTTACAGTTAATAAATTTTGGCTAGTATGGGGATCTAAAGCAGCCGTATGTTCATCTAACAGCAAAATATCTGGCTTGGTAATTGTTGCCATCAAAAAACTCAATGCTTGTCTTTGTCCACCTGAAAGGCCACCTACAAATGTATTCATTCGGTTTTCTAAACCATTGTTCATAGTCTTTGCCATTTCAATGAAATCGGGCATTTTTTGTTTTAACTTTCTCAATAAAAGCGGACGTCTCATCCCTCTTTTAGTTGCTAATAACATATTCTCAGCCACCGTCATTCTCGGAGCCGTTCCTAACTTTGGATCTTGAAAAACCCGGCTAATGAACTTCGTTCGCTTTTCTTCTGGCAATTTAGTTATATCTTCACCATTATGCATAACTTGCCCGCTAGTAACACGCAAGTTTCCTGCAATTGTGTTGAATAAAGTGGACTTCCCCGCACCATTTGTACCAATGATAGTAATGAAGTCTCCAGTATTAATTTTTAAATTAATACCTTTTAGTATTGGCACTACTTGACCATCTGCAGTTTTAACGGTGGTCTTAACATCTTTAAGTTCTAAAATAGGCTCAGTCATGCTTTTTCACTCCCTTCATAATTGGCTGTTTAATGTTAATTATTTTTTCAAGTTGTGGCAGCATCATACAAATTGCCAAGACAATTGAGGAAATTAAGTTCAAATCATTAGCAGAAAATCCTAACTGTAAAACAGCTAATAAGATCAAACGATAAATAATACTTCCTAAGCTGACTGCCATAAGACGCTGATTTAATGTTAATTCGCCAAAAGCTACTTCTCCAATGATAATTGAGGCCAAAGCAATAACAATCGTCCCAATTCCCATATTAATATCCGCATAACCATTATTTTGCGCAATTAAAGCACCGCATAAAGCTACAATTCCATTAGAAAGCATCAAGCCAACAATTACCATTGAATCAGTATGAATCCCCAGCGATTTTGCCATAACAGGATTATCTCCTGTCGCTATAAAGGCTTGACCATAATCAGTCTTCAGGAAAAAGATAAGCAGTAAAGTAATAATTATTACCACAATCAATCCTAAAATGACGCTGTCAAAATATTGGGGCAGGCTGTGTAAAAATTGATTAGTAAACAAGGTCTTTTTACCTAATAAAGATATATTAGAGCCTCCCATAATACGTAGGTTGACCGAATAAATAGCCGTCATCGTCAAAATTCCTGCTAATAAAATTGGAATCTTACCTTTAGTGTATAAAAGCCCGGTAATTAACCCGGCTAACATTCCCGCCAGAAGTGCCATTAAAGTAGACAAATATGGGTTCATTTGCTTTGAAATACAAGCTACTGCTACTGCAGCGCCTAAAGGAAAAGTTCCTTCAACAGTCATATCCGCAAAATTTAAAATTCTAAAAGTTAAATATAATCCTAATCCAAGCAAAGCCCATAACAGACCCTGTCCAATTGCTGAAACTACTAAGTTCATCGATATACCACCCCTTGTTTTTCACATTGCTTGAGAAAGCTTTCAGGAACCTTGATTTTCAAACGTTTTGCCTGCTTAAGGTTAATCACAGGCTGTCCTTTTTGGATACGTTTGATTGGTAATGAAGAAACTTTTTTACCATGTAAGATATCCACAGTCATATCTGCTGTTAATTTTCCTAATTCATATTGGTTAACACTGTAAGTAGCTAATCCGCCTTGCTTAACCATGTTTGCAGCCGCTGGAAAAATGGGTTTACCTGCTGCATTACCATTTTTTACTAAAGTTTGCATTGCTCCTGCAATCGTATTATCAGTTGGCACAATTACTGCATCTATCTGTCTAAACATTTGCTCAGAGACTTGATTTAAGTCGTTACTATTGGCAATTGAGAAGGCTTTTAACTTTATATGCATTTTTCGACATTCTGCCTCAATTTCATGAAAGCCTGATACTGCTGAAGCATCACTTGAGGTATAAATAACTCCCAGTGTTTGTAAATTAGGCATAAATTCTTTAATCAGCTGAAGCTGCTGTTTAATTGGAGCTGCATCTGAAACGCCAGTAATATTTGCTTCGGGATGAGCCATATTTTTGACTAAACCACTTGTTTGAGGATTAGTTACTGCACCTAAAACAATCGGAATATTAGTTGTGGCATTAGCCAAAGCTTGAGCGGCCGGTGTCGTAATTCCTACTAAAACATTTGGACGCTGATCAACTAAGCGTGTTGACATGGTTTGCAAGTTACTTTGATCATTATTGGCATTTTGATAATCAATTTTGATATTCTTGCCATCTCGATAACCTTTTTGCTTTAATCCATCCAAAAACCCTTGATAAATCTCGTCCAAAGAAGGATGATGCATCAAAGTCAAGACACCAACTTCTGGTATTTGAGTTTGCTTTGTTTTATTTTGATCTTCTTTAAAAAAAGCAACCGTTAAAAAAAGCACTAAAATTGCAATTAAGCCATACATTCGCTTCATAGCTCTTCCTCCAAACAAAAAATAGGAACCTGCATCCAGGCTCCTACTTAAAAAATCTAAAGAAAAAGCCTGCATGTTACTTCCATGCAGGCTACACCAAATACACAACCGGCACAGATACAATCTGGAAATCTCAGGTTGCATCTATACTCCACAACCCGATCTACCGGCTTTGCCAACTATTATTAATAAAGAAAGCTTGTGTATTCATGATTAAAACTCCTAAAAAATAATTAACATAAGTATAAATAGACTTTTTTTATCTGTCAAACTTTTTTGGCAAAAAGAATATTTTTTACTTACAATATAGATATAGAGAATAAGAAAGGACCACATAAATTTTATGAAACAAACCGAATGTACCACAATTTTAGTCGGCAAAAAAGCAACGATTGATGGCTCAACTATGATTGCTCGTAGTGAAGATGGCGGACGCACAATTATCCCCGAACGCTTTGATGTTGTGATGCCAGATGATCAACCAAAGCACTATGAAAGTGTCATCAGTCATCAAAAAATTGACGATAGCGATCTTTTACCTAACCCTCTTCGCTACACTAGCGCACCCGATGCATCAGGTAAAAATGGCATTTGGGCTGCAGCTGGTATCAATTCTGACAACGTAGCAATGACTGCTACTGAAACAATCACCACCAACTCTCGTATCCAAGGAGTCGACCCATTATTAGAAAATGGCGGTTTAGGTGAAGAAGACTTTGTTACTTTAACTCTTCCTTACATCCATAATGCTCGTGAAGGCGTCATGCGTGTGGGATACTTATTAGAAAAATATGGCACCTACGAAATGAATGGTATGGCATTTTCTGATAAAGATGAAATCTGGTACTTAGAAACTATTGGTGGTCATCATTGGGCTGGCCGCCGTATTCCAGATGACGCTTATGTAATTGCTCCTAACCGTTTAAACATTGATGAATTCAAGTTTGACGATCCTGATTTCATTGCTAGTCAAGATTTACAAAACTTAATTGAAAAATATCACCTAAATCCTGATTTAGAAGGTTATAACTTGCGTCATATTTTTGGTTCATCCACTATCAAAGATGCTCACTATAACAATCCTCGTGCTTGGTATATCCACAACTTCTTTAATCCTGATTTTGGTGGCGAGCCTAGTGATCAAGATCAACCATTTATTTGCCATGCCAATCGCAAAATTAGTATTGAAGATATTAAGTGGGCTGAAAGTTCTCACTACCAAGATACACCATTTGATGCTTACGGCGATCAAGGAACTGCTGAACAAAAGAAAACTTTCCGTCCAATTGGAATTAACCGTAACTTTGAAACTCATATCTTGCAAATTAGAAATGACGTTCCAGAAAAAATCGCTGGTGTTCAATGGTTAGCCTTTGGACCAAATACTTTTAACAGTATGGTGCCATTTTATACTAACATCACAACTACTCCAGCAAGTTTTCAAACGGGACCTAAGTTTGATTTAAACAAGATTTTCTGGCTTAACAAGTTGACTGCTCAACTTGGTGATACTAACTTTCGTGTGTACGGCGAATTAGAAGCCGATTTTGAACAAAAGAGTCTGGCTCAATGCCACCAAGTTCAACATGAAACTGATCAAGAAGCTACAAACTATTCCGGCGATGAACTTCAAGATAAACTTGATGCTGCTAACCAAAAGATGGCTGATATTGTTTACAACAATACTGTTGAATTGCTTGGCAACATGGTTAACGAAGGTCATGGCTTAATGACTTTGAAATATGATTTATTAGATTAATTTATCTATTATTTCTTTAAATATCGAATCAAGGCTATCTAGTAATTTACTAGGTAGCCTTTTTGACAAGCATATATTTTTACAAAATTATATAGTATTAAATATAATTATATCCATATCAAAGAATAAGAAAGGAGTGATATATCCTTTATGGATAATCACAGGTCACGGCTGCATTATAGTGAACACTACGCTGCAGCTTTTCAAAATTTAAATTCAAATAGCAGTGGGCTCAGTCAAGAAGTAGCTCAAAAGCGTTTAGCAAAACAGGGATTAAACGAGCTAACCCAAAAACCTCCCAAGTCATTTTTCACCTTGCTCAAAGAACAAATTTGGGATCCGATGATTTTTATTTTACTAACAGCTAGTTTATTAGCTGGAGTCTTACATGAATGGGTTGAGGCTATCGTAATTTTGACAATTATTGTTTTAAATGCCTTAATCGGTATTATTCAAGAAAAAAAGGCCACGAGTTCTTTAGCTGCCTTAAATTCGATAGCTGCCCCTACTGCATGCGTTATTCGAAAAACTCAACAACTTATTCCAGCAAAAGAATTAGTTGTTGGAGATATTGTAGAATTGAGCGCTGGAGACAAGGTTCCGGCCGATCTTAGATTGATTGAAACAGCTAACTTTAAAGTTGAACAATCAGCTTTAACTGGAGAATCAATCTCAGTTTCTAAGAAAGCTGACGCGATATTGACAATTGACTGCCCTATTGCTGATCAAATAAATATGGCCTTCGCTGGTTCAATTGTAACTTGCGGACATGGTAAAGGAATTGTAGTAGCTACTGGAATGAATACCGAAATTGGTCAAATTGCTGGTTTAATTGCGAAACAAGATAATGTTGAAACTCCATTAAAGAAAAAATTAAACGATATCGGCAAAAAGCTGACTATCATTGGTCTCATTATCTGTGTAGCTATCTTAGCAATCGGAATTGTATACAATCGTCCTATTGTGCCACAATTTTTAGTGGCAATTTCTTTAGCAATTTCCATCATACCAGAAGGATTACCTGCAACTGCAAGTATTGTCATGGCGCTATCTGTCAAGCGAATGGCAAAAAATCAAGCATTAATCAAAAAACTTCCAGCCGTTGAAACTTTAGGCAATGCCACTGTTATCTGTAGTGATAAAACTGGAACCTTAACACGTAACCAGATGACTGTGACTCATTTTGCTTTAGGTCATGACTTTTCTAACCACCAAATCAGAAAAATCAATGATTTTCCCGTAAATTATGTAAGTAAACAACTAACCTTGGCTGCATGTTTATGTAATGATGCTAACTTTGACAAAAGTAATCCTACTAAAACTATTGGTGATCCAACTGAAGGAGCATTACTACATTTAGTTGATCATTTTAAATTTAATCTTACAGATCTTAGAAAATCTTATCCACGACTTAGTGAAAAGCCGTTTGATTCAGATCGCAAATTAATGACAACGGTTCATCATATTGATGATCAAAATATCGCCTATACAAAAGGTGCTATTGATGAACTACTTTCACGTTGCGACAAAATCTTAATTGACAATACAGGTGAAACTGAATTAACAAACGCTAAGAAGGAGCAAATCTTGGCTCTTAACCAAATCATGGCAAATGATGCTTTAAGAGTTCTCGGATTTGCCAAAAAGATTGTACCTTCAGATTGTCCTAAAGACTCACAACTAGAAGAGAAACTAACATTTATTGGGATGGTAGGGCTTATTGACCCGCCACGCTCTGATGCAGCACAAGCTGTACAAACTTGTCAAAATGCCGGTATCAAAACCATTATGATTACAGGTGACCACAAATTAACGGCAGTTGCAATCGCAAAACAATTAAATATTTATACAGACGGTGATTTCGCAATATCTGGTAAGGAATTAAACCAAATGTCAGATAAGCAATTGGATGAAAGTGTCAAAAAAGCTACCGTTTTTGCACGAGTTTCTCCTAGTGATAAATTGCGTATCATTGAAAGTTTAAAACGGAATAATGAAATTGTAGCAATGACAGGAGATGGGGTTAATGACTCTCCTGCTCTAAAAGCTGCCCACATCGGTATTGCCATGGGTCAAAACGGGACGGATGTTGCTATCGAAGCTTCGGACATGGTTTTACTAGACGACAGCTTTTCAACAATTGTTAGTGCCATTAAAGAAGGCAGACGGGTTTATCGGAATATTCAAAAGATCATTCACTTTTTATTAGTCGGCAATATTGCAGAAATTTCAACACTGGCCTTAGCTACTATTTTCAACTGGGATGCGCCGCTACTGGCAGTTCATATACTTTGGGTTAACTTAGCTACTGCAACTGTACCAGCTTTAGCTTTAGGGGTAGATCCAGCTGCAAACGATATAATGCAGCAAAAGCCCGCAAAAATGGGTACTCTATTTGAAAAAGGTCTTGTTAAGCAAATTCTTTTTCAGGGATTCGGAGTTGCTATTTTAACCTTAGCCGCTTTTATAATAGGCAACTGGCAAAATTATGCTACTGGGCAAACAATGGCGTTTAGCGTACTTGCCTCATGTCAAATATTACGTAGCTTTAGCTTACATTCCAACGTTGAAACGATTACTAAAAAGAGTTTTCTACGCAATCCGTGGCTGCTTATCTCATTTTTTATTTCTACCCTCTTTATGGGAGTAATTTTGTTTACACCACAATTGCAAGAAATTTTTCACCTTGTGGATCTCAATTTTGTTCAATGGCTAGCTATAATATTCTGTGCTGGCATTTCGATGTTACATATTGAATTCAGTAAAGCAAGAAGAAAAATGCAGTTCCAAGATAGAATAATTGAATCTTAAAAAATAATCCTACACCTCAGGTCAAAATAAATCTGAGGTGTTTTTTATTTTACTTAAAAACCTTGTCTATTGGCTCTACGAGCAATTTACTTGACTCATCTTATTTGTAAATTTTAACAAATAAGTTTATAACGAGCTTATATAGGTACAGATATATAGAAAGATAGAATTATGGAAAATAACACATTAGACAAAACTGGTGCTAATCTTTTGATTAAAGCTCTCCAGACCAATGGGATCAATAATTTATATGGAATCGTTGGAATTCCGATTACTGACTTGGCTCGTTTAGCTGAATTACGTGGGATGAAATATTATGGTTTTCGGCGTGAAGATTCTGCAGTTAATGCTGCGGCGGCGGCTGGTTTTTTGACAAAAAAACCTGGAGTTGCCTTGACCGTTTCTGCGCCTGGATTTTTAAATGGATTAACAGCTTTAGCACAAGCAAACAAAAACTGTTTTCCGCTTATTATGATCTCTGGTTCATCTGAACGCCACATTATTGATTTGGTACAAGGTGACTACGAAGGTATGGATCAATACAATATTGCTAAGCCTTTTTGTAAAAAAGCCTACCGTGTGGATCGTCCTCAAGATATTGGGCTAGCCGTTGCTCGTGCAATCAGAACTGCGGTGTCAGGCAGACCGGGTGGTGTATATTTAGATTTACCTGCAGATACTATTTCTGCTATTGATCAAGAACTAGATCAAAAAGACCTCGGAATATACAAACTAGTCGACCCAGCTCCTAGTCAAGCTCCTAGTGATCAAGCAATTGATCGTGCCGTAAGTATTATTAAAAAGTCCAAACGACCTTTATTAATCATTGGTAAAGGAGCCGCATACGATCGCTGTGAAAGTCAGCTTCGAGACTTAGTTTCTAAAACTGATATTCCATTTCTTCCGATGTCAATGGCCAAAGGCGTGATTGCCGATAATGACAAACATTCAGCTGCTGCAGCTCGCTCATTATCGCTTAACAATGCCGACGTAGTCATTTTAGTAGGTGCTAGATTAAATTGGATGCTCTCTTATGGCAATGCCCCACAATTTAATCCTGATGCCAAATTTATCCAATTAGATATTGATGCTAGTCAATTTGATTCATCACAAAAAATTGATGCCCCACTGCAGGGTGATTTGACTTCTATCTTGAAAAAATTGATCCCAGCTCTTACAAAGATTAAATATAAGACTGATTCAACTTGGCTAAACGCAATTGCAGCAGACACTGCTAAAAACGATGCTAAATTTGCTAAAAGAATTGCAGCTGGTCAAACTAATCCTAAATTTGGTTATTATGGTGCTATTGAACCAATTAACGAATATTTCCAAAAACATCCCGATACTTATCTGGTAAGTGAAGGTGCCAATACCTTAGATATTGGGCGCGATATGATCGGAATGCAGCTAGCTCGTCACCGCCTTGATACCGGAACATGGGGGGTTATGGGTGTTGGACTTGGTTATGCAATTGCAAGTGCTATTGAAACGGGAAAAAACGTCGTAGCGCTTGAAGGCGACAGTGCTTTTGGATTCGATGGAATGGAAATTGAAACAATTTGTCGCTACAAATTACCGATCACAGTTGTAGTTATCAATAATGGTGGTATTTATAACGGAATTGGCAATGTGGTGCCTGATCAATTAGGTCCAACTACTCTTGATCCAACCGGACGTTATGATTTATTAGCAAAGGCATTTGGCGGTGACAATTATTTTGTCACAAATTATCAAGAAATGAAGGACACATTTTTTAAAGCGGTTGAGTCGGATCGTCCAAATATTATCGATGTTCAAATCGATCCATCA
The DNA here is from genome assembly GCF_947367085.1 of uncultured Lactobacillus sp. Lineage (GTDB taxonomy): Bacteria > Bacillota > Bacilli > Lactobacillales > Lactobacillaceae > Lactobacillus. Next base: position 23,492 of record NZ_CANBCP010000007.1, on the reverse strand, counting down.
ATGGGAAAAGAATCCGGCCATATTGGCAATCTCAATCCTGTATTAAACTTAAAACCACTAGAAGATAAAGTAAAAAAGAACGAGGAATAAAAATGAGTGAAAATGAAAAAAACGAGCAAAACAAATATGCTCCACTAAAAGGAATCAAGGTTATTGATTGGACTCAAGTACAGTCTGGTCCTTCTTGTACACAACTTTTAGCATGGCTAGGTGCTGAAGTTATTAAAATTGAACGTACTAACACTGGTGATCCTACTAGAAACGAATTACTTGATATTAAAGATTCCTGGAGTCTTTACTTCCTACAACTCAATGCCAATAAAAAGTCCTTAACTGTTGATATTAAAACTCCAGAAGGTAAAAAGATTATGTACGACTTAATTAAGAAAGCCGATGTATTCGTAGAAAACATTGCCCCTGGTTCTGCTGATAGAAATGGTTTTGGCTGGGATAAATTACATGAGATGAATCCTCGATTAATCTATGCTTCATTAAAAGGCTTTAATCAAGGTTCACGTTTTGAAAATGTTAAAGCATTTGAGCCAGTTGCTCAATCTGCTGGCGGTGCAGCTTCAGCTACCGGCTGGAATAAGGGCCAAGACAACGTTCCTACCCAATCCGCCGCTGCTTTAGGTGATTCAAACTCCGGTATGCACCTAGCAATTGGTATTTTAGCAGCGCTGCTTCAGCGTGAACATACTGGCGAAGGAACTTTTGTTTATCAATCAATGCAAGATGCTGTCTTAAATCTTTGCCGAATTAAATTGCGTGATCAAATCATGCTCGACAATCTCGGTGCTCTACCTCATTATGCAGTTTATCCAAATTATAAATGGGGCAAAGCAATTCCACGTGCAGAAAACACTGAAGGTGGACAAGTTATCGGTTGGACCTACAAGGCTAAAGGTTGGGAAACTGATCCTAATGCTTATGTTTACATTGTTGTTCAAAACGAAAACAAGAAATGGGATAAGCTTTGTGAAGCAATGGGCCATCCTGAATGGGAGACTGATCCAAGATTTATCGATTGGCAACATAGGCAGCTTCATAAAGAAGAACTCTATCCTTTAATTGAGTCTTATACTAAGCAATACGATAAATATACTTTAACTAACGAATTAGGAAAAGCCGGCGTGCCAGTAGGTCCTGTTCTTGATTGGTACGAACTTGAAAATGATCCTGATTTAAATAAAGATGGTGCAATTGTCACCATCGATCAAGGCGGCAATCGTGGTAATTTTAAGACGATTGGTTTACCATTTACTCTTTCCAATTATCAGCCAACTTATGATCGCGCTCCTGACTTAGGTGAAAATAATAAAGAAATTTTATCTAAGTTAGGCTATGATCCCGACCAAATAGAAGAGTTAGTTGAAAAAGGCGTCATTTCTAAAGCACAAACTCCCCATAATCCCCGAACCCAAGTTATTAAAGGTAAATAACACTTATCACTAAGAAAAAAACTTTGACTACTATATCAAGTAATCAAAGTTTTTTAAATTCGAGCTCTTTATCTTGGCATAAAATAAAAATATGTCTATAATAATACGGCGTATAGTCAATATATAAGGGGTGAATTTCTGATCATGAAAGGTGTAAATTACACTAAAAAACATCACATGTACTTAATGAATGACAAAAATGGTGACGTTATTGAAGTAAAGATGGATAAAAAGAACCAGTCATTTAAAAAGCTCCGGCTTTATCGTCAAGATGGCTTAGGCAACTATTATTTGGATCCACATGCGGAGTTGAAGGATCGGAATAGTTTAGCCACCAAAGAAAATATTGTAGAAGCAGGTAAAAAGGTTAGCCAACATGTTGCTAGTGCTCATCATTGGCATCACAAGGTAAGACCAATTTTCAATAGTAATCACAAGATTATTGATTTTGAGCCAAGATTGAATTTGAAGCATCATACTCAAATTCAAAATGCTAAAAGATACTTACGCCATCTTGAAAATCATCATGCTGATTTTCTTTTCCGTAAGAATAACCGCGGTACATTAATGGTACCATGGTACTACCTTAAAGACGTTATTTATGAAGACCGCAATAAAGAAATGGTCTTAGCTCATAAAGTACATAAGTTAACTAAATAAGTAAAACTCCCAGTTTAAAATGAAACTTGGGAGTTTTTTACTAATGAAAGATTAAATATTATGATTGAAATCAAAAAAATAAACGCAGCCAACCAAAAAGATATTAACTTGCCAAACGAACCATTCAAAATCTGGGGTAAGTTAATTCCAAGCTTAAAAAATGGACTATGGGACTATGAGATTAAAAAATTTTCAACTATAAGTTCACAACCCTTTCCTGATGAAGATTATCAATACAATCCTGAGTTAATTTACTTTGGTGCTTATGATAAGGAAAAATGTGTTGGTATTGCAATTTTAAGTAGAGGAATGTTTAAGTATCTTTATCTAGATGATTTAAAAGTTAACCAAAATTATCGCGGCCACCACATTGCCAGTAAGTTAATTGAAGCATGCATAAATGAAGCACACACATTAAAAATGCAAGGCGTTTATACAATCGCACAAGATAATAATTTGTCAGCTTGCCTATTTTATTTAAAGAATCACTTTGAAATTGGTGGCTTTAATAATCGAGATTACCGCGCAACTGCTCAAGAAAATAAAGCCGATATTTACTTTTATCGAGATTGCGAATGATAAAGACTCCCTTTTTAGGGAGTTTTTTATTTAGCCCACTTATCTAAGATTAATTGGCCAATCTCTTGCCAATGTGATTCAAGAACAAAGTGTCCACCATCAAGCAGATGAACTTCCGCATTTGGATCATCTTTTTCAAAAGCTTGAGCACCAGGATAAATAAAACTTGGATCATTTTTGCCCCAAGCCGCAATCAGCTCCGGTTGGTATTGATGCAAATATTCTTGATACTTAGGATAATTTGCGACATTGCTTTGATAATCAAAGATTAAATCAGATTGATTTTCCGCATAATCAGGCTTGTGCGTGTAAAAAATATCTAAAGTATAACCATCTGGACCGACAGCCCCTGGCTTTTCACCACCTAGATATTGACCCTTAATTGTTTCTGGTGCAAAAGCGGACTTGTATTGTTCACGCAATTCCTTGGTTTGGTGAGCCCAATATTCTTTGCGTCCTTCCCACTTTTTGCCCAAACCTTCTTGATAGACATTCCCATTTTGACTGACAATACCTAAGATTCTCTCAGGATGACGCACCGCAAGATTGAAGCCAATTGGTGCACCATAGTCAAAGACGTACATGTAGAACTTATCAATTCTCAATTCAGTTAAAAAATCATCTACATAGTCAGTTAAATTTTCAAACGTATACTTAAAATCTGTATGGCTTGGTGAAGCTGATTGACCAAAACCAATATAGTCTGGCGCGATTACATGAAAGTTATTTTCTAACATTGGCATTAAGTTTCTAAATAATGCACTTGAAGTTGGAAAGCCATGTAAAAGTAAAAATGCGGGCAAATCTTCATTACCGCTTTCGCGGTAAAACATCTTTAACCCATGGACATCAATTGTATTAAATTTCATGATTTTAACCTTTCTTACTCTTATTCCATGATTAGCTAAGATAAATTGTTGCTATTTTCGATTCATATTTCTACGCTTAATCCTATCGTTAAGCTTATTAATTGTTTTTAACTGTTCTAAAATACAAATTATCCAAATAATAACATAAAGTAGGATAAAGACTAATAAAGTCCAAATATCAATTGGCCAATTATTGATTAACTCCATTAATAAAAACAGCAAAAGCGTACCCACAAAATGAATTCCAATAGCAATGGTGATCGGTAAGTCAGAACTAAAAAGAAGTGCAAGTAGCCCAATACATCCCGAAATAATAAAAACAGACACTACACCTTTAACAGTTGGAGCAACTCCAGGATTAGCAAAAGCTAAAATACATAAATAAGACATCGCACCGAAGCCCATTCCTGTAACAAAGTAGTCAAAACATTTACCAAACAATCTCATCAAAGTCCCAGCTCCTTTTCTAACTCCGGCAAATAGCGGCGTGAAACGTCTGCTTTCAACTTACCTGCTAAGATTGCCACCATATTACCAGCAAAGCCACTCTCAATTGACTCCAAATAATTTAAATTAATAACAGAATGCCGCGAAACTTGTACGAAATTTTCATTTAAATTTTCGATTGCCTGATACAGTCTTCCCGACGTTTTTATCATTTCATTTGTAGTGAAATAAGTTAAACTTGTCGACTGAACCTCAATCTTAATTACATCATCTACTTTAATTGTAGCAATTCGATCTTCTGTTTTAATTGGTAACAGAGAACGATTTCGTTTACCAAATTTATTTACATAATTAATTAATTTTTTAACTGTAGTATTTTCTTCTAATGCTCGAACTTCAACTTCAATTTCGTCTAATTCTAGGGATGAGTCTTTTTGAAATTTAATTTTCAACTTATGCTTTTGCCTTTCTATCAGCTTGAAAAGACATTATTACAATAACTCCAATCAACAATGCAATCATTCCCAGCATCACATATGCATTATCAAGCGTTGTTAGACGATAACCATTGATCTTGAAATGAATTCCAAGATAATTAATCAATTCTGTTCTCATACTTGGGCTCAATTGACTTTTACTAATGTGATTAAGCAATAAACTTCTCATAGCTGAAGCTTCATAACTACTTGGAATTAATTTTACCAAAGTTTGTGCAGTATGAGATAAAGTTCCATATGGCATATAAGTCGCTACTGCAAATCCAGCCGCTGCACCAATAATTGCTGACAACCTACTAAAAGTAGTCGATGAATGTATAAAGTAAACAATTATCTCATTAAGCAAAGTAGCTCCAATCGCTCCTAGTAACATATATCCTAAAGCTGGAAAATAAGCACTGCTTGGAATTGTAATTTTATCAACTACAGTAAAATAAACACCCATAACAATAAAAGTAACAATCTGCATTACAAAGCTAACAAATGAACTAGATAAAACATAAGCCAAATTTTGACCAGCAGATGAAATCTCAGTTAATTTCATGTCATCACTAGTCCTAGTTTCGCGATCTTTTACTAACTGTCCTAATGCTTGAAATGATGTAGTAATTCCGGCAATCGCTATAATTCCCGCAATCATCCACAAGTCTAGCATTTCACTAGCTTTGGGTACGTTTGACCAAGAGCTTTCTAAATTTTTTTGTAAAAAGCCAATATAGATGAAGAAGGAAATCAATGCACCGAGACATGACATAATTACACCCGGAACATTTGAAAAGTAAATTTTAATATTTCTTTGAAGTAAAGCCAACATTATTGAAGCTCCTTTCCTGCAACCTTAATAAAAGCGTCGTTAACTGAACCTTTTTGATATTCAAAATCATTAATAATATTGTGATTTTCATCTAAAAACTGAATTACTTCATTTGCAGGTAAGCCATCAATTTCAAGTTGATGACTTGAGACTATCCTTACTTTATAGTTAGTTCTTAATTTTGCTTTTTCTTGGACATCAATGAGCAATTTAGTCGGTGCATACTTTTCTTTAATTTGCTGAGCTGAGCCATCAGCTAAAATTTCACCATTTTCTAGGATATACATTCGATCTGCATTTTCAGCTTCTTCCAAGTAATGGGTTGTTAAAAAGATGGTTAAGCCCTGCTGTTTTTGTAATTTTTGTAATAAATTCCAGATTACTAATCTAGTTTGTAAATCTAATCCTGTCGTTGGTTCGTCTAAAAATAGCAAATCTGGATGATTAATCAAAGCTCTAGCAATATCTACCCGTCTTCTTTGTCCACCAGATAAAGTGCCATATTTTTGTTTCAAAAATTTCTTAATTCCAATTAAATCAATTAGTTGATTAAGCCATTTTTTAGAAAAATTTTTATACATACGGGCTCGTAAATCAAGATTGTCTTCGACCGTCAAATTATCATCTAGAACGCTATTTTGAAAAACAACGCCAATTTTTAAATTATTTGCATACTTGATTGTGCCGGAAGTCGGCTTCATCAGCCCAGTTAAAATATTTATCGTAGTAGACTTTCCTGCACCATTTGTACCAAGATAGGCTACAAGCTGACCTCGATCAATTTTTAAATTAACATTATCTAGAGCAAGCTTTTGACCATATTTTTTAGTTAAATCATAAGTTTCAATTAACATAGAATTACTTTCCTTTCTTTGATTTAACTAAAGAATAGCGATAAATAAGATTGGTGTATCGAACTTTCAAATGAGTGGTTAGAATTTAAACATGAATGGAAAATTTTAGAGCATAAAAAACGCTACCCAACGTGTAAACATTGACTAGCGTATACCTTTCTTTATAAGGTTTCTTAATTCAACTCTTTAACCATATTATAACTACTTACCCCGTCACGACCAGAAAGATCATCTGAAGTTTTTCCTTCATCTTTTGTTTTTCATAAAGATTAAATAGCTTTGGTAAACAAGTTAATGAAATTGCCCGACATTCATTTTCTCGAGTTCAAGCAAATACTTCTTATTCTCAATCCCGGCCGCATAGCCGGTCAGGCTGCCATCAGCCCCAACAACGCGATGACATGGCGTTAAGATCAAAATCGGATTATTATGGTTAGCCATTCCAATTGCTCGAGCAGCTTTCGGTTTGTCCATCATTTGTGCAATTTCACCATAAATTCTGATTTCACCATATGGAATTTTTTCAAGTGTCCGCCATACTCGCTTTTGAAAATCGGTCCCTTCGGGGTTTAATGGTATATCAAACTGCTGGCGTTGACCTGCAAAGTATTCTTCTAATTCTTTGGCACATTTTTCTACTAATTTACTAGAAGCTGCAGAAGATGTTAATTCTTTTTCAATTTTCGTTGGCTTAACTGTAACAATCGCCTCATTAGTAGCAGAAATTTCAAGTAAACCAATAGGTGTTTTTATCGTCTGATAACTAATATTTCTCATCATGCATCATCCCTATACAAAAACCGCGGTCAAAAAAATGATCGCGGTTTTTAGATATATATTCGAACTAACGTTATTGTCTCTCAGCAATATAATCTAACAAGCGATACATTACTCTCTTATTCTCAGCAGGAACACCATGAGCAATAATCTCTTCGCTAGTTTGGTGCAAATCGTTGTGATCTAATGGATACTGATCGTCGTTTATAGCAATTTCACGCACATTATCTGCCGCAGGTTCAAAGTGAAATTGAAGCCCAATCACATTATCCATTACAAATCCTTGGTTTTTAACCAAATCACTGCTAAAGAGCAACTCCGCTTGCTTTGGAACTTCAAACATTTCCTCATGCCAGTGAAGGGCCGTTAACTTCTCAGGAATATCTGAGATAAGATTACTCTTTAAATATACTGGCGCCCAACCCACTTCCTTATGTGGTGCTTTTTTCACATCATAGCCAAGCGTCTTAGCAATCTGTTGTGCACCATAGCATGCTCCAAAAATTGGCTTGTGCTGGTCAAGCAACTGCTTAATCAAAAGCCGCTCTTGCTTAATCCAAGGCAGATCATCATTCGGACTCATTGGACCACCAAGAACTACCAGCATATCAGTTTCTTCAGCAGTTGGAAGATTGCCAAACTGATATGGGTGATAGATATACATCTCGTGACCATAATCTTGTGCCCATTGCTCAATAGTACCTGGGCCTTCATTTGGCGTATGTTGCAAAACATTAATTCTCATTGAATATCCTTTCTGTCAACGGCAATGTTGTGCTAGGTATCGCCTGCAAGTACCTAAGATATTAGTTGTTATATCACGAAATTTTGCACTTAACAATGGGAAAAATTAGCGCATCCTTCACAAGTGGCTTCTTATTTCAACTCTTTGACCATGTTATAACTACTTACCCCATCAGGATCAGGGATGTCCTCTGAGGTCTTTCCCTCATTGACAAAACCGCGCTTTTCATAGAAATTGAATAATTCTGGTAAGCAAGTTAGTGAAACAGCCTTTCGGCCTGCTTTTTTAGCAATCTTATCCATTTGCATGAGTAATTGTGTCGCAATTCCATTTTTTCGCACTTCAGGCAAAACGGCTAAGCTTAAGATAGTCTGGTACTGATCCTCCTTGCGATTAGGATGATTTTTAAAATACAATTCATCTTTGATATAGCGATCCACGGCTGCGGGACCAAAAACGTGTCCCACTACTTTGCCATCTTTTTGTGCAACTAAAAAGGTATCAGGGTAATTTTCAATTCGACCAATCATATCTTTTCTCGTCATCTCTTGTGGCATGTCAAAAGCGCTTGATTCAAGCTCAACAATTGCGTCTAGGTCGGACATTCTTACCGTTCTAATTATTAACGACATTATTAACTCTCCTTATTTTGTAGCTATCTTTCAGTAGCCACTCCATCTTTAAATTTAACTTTTAACTTAACGACCCGATCCATGTGGACTACGTTAGGATTTTGACGATATAATGCTGTAGCAGATTCAAAAAGTAGGTATATTTCTCCATCTTTTCCGATAATCTGCTCTAAATACGGCGGTAAAACAATGATCTTATCAGCTTCAGCTGGATCAAGATTGTAATTAGGCTTATCTAATTTATTCTTGAAAATTAATAGTTGGGAATTAAAGTCACCATACGATTCAGATAGTAAAATATCTTTTTTGTCGAAACTTATTCCCTGAATTTGAGAATATGTAGACCAATTTTCATCTGGAAAGGCAAAATCATATTCCTTTTTATCTTTTTTGAACAAACCTTTTTTATTAAGCTTATAAGCAAAAAGCTGCCCACCATGAATTTTGTCAAAATAACCTATATAAAGTTTATGCTTATGATAAGTCAAATATGATGTCTTTAATGGAGCTGCTAAATTGGTTGCATGTTCAAACTTGATCGGACGTTTTTGCTTTTTTAAATCATACTTTTCAATTTCTTTTAGAGTCACTGATTGAACTTGGGCTCGTTGATATTGATTGATCGTGGCTACCCATAAGCGATCGTGGTCATCATCATAGGCGATACCACCGACATGATCAATATTGTTTAAAGCAATTGTTTTTACAAACTGGCCCGTCTTAAAATCGAGTACCCAAAGAACTGAGTCAAAAGTTTTACTTTTGCTATATGCGGAAATAATTAAATATTTGTGGTGAATTATCGCTAGACCTTGTGGATCCATGTCATAAGCAATCCCAGGTTTTCCCTGATTTGGTGGAGTATATTTAATTGCTGCTGATTGAATCAAACCCGGTATTACATAAAAAGTCGGTTTTTGCTTAAAATTCAAATTTTTGTATACATCAGGATAATTTTTAGACAAGACCTCCTTAAATTGCTTTGTTGAATAGGCTGCTGGACGAGTGCTTGTATTATCAATTAAGGCAGGCTGCCTTTTTAAGCGATGATGTACAGGGACTTTATTTTTGGAGTTCCAAGGTAGAAAAAATATTCCACACAAAATTATTACTAAGATAGCAGCAAGCCACCAGTATTTTTTTATTAATTTCTTTTTAGTCAAAAGTCGCTCTTTCTCCTTTTACTGACTTATAAATGTCTTTATCTATCTTAAGTATAAAGGTTTTTCCTATCTGAAATCACTCCTATTTTCTTTTGACCTATTTCCTAGGAAATAATACTTATAAAAACCGTCCCATAAAGGTTTATAATTAATACTTCAGTATGATTTTTTACTCTTTCACCCAATTTGCAACCATTAGTTGCATGCTATGCAAACAAAAAGTGGTTGTCTGCAACTAAGATTTTTTATAAATTGAGATCATTCAAATGAAGAAAGGACATTTAATCATGAGATTAGGTCAAAAAATCGCAGAATTGCGTAAAAAGAATAATCTTTCTCAAGAAACCTTAGCTGAAAAAATGAATGTCAGCCGCCAAGCCGTTTCTAAATGGGAAAGTGATCAATCTATTCCGGATATCGAAAAAATCGTTAATTTATCAGAGCTGTTCGGTGTTACTACAGATTATTTGTTGAAAAGTGGTGCGCCATCTTTTGAAATAAAGCTAGAAGATGTACCAGTAGATGAAAAGCTCCCTATTTTATCTGATGACTTAGTGCAAAAATATTTATCTGCTGCTAAGAAAAGTTCAAACTTGCGTGCCTTAGCTGCAGCCCTTGTTGTTTTCAGTCCTGTATGGATTTCTTTTGGCATGCCTTTGGCAGGATTTTTCGAGTCAAATAAGCAGCTATATCAGATTATTGCTATGACCGGATATGCAGCAGCAGTTGCTACCCTTGCAATTGCGTTTGGACTATTAATTTATAGTCTTCTTGTTATGCGTAAATTTAATCATCTGAAGCAGCAAAACTTTGATATTCCTGAGCAAAGAAATAAATTGACATCTACAATTGAAGAATTTCATCAAACTTACGATAAATTCATTGTCGTTGCTAGCATTTTAAGTGTTTTAAGTTTTATTGGGCCAATGATCAATGGCTTTAGTCACTTTTCTAGTATGGGATCACTTATTACTTGGGGCATAACCTTCCTAATTCTTAGCATAGCCTTATACTTATTTGCATTTTATGCGTTTCAAAGAAATTATCTTTCTCTTTTAATCAAACATAAAAAGCATCTCCCACCTAATCTACATCGATTATTCATCTATGGCAGTTGGGGCTATCTTTTTGTTGTTTTGGGACTCGCTTATATTTTTGATAGATATGTAATTAACACCATTAATTCTGCTAATATCCTATACTTAGGTTTTATAGTTTATTGCTTATTTACATATTTCTTTTTCAGGGAAAAAGCAGAGTAGATTCATCTAATCACTTATACTAAAAGCTCGCAAATTTAATTGCGAGCTTTTTTCATTGTCTTCTTTGGTAGTTACTTCAAGCATCATTATAATGCCTTCCTTCTTAGATAATTCAAAATGATAGTCATTCTTTTTCAAAAATAGTTTAGTAGCAACATAAGCTGTTCGCTTATTTCCATCCGCAAAGATATGTTTCTTAGTAATTTTTTGTAAAATAAAAGCCCCTTTAAGCCAAATGTTTGGATATAGTTCATGTCCAAACAAAACCCGTTTGGGCTGCTGGGTAATCATACTCAATCCTTTCGCCGCCTCTTTGTAATTACAATTATACATTTTGTATATACAAGTTTACAATAAACTGTAATTTTGATTGTTAATATCTAAATTAATCACTATAATTTTCACTAAAATCAAAAAAACGCAAAATATTGGGACCTGTGCGCATTATCTTCTAATTTTTTGATTGATTCGTTTTATTTCTCGTTTGACCAAATACATATTTATCATCCACATTAAAACGTAAACGAGGACAAATATTCCAGTGAAAAATAGCCAATTAGTTACATTTAAAGGAAACCAGCCGGCCAGAATTGCTAGAGGGGTAAATCCACAGTAATAAACAGCAAAATTTACAATCGTACGTTTACGAAGTGTCCAATAATTCACTTTAAATACTAATGCACCAGCACTAAAGACTAATCCCATTAGACCCCACAAAATTACTGAAACTAAAACGGCATTCAGTGGACGCGTAAAATGATCTGTAAAGGTTGGAGCTGAAGGAACATAATTATTTAAACCATAGAGGTAACTAAAGAAGAGAGAGAATACTAATCCAAATAATTCACCCAGAGCTATCCCATTAATTAGCAACAAATGATATTTTTTCATATGCCTAACCTCTCTTTCAAATTTTTAACTTTCCTACGACTTATTGGTATACGTTGATGGTTCTTCAGAATAACGTTAATCATTCCATTATCAAGCAATTCTAAGTGATCAATATGACGAAAATTGAAAATAGCACTTTGGGACGCTTCAATAAAATCTGCATTTAATTCATTCTTCAAAATTGAAATTCGTTTATGGTACTTGTAATGGTGGTTAATTGTAGTAATGTCAACTCCTTGGCTGCTCGTTTGAATGGCAAAAATATCTTGATAGTTAATAGGTTTTAGTTCACCATCGGCGTAACCCCATAAAACTTGTTTATGACCATTCAAATAGTTAAGTAGATTTGTCAGCTCTGGAGTGATTTGGCGAACCCAAATTTCGCCATGTTCCTCATCTAGCGAACTATCAACATGACAATTAATCTTCACAAACAGTTATTCTCCTTTTGTTAAAAGATAAGCTAAGTATAACAATTAAAGTGGCACAAATAACAAGATGTTAATAATTGGTTGAAAACTCTTACTAAATGGTGCCTTTTTTAATAAATATGGTAAAGTCATTACTTATATTCAGGCTATTAATCGAATTTTTACTCTCCTTAGCTCGCATTATAATAAATTTTTTGCAGCGTAATGATAACGGTGTTATCATTTAATCGTAGAAATAACAGCATTATAAAAAAGAGGATAAAAATGACAACAGAAGAACAACTTATAAATCAAACTATTCACCTAATCGACACTAACGATTATCAACCCCCTTCATCTAAATAGCAATTACTTACTAGAACGCACAATTATTGGAATACACATTAGATCAATTTTTGAAAGGAAAGAATTAAATTGGACTACTTAATCATCTATTGTCATCCTTACGAAAAAAGTTTTAACCATGCAATTTTAGAATCAGTAAAATCAAATTTAGCTCATAATCACAAAAGCTTTAGAGTAATTGATTTGTATCAGGAACAATTTAATCCCATTTATGATAAAGAAGAGTTACGTTTATTTCACACTGGCAAAACTCATGATCCTCTAGTAACAAAATACTTAAATTACTTAAAAGAAGCTTCAGCAATAATTTTCATTACTCCACTTTGGTGGAACAGTATCCCGTCAATGCTTAAAGGCTTTATTGACAAAGTTATGAAAGAAGGAAAAGGCTTATCACATACTGTAAGCAAAACTGGCATTCATGGCGAATTAACCAACATTAAACATACTTATGTTCTGACTACTTCAACTTCACCAACTTTTTATGTCAAGTTCTTTTTAGGAAACGGTATTAAACGTATTTTTATTAATAAAACTCTCAACCAATTAGGGATGCAAGATCGTCATTGGATTCATTTTGGTGGTGTTACAAATTCTACTTTGAGGCAACGAAAGGAATATCTAAATAAAATTAATCACTATAATTTTCACTAAAATAAAAAAGCGTTACTCAATAGCTTTAACCACTATAAAGTAACGCCTTTTAGCGTACACTAAAATCTACACATTCAATTGATGTTGCTTAGGCCTAGAACCAACTTTCTTAATCCAGCTCATTTGTTCTAGTTGATCAATAGCAGCTTTAGTTCTCTATGCTAATAGTAAATATACATCCGTTCTTATTTTGACAAATGACCATTTTGTCAATTACCTTACCCACCAGTGTAATTAATTATTAACAAAAGTGGGGTTTTGTTAATAATGCAAGGGTAAAAATATGATTATAATTAACAGATCTATGTTTTTATGATGTTCCTTATTTCACATTATCTTGTTTTGAGCACATAATTAGCTGCTTGCCGTACGTTTTCGGATTATTGATTATTCTAAGCATTACTTGAGCTACATCACCACGATAAGTACGAGGTGCACCTGGCATTTTGAATCCCGATTCGGCATCCCTCACTAGTGGCTTCTTAGTTTTATCACCATTAAATAGTGGACCCGGGTGTATAGTTGTCCAATTTAAATCAGACGCAAATAATTTACTTTCTCCAGCTTCATGGTCAGCAAAGTTTCCCTTTAAGAATCCCTTAGCTCCCATTTTATAAGGATATCTGGTATTGTCATAAGTCTTGCCTACACCTAAAGCAGATAGACTAACTAATCTTTTAACACCCGAGTTATCCATTGCCTTAATGATATTTGAAATTGCAAAAGCAAATAGCCGACCACTACTATTTGACATTGGATTACCCAGCGTTACTAAAACTGCATCACAGCCCTTCATTGCTCTAGACATTCTATTAATATCAGTCAATTCTCCTTTAATTACCTTCAGGTTGGAATGTTCACTCAACTTCTGTGGGTGTCTAGCGTAAGCAACAACTTTATCATTTTGTGCTAAAGCTTGCATTAACACATCTGTACCAGTTCGACCAGTAGCACCTATTAAAAATATTTTCATATGACATCACCAATCTAAATATTATCTTCAATCCAATTCATGATATACTCCGTTCCAGTGGCATAGCCACCCATTTGTGTATGTTGCTGCGCAGTGGAATTTTCATCAAACAACATGTAATCTTTAGGACAATTCAGAGCATCATAGAACTTTTTAGCAGCACCGTGTGTAACCTCTGCAGAGCCATCTAATACTAAAGTCTTTGTCCTAATATCATCAACGATATCTGTATTATTGTACTTTTGCAATTCATTAATAATTGTCTTATCAGTTGCCCCGTGCTTCCATTCATAATCTTTTAAAACAAAGTCAATCATCTTAGGTCTGATCATTGCAGGCATTTTAAGTGCTTTTTCTAAGCGTCCAGCAATCATGCCACCCCAGTTCATGTTGCCTGGATCAGAAATAATGAATTTCAAACGATTGTCAAATGAAGCAGCTCTGGGAACTAGAAAGCCACCAAAGCTCATTCCCATTGCGCCTATTCGATTGTCATCTACTTCATCTAATCCTTGTGCAAAATCAATTACTGGTCCCAGCACATTTTCAAAGTCAGGTCTAAATTTTAAGTTTTGCAATCTCAAAGCCATTCCTTGACCGGGACCATCAAATGTTAAAGCATGAATGCCACGCTTAATTGCCGCATCAGTTACCCAGATAGTGTCATCTGCCCAGGTGTCTCGACCAGGAACTACAATTAGTAGCGGTGCTTTTTCATCTTTAGCATATGGTGAGCGATAAAAATGACCAGGCAAATATGTATTTTCATAAGGAATCTTTATCGCTTCACCGGGATAGCCACTTAATTCAAGAGAGCGATCATAGCAATCTTGGCTTCTTTGAGAGTAATCTTTCATCCGAGGATCTTGCCAATCACCGAAATACATTAGCGATACTCGCCAATAAGTCGAAGCACGTAAATAACTGCTAGATGCACTAATTTTCTTACCATCCTTCTCAAAATGATGAGCTCGATTTTGTAAATGAGCTGCCATATTACTCCAAGCACTAATCCAGCTTTGCTCGTCGCTTTCCTTAATATTCATAATTACTTCAAGCACTTCGCCTTCATCACTCATACGATATGGCATCAAATCCATGACGTGTTTAATCAAAGCATCTTGCAGCATATTGTCATTGTATTTATAATCTGACCAGTGTTTCTTAAAAGTAGTTGTCATATTTACTTCCTCATTTCTTATTTGTTGGTCTAATCTTATAAGAAAATCGGTTATACTTTAACTACAAAATTAAATGGAGTGTTGCATTTTGAATAAATATATCAATAAAAATAATCAGACAAATGAGAAGATCGAAACTGCGATTTTAAAGTTAATGAATTCAAAAAGTCTAAATAAAGTCACTATGAGCGAAATTGCGGCACAAGCCGGAATTAATAGAGTTACCCTCTACCGTCATTTTGATGATAAATGGGGAATTGTAGAACAAATTGAGCAAGATTTTTTCACTAAAATTACTAAGCCGCACAATAAAATGCTTAATAAATTATCTGTTAAATCTGAAAACGGCATTCTATATTTAACTAATTTTTTAAAGGTTTTTGAACAAAATTTAAATACGATAAAAATTCTCCTAAGTGATAATGGTGATTTAGCTTTTTCAAATAAATTAATGACTCATCTACTACAAATGGAAGAACTGTCGCATCCCATTATGCATTTAGATATTTCAAAAGATATGCAGGATTTATTTTCCTTTTACGGGATTTCTGCCTTAATCGGAATCATTCGTTTCTGGACATTACATCCTTACTATTCAGCTAAAGAAATGGCTACTTTCTTTTTCAAAATGAGAACAGGGGAACTTAGTATGATTGATTAGACTTTACCTTTCTCAACAAGAAAAATATTGTAAATAGTCTGCAAATTGCGAGCTTTTTTATCAATAATCATTATTTCCAATAACTATTTATATTTAGTTCTTCCAACTAGAAACCACGACTTTACCAGTCATATGGCCACTTTCTACTAATTTATGAGCTTTTCGCAAATTGGTAGCGTTCAAAGGTGTTAATGACTTGGTCATAGTGCATTTAAGTTTTCTACTATCCAACATCTGAGCAACTTTATCTAAAATATCATGCTGGCTGATCATATTTTCGGTCTGATAATAGGATTTGGTATACATCCATTCCCATGAAAAGTGCGCTTTCTTTTTAGTTAATAATCTCAAATTGATTGGTCGACGATTTTCAGTAATTGAAACAATGTGTCCTTCAGGCTTAATTAGTTCACACATTTCTTTCCAGTGACCATCTAAATCCTTTAGTTCTAAAATATAGTCAACATATTTGAATCCTAATCTTTTTACTTGTTTTACCAAGTCCTCACGGTGATTTACGACATAATCAGCACCATGATCTTGCGTCCATTTAATACTGTCTGGACGAGATGCAGTAGCAATAACGGTTAAGCCAGCCAAATGAGCTAATTGAGTAGCCACTGATCCTACTCCACCTGCACCATTAATAATTAGAATTGTTCTATCTTGATTACTTTGTTGACTCCAAAGTAACCCCATTTGTTCAAATAAGGCTTCATAAGCTGTAAGTGAAGTTAAAGGCATTGCGGCTGCTTCATTATCTTTTAAAGACTTAGGAGCATGACCAACTATTCTTTCATCAACAAGTTGATATTCACTATCACTACCTGAACGAATAAATGAACCTGCATAAAATACTCGATCACCTGGTTTAAATAAGCTAACATCAGATCCTATCTCTTCAACTACACCGCATGCATCCCAGCCAATTATTTTTGGAGTTTTTAACACTGCACGTCCACCTTTTCTCACTCCAACGTCTACCGGATTAACTGATACTGCATTTACTTTGACCAATAAATCATGTCCTTTAACAGTTGGTTTTGGCGTTTCAAAATCAATCAAGCTTTCGGGATCATCAATATTTAAATGCTTTTTAAATCCAATTGCTTTCATTTTTTATCTCCTTTTCTATTTACTAATTAATTGTAAGTAGATGAATGATAAAAACAAGAAGTGAATTTTTTCTTACTAAGTAACAAATTCTTCCCTAGCTCATTTAAATTGCAAGCTTTAGAATGATATTAATATCAATACGAGAAGGATGAAAAAATGCCACATCATATTTATAACTGCGCCGAAGGTTGCCCTGTTGAAAGTACGCTTCAAATTATTTCAGGGAAATGGAAAAGCGTTATTATCTATCATTTAATCAAAGAAAAGAATTGCCGATTCAATGAATTACAAAAACTGATGCCCAACTGTTCAAGACGAATGTTATCACTTCAATTAAAGGAATTAGAAAATGATCAAATTATTGATAAAACGATTTTTCCAAGTGTACCACCTAAAACCAGCTATCAACTAACTGCATTAGGCAAAACCCTCACTCCATTAATTCTAGAAATGGAAAAATGGGGAAATAAATATAATCAATTGCATGAATAAAAGCCCGCAAAATTAATTGCGAGCTTATCTTATATCCACTTTTATTCCCACTCAATAGTGGAAAACAGCTTACTGGTGATATCATAAGCTACCCGGTTAATATGGTTACATTTTATCTACAATTCGTGTAGAAATCTTACTTAAACATCTTATGGAATTTGCACAAAGTCTGCAGTCATTCCATCAATTGAAGTTACAACATGAATGATATACCTTATAACACAAAGCGTTACCTAACGTAAAAACGAATAAGAAGGAAATTTTTAACATTTTAAAATAATGTATAGATATTAGCGAACATACGATCTGATATAATTAACATATAACATTAACAGATCAAGGTTAAAATATGTCACACAAAAAAATGTGTACTACAACAGAGCTTATACAGCACCTTAAAACTAAGGGAATAACCTTCAATTACCTGAACACATCAGAAGCCCAACATATGTTAGATACAACCAACTATTATTTCAAATTGGGCTCTTATAGAAAAAATTTTGCTAAAGATACCGAGGGTAAATACATTAACTTAGACTTTGCTTATCTAACAGATTTAGCTGCAATTGACGGGCAATTAAGAGAGTATCTATTAGAGATTACATTAGACATAGAGCATGGTATCAAAACTTTTATTATTACCAATATTTCCAACAATCCAAATGAAGATGGTTACTCAATAATCCAAGAATTTAAAGATAAATATCCTACGCAATATGAACATACGTTAACTCAATTAAAGAAAAATAGATATTTACAGGATTTGTATAATAAATATCATTCTAATATGCCAATTTGGGTCTTTATGGAAATTTCATCATTTGGTGTTTTATCTCTATTTATTGACTTTTACTATAAAAAGTATAAAACTAAGAATCTTAGACAAATCCACGCTCATCTAAAGTTTTGTAAAAATATTAGAAATGCATGTGCGCATAGTGATCCCTTTTTGATAAATCTTTTTTCGGACAAAGAATTTTTACGTCATCCATCTGCAGCTGTTATGTCAATTGGGGAACAGATGGGTATTTCAAAAGACTATATCACTGATTTGAAGATAAATGACTTAATTTCCACGTTTTATCTTCATCGAAAAATTCAAAGCAAAAAGTTAGCAGATCACAGAGTTAGAGAAGGGAAGCGTCTTATTCAGAGATTCAATCGGCACAGTGAATGGTATTCTGATAATCAAAAAATCAATACTTTTATATCAATCCTAACCAAACTAATTGACTCTCTTTCATAAAAAGTCTAATATGATTCATGAGGAAATAACGGTTAGACCGTTAGCTAATTAAGACAGTAGTTAAGATTGGTTATAGAAAAAAGCTCCAACACAAGTTGGGGCTTTTTTGTTTGGTATATTTTACTCGCATTTATAATTATGTTTATTCAAAATATTGGAAACTGCACTCGTACTAATTATCACCTGCAGACATACCACTCTTTGATACTTTCTTTGGCATCACAAAATATGAGTGTTACCCACTTAAATAAACTAAGAGCCCTCTTAATAATTACTAGAAATTTGCAGCTTACTTATGATCTCATTGATATATTTATTAATTGTATCAAAATCAACTAAAAACCATTCACGAGGATGAATAATTTTACCATTTCCCGCTTTTATATCTACATCTAAACGGTATTGCTCTAATACGTGATGTAGTGAAGTCTCTAAGACTTCTGGATTTAGATTTACAACCTGATATTCTGCAACAACTTTTACAGGTCCATATAAATATGTTGGTTCATTTTCAGCATTAGCTATTCTACGCTCTACAGTTCCAGAAGTAAAACCAACCTTATACAGTTCGTGATCTTCCTGTATTCGTTTAATTTCAAGATTATTACTTAGAGACTTTAATACATAGACATACCCAGTAATTTGATCTTCATTTTCAAAAGTAAATTGTTCATCTGGTTCTGTAACAGCTTTACCATAAACCCCGCGTTGCCTACTACCATAGAGCGAAGCAATTAAACCATTTCTTAATGGATAATTTTCAGTCCCATTATCATAGATCACATGCAATCTAGCATCTGTTTGTGATGCACTGCGCGTTTTATTCTTAAATTCTGATCCTATTGATTCTATATATAATAATTGACCATTAAGAACATAAAATTTATGACGCTCAATTTCATTATTATCAAAACGAACCAATTGTCGTTTGCCTGAAGCTAATTCTTGATGGACTCTTTCAAACAATGGACGATATTTGTTAAAGCCATCCATCTTTTTTCTACGGGACTTATTCTCAGGAACATTCTCCTGTTCCTTCTTAATCTCTCTTAATTTGCCTGTATCAAATAACTTTGAATTAAGTGATTTAGAAGTATTGTTAGTAAACAGGGCAGAATCGTCATTTAAAATATCATCTAAAGAATGAATAGGACGATTATTATCCATTTTGATTATTCCTTCTAGCTCTCATATCACTCAGTTTAGCCAAAGCATATGCCATACGGACTTCTTCTTCATTATTTGAATCTTTATTTGGTGCATGACCTTCTCTTTCTACGAATACTTTAGAATTTTTATACAATTGTATAAGTTCTTCATCCGAGAAATCATATTTCTTTGCATCAATTGTTCTCTCAATTATCCGTAAAGTATCACTATCAATATTTTGTGACATGACATCATACGCCCGTTGAAATGGATTAATTGATTCAATCAAATTAATATCTAAATCATCAACATTAATAAATTTATCTGCCATCTTTAAAAATGCATTTGTATTGCCTTGTTGATCTTTAGCAGTTTCTACTTCTGCATGCCGTAATACTGTATCCGCCACTGCATATTGGCTAACTTGATCAATTTCATCATTAGTTAAATCTGGATACCGTGTCATAACAACTTTCGGAATTAATTCCTTATTCATAACTTCGGCATCAACATTTGCAGCAATACCATTTTTAACATCAGAGTCTTGTAAAATTGCAGCTTTTAAATCTGGCAAATCATTTTCAATAATACTTTGAACACGTTTAGAAGTTGGTTCTCTCAGACCCTTAATTAGAATGTCTGCATCACCTGTTGATTTTTGATCCTTATGAGTTCTTCTCTTTAAATGAATTTCAGGTGCTAAAACTTGTTCCATCAATAGGGATGAAGTAATAGCCTTCAAAATCTGATTCACGGCATATTCAACATCACCATCTTTAGCATCAGGTTGTTCAATCATATTAGTAAATTGAGCATGTGTTTTATTAGAACTGTCACGCGTTACACGACCAATAATTTGAACGATTTCAGTTAATGAATGACGATAACCAATAGTTAAAGCCTGTTCTGCCCATGGCCAATCAAAGCCTTCTTTAGCCATATTTAATGCAACAATAATATCTAAATCATCAGGACCTTTAAGATCTTCTCTTAGATAATCTTGTACCTTTTCTCTTCCGTCTTCATTGACTAAATCTGCAACCTTTAAGATTTTACCAGCTCTTTTATCTTTAATATTGTAAATACCTGTTTTTTCATCTCGATCAACAATATCGCCTATAGCGTCAAAAATTGAATCTACTTCATTATATTTATCTTTAGTTGATTCACTGGAATTAATACTTGGAATATGAATAATTGTCTTCTTATCAGTATCTAACGCCTCATCTAAAGCATCTAAATATGAACCTCTGTAAAATTTATAATCTATTCCAAAAGATTTCAAATATTGATAGCCATCTAGTTGTTCATAGTAAGTGTAAGTAACCTTATCAAATAATTGTTCATCTTCTGGCGAAAGAATAGGTGCAGAATCTCCTCTAAAGTATGAGCCGGTCATCGCCATGATATGTGCAGAAGAATTATGCATAATATTCTTCAAAGCTGTTCCAAGTACTGAACTATCTTCAGAAGAAACATGATGGAATTCATCAATTGCTAGGAAGATATCATCAAATGAATGATCATCCCCTACTTTATCGTAAGCAAAGCGCAAAGTGGCATGCGTACAAATTAAAATTCTTCCATCTTTTGAATTTAAAAAATCTACTAATTTCTGTACTTTACCACTATCGCTGCCTGGTAGTGTTAGATCATATTTAGGATCAACACGCCAATCTTCATAAAAACCATATTTTATTAAATCTGTATTTGTAAAAGATCTACCAATTGTTCTTTCTGGTACAGCTACAATAACCTTCTTGATACCTTGATTAGCTAGCTTATCTAGAGCAACAAACATTAACGCTCTAGATTTACCAGATGCAGGTGGAGCTTTAACTAAAAGATATTGAGTATTTCTATGTTGATAAACACGCGCCTGCATCTCACGCATTCCTAATTCATTGGTATTTGTACTTTTACCGGTTTGATGATATGTTACTTCAACAACATTTTTATCTTGCATAATTAAAATTCCTTACTATCACAATCTACTAAGAACCTAATAATTAAGCTAGCTTGATTCATTAAAAAGGTTATTTCTTCATGTCCTAGATTTTCAGGCACATCATGTTTTGCTTCATCATTTTGAATATTCATATACATATCAAGCATCTTCCAGAATAAATTTACAATTTGATTATTAATACCTTTCACTTTAAAGAATTTCCCCAAATTACTCTTTTGATTTTCTAATGACTTTTCTGATCTTGTAATTTCTTTAACCAATAATTCTATTGTCAGCCGTATATCATCCAGTGATTCTCTATAATCCCCTTTATCAAAGAATAAACAAGCTTTTCTCCATTGATTTTTTATTTTTTGAGGATAACAACTTAACAAATCCGTGATACTTCCTCTTGATTTACTACTCCCATTATCTTGATACGATAATAGTTCATCTATTTCTTCACAAAGATACTCTTCATATTTTATATAACTAAGTTTTTCCAATTGGGACATGAAGTCAAAAATTTCATCATCAGAAAGGCAGCCTATATTTTTTCTTAAAATTTCTCGTTTAGTCCCATCCACAACGTCAGTAAGGGGGACTTCTTTACCAACACTTTTAGCAAAGTATTGAGTCAAATCAATTAATTCTTGTTTAGTGTTAAATATACTTTCTAATTGATTTTCAATTCCTATTAATAATGCATATGGCACTCTACTCATTACCCTTCCCTACCTTTTCACTATACATATCAAGTAATAATGACAATCTTTCATTATCATCTTTAAATCCATTAGACTTATATGCTCTATCAACTACCTCATCAAGTTCTTGATGAGCATCTAAAAGACGTGAATTCATTGGTTTTGGATTCTTTTCAGCAAGTGGAGAACCATATAATTCTGCCAAGGTTCCACCTTCTTCTTCACGAATATCCAGAATATTTAAAATAAGACCTTCTATTTCATTAATACGACGAGTAGACAATTTAGGAACCGGAAAAGTATTATAGACAAGACTCGCTGAATAACGATAATCCGTTTTTAATCGTCCACCAACTGCCCTTAACCATGTCATATGCATACGTGATTCAAGCAGCCCTAGTAACCATAAAGGTGCATCATATATAGCCATAGCAGAATCAGAAATAACCGTATCTGGTTGTATATACCCCATCGGAACATACAATCTATTTTTTGAAGATACACGTTATGATAATTGCATTTGAATTATGCCATCGGATTTCTCCAAATAGTTGTGGATAATTTGCTAATTTTTGAGTTGCCGTTCTCTTACTCTCAAGTCTATAAGATCTCACTTTGTTGATTATGTTATTCACATAAATATCATCAGCGTATTTATTCTCTTTAACGTTATAAAGCCACAAGCAATATCTAATATTAGAATTAATAAATTCAGATGAACCTACATACTTTTTAAAAAGAATTTTTCTGCTTATTGGTAAAGACCTAAATTCATTGTCTGAAATAATGAAACTTCCACCATCATTTGGCATACTACCAAAACTTATCTGAGGTAAATTATCATTTCTTTCTTTTTTCTCAAAGACAATAGTATTATTATTTTCAGATAAATTGTAACTCATGGAACTTGTATCTGTGCTTTGGCTGGTATCAGATGCAAGTCCTTTTTCTTTTGAT
>NZ_CANBCP010000006.1 GCF_947367085.1 uncultured Lactobacillus sp. | reverse complement strand
TATTAGCACTACATTTATACAAAGAAAACAAAAAAAGATTTTCAAAAACTTAAAATGTTTTTAAAAATCTTTTATTAAATATCGTTATTTATGATTAATACTATCCTTGAATTCTATTTTGTTCATCAAAAATTTTATGGATAGATTTATCGTTATAAATATAATCAATTCCCTTAGCAAGCAAGCGAGATACGGATAAACGGACCATTCTGTCAGGATACTTAGAATGTTTAATCGTATCAGTTACTACAATTTGTTCTACTGGAAGCTCATTTAAAACATCAATTGCATTTTGTGAAAGTAAAGCATGAGTTGCAGCTACATAAACTTTTTTGGCACCTGCTGCCAGAACTGACTTAGTAGATGATGCAATTCTAGAACCAGTGTCAATTAAATCATCGACAATGATTACAGTTTTGTCTTTTACATCCCCGATCATATCGTGAACTTCAGTGTCATAACGTTCACCACGTTGATCAACAATAGCAATTGGAGCATCAAAATAAGAACCAAAATTACGAGCTAACTTAGCACCAGAGTGATCTGGCGATACTACTACAACATCGTCATTGTCTTTGCTTGCAATGCCGTTATCTAAGAAGTATTGAGCTAAAATTGGCATTGCATGTAAATGATCCACAGGAATGTTATAGAAACCTTGGATTTGAGAAGCATGCAAATCTACTGCAATTAAATCATCAATCTTATTTAATTGAAGTAAGTTTGCAATTAATTTGGCTGTAATTGGCTCACGTGAACGATTCTTAGTGTCTTGGCGAGAATATGCCATATATGGAATAACTACATTAATAGAGTGGGCTGAAGCTCGGTGAAGAGCATCTAAAACAATCATCAATTCCATAAAGTTTTCATTAACTGGATCTTGAATTGATTGAATAACATAAACATCGCACCCTCTGACACTTTCAGTGATGTTTACTTGAATTTCACCATCACTAAAATGATGAACAGTAGTTTCAAGTAATGGTTTATCCAAAGCCGCAGCAATTCTTTCTGCTAAGGCTTGGTTACCACCAAGACCAATTAACTTCATTGGATGCAACATTTCGTGCAGTTCTTCTTTATTCATTATTTCCTATCCTTCTTTGAAATCAGCTAATACCAAGATGTATTATAACTAAAAAACTAGGTAAATGCTCGTAATCGCGTAAATTATTATTATTTACAAAATTCTTTAATTAAGTCTAGCAGCTTCAAACTATGCTCAACATAGCTTTCATGAGTTTGGCGCGGCATGATTATTAACCTACTATCTGGCAAAATTTCGCTATACCAGCGAACGTGAGTTACTTTAACCCAATCTTTTTCACCCACAACACACAGAGTAGGTATTTTTATACGCTTTAATTTTGCTGGTGAGATATAGGTTTCTTTTAAAGCAACTTTACTATCGCGATCGCCAATTAAGACGCTACGCAAGCTATTCCAAGTAATATGAGCAGCACTAACGCCGTTGCCATTAACATATGTACCGGCAACAATTATTTTTTCAATCAAATTAGGATACTGATAAGCCAAAGACAAGGCATCAACGCCTCCGGCCCCATAACCCAAAATATAGGGATGCTTCAAATCAAGCTCTCTAATAAAAGCTGCCAAATCTTCCACTTCTGTTTGATAGTGTGCGCTCGGCTCACCCAAACTTAAGCCATGTCCTCTCATATCAGGGACATAAACTGTGTAATAAAGAGACAGTGGTGCAAGTAGTTTGTCAAAAATTGCCCCATCTTGATGGTGACCATGTAATAAGATTAGGGGATGACCTTGCCCTAACTTTTGATAATAAAGCTCAACGCCATTAACTTTTATTTTCATAGTTTTTCCTTTGCATAAAACTAGCTTAATTTGCTTATTACTTGATACAATTAAATTAAATAATTCAAAAGTAAGGAGCTGTTAAGTAATGAACAACGAATCTGTATTTTTCAATCCTGGAGACGCGATTGCTTCATCACATGATTTTAAAGAAGCTCGTCGCAGTGCTCAAATTTTCAAAGCTGAAAAGCCAACAGCTCGAAAAATCGTAATCGCACAAAATGACAAAAATGGAGAATTTGCCGTTTACTATGCCGACGAAGTAAAAAGCACACCACTTGATGTTGGTGCGCCTCATCATATTAAAGAAAAATTTTAATTCTTCATATCTAAATCACCTAAAGCTGTCTTTTTGGCGGCTTTTTTTGTTGGATGATCTTTTGCACGCTGAGCCATCAAACTTTTAACTATTTGGTGCCACACCCGATAGTTAGCTCTAAAGTTATCTGGAATCTTTTTAGGATTGAGATTGTGAACCATACTATCGCTGCGCTGCCAATAATGATACAAAGGCTCTGAACTAAAGTAAAATCCATCAGTTAATGATACATA
Source organism: uncultured Lactobacillus sp. (assembly GCF_947367085.1). Lineage (GTDB taxonomy): Bacteria > Bacillota > Bacilli > Lactobacillales > Lactobacillaceae > Lactobacillus. The sequence continues at coordinate 61,316 of NZ_CANBCP010000006.1, read as the reverse complement.
CTTAACATTAAAAATCTGATCTTCCATAAAAGCGAGATCTTTAACAAAATACATGTGATGCTTTCTTACAACTTCAGTTAAATATCCCTTGTTCCAAGTATATCCCTTAACTGGCGAAGTAAAAATATTCGTCATCTTTTGATAAGCTTGACGTTTATTAAGTAGACCACTTTCTTTTTTTGGATCTACTGGGTGGCTTTCATTGCGTCTTTGTGCATCAATCCAAAATCCGCACGAAACCATGGCGACTGTTGGGTGTTTTTGAAAGGCTTTGACAAAAAAGGCAGTATAGCCTGGATCTACCCAATCATCCCCATCATGGAATGTAAAATATGGTGTATCAACGTGCATCATTCCAACATTTCTAGCATCAGAAAGTCCACCGTTTTTCTTATTTATTAGAGTAAAATATAAAAATTTATTACGATAAGACTCCGCAATTTGACGTGTCTTATCTTTTGAACCGTCATTAATAATCAATAATTTAAAATTCTTGTCTTCTTGATTCATCAATGCATCAAGAGCGCGGCCTAGATATTTTTCCATATTATAGACCGGCATAATAACAGTTAATAATGGCTGGCGTAACACAAGCTCTAGCCTCCTTTGCAATTGATTATAGCATCTTAACACTTATTTACATAATAGTTCCTAAATTTTAGGTTATAATATATCCAACCAAATTGGAATATATAAGGAGAAAGCATAAATGAAGAAAGTATTGACTGCACTTAGTGCATTAATTGTCAGTGGCATTTTTAGTATATTTGCTTTGCCAAATACTGAAACGGTCAAGGCAGACGATAATACTCCAGTGGTCACTTTAGGAACTTCTTTAACTAGTTCTCAAAGACAAGGAACTATTAATACTTTAACTGAATCTTTGAATTCAAGTAATTATCAAACAATTACCATTACAGGTAGTGATTTAGTAAAATACTTAAACCCTTCCGGTGCTGATTTTACTAATGAATCTGGTGTTTGGTCCAGTGCCATGATTCAAAAAACATCATCCGGTAGTGGAATCAATGTCCATATCCTACCTTACAATGGTCGCAACAACATTACCACTATTACGGCTAACCAATATAAAAATGCCGCTTTAACAGCTGGTATTAGTGATGCCGATATTTATGTAACTAGTGCTACTCCAATCGATGGCTCTGGTGCTTTGGCCGGCGTTTATGCAACCTATGCCAAAAATGGTGATAAATTAAATCAAAATCAAATTAATGCCGCTCAAAATGAAATGAACACTTTGAGTAAAATTACCCAGCAAAATAAAGACAAAGATGGCTATAGCGATGCCCAATTAAACAATGCCATTGCTGGAGCCAAATCACAAATGGCTAAGCAAGGACAAAATATTTCTAACAGTCAAATTCGCGATATTGTTAATAACCAAATTAACATCAACCACTTAGGTGACACAATCAACAACAATCAAAAAGAACAGATCGTTAACTTGTTAATTCAAATTAAAGATTCTGGTGCTTTAAAAGATAAGAACTTCCAACAACAAGCAAGCCAACTTGCTGATCAAATTCAAGCTGGTGCTAAGAATATTTTTTCAAAGTTCAATACACCTGAAACTCGCAATTGGTTCCAAAAAATCGTTGATTCAGTAGTTAACTGGTTCAAGAGCTTGTTTAGTGGAGCAATTGTTTTAAACAACTAATATTTGAATAATAAAGAAAAAGATCCAAATTTGGATCTCTTTTTTTATGGATAAAATCACATCTTATCCATGAACTTATTTAATTCATGATCGACAAATTCATTACCACGATTATTTGCATGGCCCTTGGTCCAGTCAAATTGAGCATCTGGAAAATGCGTTAATAATTCATCAATTTCTTTCCATTGAGCAACATTAGCCAAAACACCCTTGCTTTTCTTCCAGCCACGTTTTTTCCAACCAGCTAGCCAGTGCTTGTTAATAGCATCCAAAACATATTTTGAATCTAGGACAAAACGCAATTTTTTATCATTAAAACCTAACTCGATTAACCGCTTTAAGGCTTCAATCAAGGCAGTTTGTTCCATTTTATTATTAGTTGCCCCAAATTCTCCACCGGCTTTATAATCGCGTTTTTCACCATATTCAATCAAATAGGCCCAAGCTGCTTTATCAGTGGGTTTAACGTGGCCGCCTTTATAGGTACTAGTATTACGAGTACCACCATCTGTGTAAATAGTTGCAAAAAAGTCACGCTCAGTTGCTTTAACTTTTTCTTTTTCAGGTTTGAGATCATTTACTGCAAGACTGCGTCTTTCATGAGCCCTATTTTTTATTTTTTGGATTGCGTTTTCAAGTGTATCTTCTTTAACAATATCGGGTTGAGTTTCTTTATTCCAATTTAAATAAGTGGTTGCATCAGTGATTTTTGTAAAAGACTTATATTCAGCACCGGAAAAACCATCAACTTGCTCTTTTGCTTCATCCCAAGTCCGATAAATTCCAGGTACTCGTCCTTTTTTTATAGCATAATACTTCATCTTTGACCCCTTTAACCATAGATTGTTCACACTACATTTATACTAAATGTTAAAATGTTTTTATCTACTTTGCAAAGGTTTTATTATAGTCTTATCATTCAGATATTTTTCAAGAAAGGAGGAGAAAATGTTTTTTAGACAAAAAAAATACGCTGAAGAAGTTGATAAGCATCGAAAGAAAAGTAAAGACGAAAAAGAACCAAGTCTATTTTCTTCTGTTGCTTTAGGATTACTTGCAACTTTTACACTAACGCAGTGGACGCTGCATCTACATAAAAAAAAGATCATTGATACTTCAAAACGTGAGCCCAAACAAGGCGACTTTGAACAAGTGCCAATAATTTATATTCATGGCTTTCGCGGCGGTGACTATACAACTAATGTCATGATCCATCAAACTGCTAAATTGAAAAAAGATCCTGATTATTTAAAAGTCACTGTTGATGTCTTTGGTAATTTCAAACTAGAAGGCACCTGGACTGGCGACGAGCATCCCTTAGTCCAACTAGTCTTCACCCAAAAGATTATTGGGATCTACGCAATTTGTTATTTACTGAGAATGTCGCTTTCTTTTCTTTCGAAACGATATAACTTCCATCATTACGATGCCGTTTCTCACTCTTTAGGTGCACCTTGTACAGTTAAAACCGAAATGCATACGAGCTTATGGCGTAAATTTCCTCGTTTAAATAAATGTGCCTTAATTGCAGGTCCTTTTGATGGCGTAATGTATTTAGGCGATATTCCTAACGTTAACCGTCTATCTGAACGCGGGCGGCCTGTTTTAATGAGTTATTCTTATATGGGGATGCTTTTAAGCCGCGGAAGGTTTAATCCAAATATTTCTGTCTTAAATATTTATGGAAATACACTAGACGAAACTAATACTGATCGCTTTATCTCAGTAGTTTCAGCTAAATCAATTCGCTATATTTTGGCACCTGTGGCACGATACTATCAAGAAGTAGAATTTCGTGGTAAGGATGCTGAACACAGTATGTTGCATGATAATTTAATGGTAATTGATACAATTAATAAGTTTTTAGGCTTAGAAAAAAACAGCTAGTTTTTCAAGTTTCAGGGGGAAAGCATGTTTTGGGAACATGATTTTATTCAGCTTTTACTTGCCGCAAATACCATCTTAGCCTTCTACGTAGTCTTTCACAGAAAGCGGTCTGTAGCAGCTTCTTGGGCATGGCTTATCATTTTAATCATCTTTCCTGTTTTAGGATTCATCTTATACGGTTTTGTTAGTCGTGGACTTTCGCAAGAAAATCTTTTCGCTATTAACAACCAAAAACACATTGGCTTAGACAATGTTAATAAAATGATCCCGAAAGTTGCGATGCAGGCCGGGACATCGGACACTTCTAAACAAGCAGATATTTTAATTGACTATTTCAACTGGAAAAACGATGCTCCATTGTCCAAAAACAATAAAGTAACTTTTTTTACTGATGGTGAAAAAAAGTTTACTTATCTTTTTGAAGATATTGAAAAAGCTCAAGAAACCATCAATATTGAATATTATTCCTTTATGAATGATGACTTAGGTAATAAATTTTTAGATTTATTGGTTAAAAAAGCAAAACAAGGTATTAAAGTACGCTTAATCTATGATCCTTGGGGATCTCCCGGTGCAACTAAAGCTTGGTTTCAACCTCTAATTAATCAAGGTGGCGAAGTAATCGCATTTATTACCGCTCAAAATATGGTTACAAAGTACAGGATGAATTACCACCTTCACCGCAAAGTCGTCGTTATAGATGGTCGAATATCTTGGACAGGCGGTTTTAACGTCGGTGATCAATACATTAGTAAAAGTAAAAAATTTGGCTACTGGCGTGATACACACTTGCGTATTGTGGGGTCAGCTTCTCTATGTTTGCAAGAGCGCTTTGTTATGGACTGGAATGCTTCAATCCGTAATAAAAAACAAGCAATTGTCTTTTCAACACGTCTTTTCCCAAAAATTACTGAAACAAACTTAAGTGCCAATGACGTCGCAACGCAAATCGTCAGTGACGGTCCCGATCAAGAAACTCCTTATTTGCGTAACGGTATGATGCGTCTGATGATGCTCGCGCGCAAATCTTTATGGATTCAAACTCCTTATTTAGTGCCTGATGATCCAATGATTGCCACTTGGGTCACAGCCGCTCATTCAGGCGTTGATGTAAGAATTATGATTCCGTGTATGCCCGATCATCCCTTTATTTATCGAGCTACTCAATGGTATGCCAACTACTTACTTCATGAAGGAATTAAAATTTATACCTATAATGATGGCTTTTTACACGCTAAAACTGTCATGGTTGACGACCGCTTTAGTGCTGTTGGATCAATGAATCAAGATTATCGTTCATATGAGCTGAATTTTGAAGCTGATGCGATCTTTTATGACTCTAATATCACCAAACAATTAAAGGAGATTTTCGAAAACGATTTAAAAAAATGTAGTGAATTAACTATTGCTCAAACTAGTCAGTGGTCACGCTGGCTTAGATTTAAACAAGCATTTTCGAGATTATTATCACCCATTCTATAGCAAAAAAACAGATCCGGCGGGATCTGTTTTTTTTACATTATTTGTCTAACTTCAATTCCGACATTGGAGCCGACATATTTTCTCAATGTCATAATCACATCACTAATCTGTCTAGAAAAACGTAAATAATACGCTTGTCTGCGATTAGTTTGAAAAATTGCCATCACAGTTGGCTTATTAGTTGTTGGAACTTGAATCAAAGTAATATGAGCAACATCGCTATATTTAATCGTGCGCTTGAAGTAGCCACTAATAACTAATCTTTTCTTGGTTAAACCAGAAAAGCCGTCAACAATGCTAATTACCAAAAAGGCTGCGATAAAAACATTCATTACTAAATTAGGATCGTTAAAGTAATCCAAGGAGAATCCTAAGGATAAGAAAATTAAGGCCCAGATTACCGAAGAAATCCTGAAACGGGCACGATAATCTATCATCGCCTGCCAATACCAGCTATAAAATAAATATCCAACAAGATAAATACAAATCACAATGTAAAATAGTGTCATCTTTTTTCACCTAGCTTATATACTTGAATACATTATAACAGAAGAATTTTAGACTTAGCCTTATAATGAATTACGAAAGTTAGTTAACAATTGTAGCAAATTATTAAAAAAATCCAAAGCGGAGGCTAAAGATGACTGAAACAAATGATGAAAAAATCATTCAATTGCAAAAAGACTTGGATAACGCTAAGCACATCACCTATTTAACAGGTGCAGGTGTTTCAACACACTCAAATATTCCGGACTATCGTTCAAAAACTGGCATCTATAATGGCGTAAGCGAAAGTCCTGAAGTGTTACTTAGTGAAGATACTTTATACCATCATCCCGAAAAATTTCATGATTTTGTGATGAAAAACATGTATTTTCCAAATGCTAAGCCAAATTTGATCCATGAAAAAATTGCAGCCAGTTGCAATCAAAAGGGTCAATTAATTACACAAAACGTTGATGGTCTTGATAAAAAAGCTGGTAATAAACACGTTATCGAATTTCACGGTAATCTATATGACATTTATTGTACAAAGTGTCACGAAAAGATTAGTTATGAAGAATATAAAAAATCTTATCTTCATGAAAAAGATAACGGCATCATTAGACCTGGAATCGTACTTTATGGAGAAGCAATAGATCAGAAAAAACTTATAGATTCTGTCAACGCAGTTAGCTCAAGCGATATGATTGTTATCTGTGGTACTAGTTTTGTGGTATATCCTTTTGCCCAATTGTTATCTTATCGTCAGCCTGATACAAAAATATGGGTTCTAAATAATACACGAATAGTTAATAATGATGGGGTAAATTCAATTATTGATGATGCTTTAGCCACCTTTTCAAAGCTAAAAATTTGATGTAATGTTATTTTTTAATGGGTATTTACTGACACTTTGTCACTTTTGGTATACTATAATGTTATTTTTATAGTATACTATTCATGGAATAACTTTTAGAAAGGGTGCGATTTAATGCCGTTCTCTAATTCAAATATCTATTACTATGACAATGTTGAAATCAAGCCCTGGACTTACCAACTTGCAGTCAGCAATACTGGCCTTGCATTCGTTGGCCTAAAAGATGACACCAAATATTCTTCTATTTATACTTTTTATCCTAATCAAATGATGGTCCATGATCCAAAAAGAGTGGCACCATATATCCGCCAGCTCAAAGAATACTTTGCTGGAACGAGAAAAAAATTTACGTTGCCAATCGACTATGGTACTTTTGGAACTCCATTTCAAAATAAAGTCATTCAGATGATTCAAAAAATTCCCTATGGCTCAACTGTAACTTATGGAGATTTAGCAGCCGCTATCAATGGGTCAACTTCTGTTCGTGCAGTTGCTCATGCAGTAGCTCTTAATCCAAATTTAATTTTTATTCCTAGTCATCGTGTTATCCTTAATGATAAGCAAGTAGGCGGCTATCGCATGGGTGCGAAAGAAAAACTCCGTCTAATTAACTTAGAGAAGGGATATCTGAATGCAAATTCTTAGACTCTACCAACCTTTTTTCGATGGTGGAAATTGGGCACACGTTTTAACTAGTGGCAAAGATTGGATGATGATCTTAACGCTAATTTTGATGGAGTGCTTATTATCTGTTGATAACGCAGTAGTTTTGGCTGCTCAAACTCAAGTTTTACCCGATAAAGAAGAACAAAGAAAATCATTAGTTTACGGTTTATGGGGAGCATACCTTTTTCGGTTTATTGTTATTGGAATTGGTACTTATTTAATTAATTTCTGGGAAGTTAAATTATTAGGTGGCTTATATCTATTTTACTTAGTTTATAAGTACTTCTATGATGTCCGGCACCCAGAAAAAGTTGCAGCTGAAGAAAAGAAAAAAGAAGCTAATGAAAAAGAAAAAGTATTAAAAAAAGGCAAGCATCGCTTGTCCTTATTTTGGAGAACTGTTATCTCGATTGAATCAATGGATATTGTCTTTTCGATTGATTCAGTTTTAGCTGCCTTAGCTATGTCAAATAATCCTGTCGTTGTTTTGATTGGTGGAATGATTGGGATTCTATGTATGCGAGGCGTTGCCGAAGTAATTATTAAGCTAATGGAAATTATTCCTGAACTACAAACAATGGCTTATGTTTTAATTGCGATTATCGCTTTAAAGCTCTTAATTTCGCTTCCGCCGCTCAATTTCAAGCTTCCCGATACTGTTTTTGCAGCAATTGTCTTTTCAACAGTGGCTCTTACAATTCTTTTTCACTATCTGCGACAAGCTCGCCATGGCAAAAGAATGCCTTAATTCAAATGATTTAAAACATATTCTTTTAATGCAACCGCTTGGTTGCATTTTTTGTTCTTAGCACCATATAAAAATAAAACATTTTCATTTGTTAAATGATTTTTGACATCAGTGATAAATTCCTTTGTATAAGAATTTTTATCAAGCTCTTTAAAGTATTTTTCTTTAAAGGTCGGATACTTATCATCTTCATGATTAAACCACTTGCGCAAATCAGTGCTTGGTCCAATTTCTTTATCCCACTTGTCCAAATGAGCACGTACTTTACTCATTCCTCTGGGCCAAAGACGGTCTACCAAAATGCGATAACCATCAGGCTGATTATGATCATAAATTCTAACAACTTCTATTTCAGGCATAGTAATCACTTTTCCTTTTTTATTTTCTATTCTAGAATTAGTTTAACGCTATAACTAAGAAGTGAAAAAAATAATGAAGGCAAATCCATTTTTTACAAATCGCTCAACAGCTGCTATCGCTCAAGACTTATTAGGACGCAGGCTAAGTTTTGACATTGGAAAAGAAATTCTAAGTGGAACCATTGTTGAAACAGAAGCTTATGTCGGCGTAAAAGATCGTGCAGCTCATTCTTTTAACGGTCGTCGCTCACAAGCAAATGAAGGCTTATACCGTGCTGGCGGCACTTTATATATTTATTCACAGCGTCAATATTTCTTTTTCGATGTCGCAACGCAGCAGGAAAATGAGCCTGAGGGAGTTTTAATTCGAGCAATTGAGCCTGAAACGGGGATTGAAACTATGATTAAAAATCGCCACGGCAAAAATGGCACCTTACTAACTAACGGTCCCGGCAAAATGATGCAGGCGTTTGGCATTACTAGCCGCAAGTGGGATCTTCATCCCTTACAAGACTCACCTTTTGATATTGATTTAAATCATAAAAAGAAAATTGAAAAAATCATCGCTTTACCAAGAGTAGGTGTGAGTCAAGCAGATCCCAAGTGGGCCAAGAAAGAATTACGCTTTATTGTTAGCGGAAATCCTTATGTTTCTGACATTAAGAAAAAAGATATCAAAGAAAATCACGGTTTTGTATTGACAAAAAATTAGATATCGTTTAATCTTTTCATCAGTTAAATAAATCCCCAATGCAATAGAGGTTGCGACAGTCACGAAAATAATGTGAGTTCACGAAGACTATGATCATTATTTTTAGGGCTTTCGCCGAAATAAGCGAGACTTTCGTGAGTTAAGCTTGTTGGGCCGCAAGACAAAATCTTGCGGACTGTCCTGGTAGTCCCCAGGGAGCGCTATATGATTTGGTTTAAGTACTGATGATTTACCCTCGTTGTTTTGGTTAACAACGAGGTTTTTATTTACGCTTTTATTGTATTGGCTTTATTTGAAATTATTTTTTGGAGGTATATTTCAAAGTGAAGTCAAAAACAACATGGCTAACTGCCCTAATGGCTATAATTCTAAGTTTATTTATTGGTTTGCATTTTACCTCAAACCAAGCTCAGGCTGCTTCTAAAGAGCCGGTCTTAAAAATTGGTATGGAGGCTAACTACCCTCCTTACAACTGGACACAAACAACTGATGCAAATGGTGCTGTTCCAATTGATGGTTCTAAGCAATTTGCTAATGGATACGACGTCCAAATTGCCAAAATCATTGGTAAAAAACTTCACCGTCGCGTCGTAGTTGAAAAAACGCAATGGGATGGGTTACTGCCTGCATTAACTTCTGGCAAGATTGATTTGATTATTGCCGGTATGTCTCCTACTGCTGAAAGAAGAAAGGCAATTAACTTTTCTAATCCATATCGTAAAAGTACTTTTGTAGTTATTGTTAATAAAGCTAGCAAATATGCAACTGCTAAGAACTTACAAGATTTCAAAGGTGCTAAGCTAACTGCTCAACAAGGTACTTTGCACTATGATTTAATTAAGCAACTCAAAGGTGCTAAGCGCGAACCTGCAATGCGTGACTTTTCAGCAATGCGTCAAAGTCTATCATCCGGTACAATTGATGGTTATGTAGCTGAAGATATTGAATATGAAAGTTACCACAGAGTAAATCCAAATATCGTTGCAGTTAACTTAAACAAGATGTCTGGCTTTACTGTTCCAGCAGACGATTCAATCACTAGTATCGGTGTTAAGAAAGGCAATACTAAGCTTTTAAATAGCGTTAACGATGTTTTAGCAGGAATTTCTACTCAAAAGCGTAACCAATTAATGGCTACTGCTATTAAAGAACAACCTAAAGCCGGCAGTTCTTCTTCTACTTCAACTAAGAAGGAAAACTGGTTTATGGCAATTATGCGTCAATATGGTGGCATGATCTTAGGTGGGGTCGGAATGACTTTACTATTAGCCTTAGTTGGTACTGCTGCCGGATTCTTTATTGGTTTATTAGTAGGAATTGTTCGTACTATCCCTACCCCTAAGTCAACTGGTAAGAAGTGGGGCTTAAAGATTGTTGATTGGATATTAGCGGTTTATATTGAAGTTTTCCGTGGTACTCCTATGATGGTTCAAGCAGCTGTTATCTACTATGGAATCGCTCAATTATGGCACTTAAACTTAAATAGAACTGTAGCTGCTTTAGTAATTGTCTCAATTAACACAGGTGCTTACTTAGCCGAGGTTATCCGTGGTGGTATTAATGCAACTGCAAAAGGACAATTTGAAGCTGCAAGTGCTTTGGGTATGACCCACTCTCAACAAATGTGGCACATCATTTTGCCACAAGCTATCAAGAACTGTTTACCATCAATTACTAACGAATTTATCGTTAACATCAAGGATACTTCCGTATTAAGTATTATTTCAGTATCAGAATTATTCTTTGTTGGTACAACTGTTGCCAGTCAAACATTCGAATTCTTCCAAACCTACTTCATTATTTCAATGATTTACTTGATTCTTACTTTCTCAATTACTCGAATCTTCAACTTCATTGAAAGAAAACTGGAAGGTCCTAAGAATTACAACTTAATGGCTAACCAACTTCAAGTACAAGATCCAAAGGAGACCGGATTTGAACATGAACAATAATAACGAACAACATATCTTACAAGTAGAACATTTACAAAAAAATTATGGTGACCACAAAGTTTTGCGTGATATTTCCTTTAACATTAACCAAGGCGAAATCATGACAATTATTGGACCTTCCGGTGGTGGTAAATCTACTATGCTTAGATGTATCAACTTACTAGAAGAGCCAACAGGTGGAAAAATCCTTTTTCACGGAAATAACATCTTAGATCCTAAGTTCGACCTAAATACTTATCGTTCAAAAGTCGGGATGGTATTTCAACAATTCAACCTTTTTAATAATAAAAATGTTCTTCAAAATTGCATGATCGGACAAGAAATGGTTCTAGGTCGCTCCAAGAGTGAAGCCAAAGAAACTGCAATTAAGAACTTAAAAAAGGTTGGGATGGATTCATTTATTGACGCCAAACCCAGTCAACTATCTGGTGGTCAGCAGCAACGTGTTGCTATTGCCCGAGCTATTTCGATGGACCCGGAAGTCTTACTTTTTGATGAACCAACAAGTGCTCTTGATCCTGAAATGGTTGGTGAAGTTTTAAATACTATGAGTAACTTAGCTAAAACTGGTTTAACAATGGCAATCGTTACTCATGAAATGGGCTTTGCTCGTGACATTTCTGATAAAGTATTATTTATGAGCGATGGTGTGATTGCTGAACAAGGAACGCCAGATCAAATCTTTAACCATCCTCAAGAAGAAAAAACGCAAAAGTTCTTACGTAACTTTAGACGTGAACAATTTTAAAGAAAGGATTCCTGCGTGATACATCCCATCTTCGTGAATAATTGAATACTTTATGTATTTCAATCGTCCACTTTGGTGGGATTGTATCAGTTGGAATCCTTTTTACTATCTCTAAAAGTGCAATTAATTGAATTAGATCGGTCACGGATTCATACTGTTTATTGAAGAGATGATACATGTTACTTGAAGGAAAGGAGTTACAATTATGTTCACCTTTGTATTTTGGATACTGTTGATTTGGTTTATTATTAACGTTATTTGGATGTGGTTTGTTCTTAATAAACAAGGCTACCAAAAGACATTTGCTTGGATCAATGTCTGCGCAATCATCATTGGCTTTTGGGTATACTACGGCGTTAGCCACAATCCAGGAGCTTTAGCTGACTGGTTTATTTGCCTTAATTGGGTTAACGTTGTATTGGCCTGCATCCAATTTTACTTTGGCTATCGTAAACTAAATAGTAATGATTAAAGCTAAATATGTTTCTAAAGCAAATAGCAGCCTTTCTTAGATTAGAGAGGCTGCTATTTTTTAGAAAAATTCTGAATTACCTACCATTTTATTTCTAATAATCGTAATTATTGCAAATTAAAAACAAGACAAATAAAAAGCTACCTATGATTTGATTTTCAATCATAAGTAGCTTCTAAATTAGATAATATCTGGATTTTCTTGTTCTGTTTCTAACTTCCATCCGGCTTCGAAATAGCTTTTTCTAGTATTACGCAAAGCATCATAATCACTTTGTAAACTATCAATTGCATCTTGAAGCTTTTTATTTTGCTTACGAATTGCATTTAATTCAGGGTCACTAACCACCCCACGCAAATGAACTTGCCCGGCTAAATATCGTTTAGCTTGTGCAAACTCTTCTTTTAAATTGGCTAGAGTATTTTCATATTTAACAAGTTTTTTATTAATACCAGAAATTCGATCATTTAGCTTGATAAATAATTCATAAGGCATGTTAGATTTAATAGTATTACATTCGGAACAAGACAATATCAAATTATCAAAATTATTATTGTGTGATAAAGACACCGGATCCTTGTGATCAACACTACTGCCGCGTCTACCACAATACTGGCAGCGATAATTATACCTAGCGCGAATCCTTTCACGATCAATATAATCAACTTCATTTAAAGAAAAATCAGCTTTCAAGCCTAAATTTTCCATATTAACCGCAAAGTCGACTCCGAGCTTGGGTACATAATTAATTTTGCCATCTTCACTATCGATAATTGCCTGATTAAAGTCTCTCCTGTCAATCTGCGCTTGTGCTACTTCATTACTATCAAAATCTTGAATCAAAGCCTCGTATTGCTTTTTTTGCGTGCGATCAACTAGGTATTCTGCCTTTTTTAATTGTCTAGAGTCGGTTTTTTTACCAGAAAAGCCATAAAGCATTACCTGGGAAATATCTTGAATAACTTTATTTTCAAAATTTTTCGGATCAAGCTGGTGCTGAATACAAATATCACAAATACTAGTTAGTTTTGGGTTCATTAGCCCTTTTTGCTTAAAATGCAAACTATCAATGCGCAATCCGCATGAAGCACATTCAAACTTCAATTATTTATCTTCTCCCATTAACAAAATACTAAATGCGATTCTTTGCATCTTATCCTTACCTGCAAAATCGCCCTTAAATAAATCTGGCAAAATCTTCTTGATAAAGTATTGAACACATACTAAATCATCAAACTTTTTAATCGTTTCAAGACTTTCTTTAAACATTTGCATGAAAACTGGATTAGGATTGCCCAATTCAATTTCGCCATATGCTTCATAAAGCAGATCAAGCTTATCACAAATAGACAAAATCTTACCTTCTAAAGTATCATCTTTTCCTTCAGACAAACGTTTAGTGTAAATTTCTTGGAATTCTTTAGGGATTTCTTCTTTGATGAACTTAGCAGTCATTGTCTCTTCAACATCCCCAATCATTTTTCTTAACTGAGGTGTTGCATACTTAACTGGTGTTTTAATATCGCCGATAAATCTTTCAGTATAATCGTGATTCAAGCTTTTTTCATAAAGAGCCTTCCAGTTGATTTTTTGCTTACCAACTACTTCCTCAATGTCACCCATCATTTGAGCAAGTTCCGCAGTTCTAAAAGAGTGATCAGCTACTGAATGATGTTGATACTTAAAATAACCTGGTGCGCGATCAATTGACTCTAAACTATTAAAACCTTGAATATATGCATTTAAACCCATAAAAACTTGCTCCTCCTAAATCTAAAAACTTATAAAATTGTCTAAAATTTTTACTATCATAGCAAATCCTAGCCCTACTTGCAAATATATTTTTCCAACAAAAAAAAGATGCCTAACGGCATCTTCGTTAAGTAAATTTAATTACTTGTTTTCATCTTTTGCTGCTTGGTTTAAGAATGCAACAACTTCTGCTGCTCTCTTAACACGAGCTTTTGAGTTTCTCTTGTTCTTAGGTCTTAAGTTAGGAGTAACACCAGTGTTATAGTTTTCACCTTTACGCATAGATCTATTCTTCCTCTCAATTTAAAATTTTCGAAAATCTTTTATTATCATAGCACGAAAAACTACGCCAATTCAAGACTTTGAAGAGGATTTCTTAGTCTAACAGATCTTTCCACCTAATTTTTCCATTTCTTCTTTTGAAAGTTTCTTCCCTTCAAACTTATCAATTGAAACGGATCCATCAATAATTCCCTCATCACTTGATAAAGATAAGACACTGTTTCTAGCGTTTAAAACCAAACCATTGTCCAAAAATTGCAATTCATCTTTTGAAGTATATAAATCTAAGCCCATATTATTTTCAATTTTTAAATTAAAAGCTGGATCTTTTTGCTCCAAGATAACTAATTGAAAATCAGCGCCAATAGTGCAAGTGCCACCTAATTTTGAATAACCATTTGATCCGTCATTTAAAGCTAGTAAAACTACGCTATTAGGTTGGACTTTAGACTTAATAACGTCTTGAGCTTCAGGTTTAATATTAATTTTTAAATTCTTTTCATCAATCATAATTTAACCTCCCATGTAAGTTACTAACTAAAGTATAGCAACTTTTGGACTGTTTTCTTAGTATTTTGCTTACATAAAATCACAAAAAAGTGACTTGCGTCATGAAAAACCATTGCGATCTAAGGAAAAAGAGTTCAAAATATAAATGTTGAATTATTTTTAAGAGGGGACCTTAATGACCGTCATCAAGAATATCGCTAAAGACCGAATCCTTCAGGTTACGGTCATTTTAACGATTATCAGTCTATTTTTTGCTAGGCCTCGGATTGGTGATATTAACTTTCACACCTTATTCTCCATCTTAGCAATGCTGACGATTATTCAAATCTTTGCCTACTTGCATATACTGGACGTTCTAGCATATAAGCTCACAACAAGTGCAAGAAGTACACGTCGTTTAACGGCAATTTTTACAGCTTTGTCTGTAATTTCGGCAATGTTTTTGACTAATGATATTACTGTATTAACTTTGATTCCGTTATACCTAACAATTGCTAGAAGAAATCACTTACCTGAGATCTTACCAGTAACTTTAATTGGTATGGGAGCAAATATTGGTGCTGCCTTTACCCCCTGGGGTAACCCGCACAATATTTTTATTGTTAATACTTATAACGTAACCCCAGGAAAGTTCTTTTCTTGGTCCTTACCGTTATTAATAGTCAGTGCAATTATATTAGTTGTTTTAATATTTTTTGTGAAAGATACTAAGCTACCAGAAGTACCTTTAGAAGATATCAAAATCAGCTGGCGCCCAACAGCATTAACAATTGCTGCGGCTATCTTCTTTTTCTTTGGTGTTTTCAATGTGGTACCAGCTTACGTACCGGCAATTGTAGCAATTGCCTTAGCATTGT
Source organism: uncultured Lactobacillus sp. (assembly GCF_947367085.1). Classification (GTDB taxonomy): domain Bacteria; phylum Bacillota; class Bacilli; order Lactobacillales; family Lactobacillaceae; genus Lactobacillus. Next base: position 45,851 of record NZ_CANBCP010000006.1, on the reverse strand, counting down.
TCATTAATCCAACTATCTTGCTACATTTAGATTATGCATTGCTGCTCACTTTTACATGCTTTTTCATTTTTATTAGTGATATTCAGCAAATTCCATTTATTGTGTGGATTATTAAGCAGACAATGTTCTCAGAACATTCAGTATTTTTGACTTCGATTATTTCCAGTCAATTCATCTCCAATGTTCCATCTACAATTTTAATTGGTAAGTTCACTAATTACGCCGAAGCACTTTTCTTGGGTTCAAACATTGGTGGTTTTGGCTCAATCGTTGGATCAATGGCCAACATGTTAGTCTTTAAGAGTTTTTCAGAAAATGGAACCGTTTCTAAGAAAAAGTTTTTCTGGGTGTTTACTGGACTGCAATTTATCGGCTTAGTTGTCTTAACGATCTTAGGCTGGCTGGTCTTAGATTTTGTACTTTAAGAATTATTAAAAGAGGTGTCTGCGCATCTCTTTTTTATATACGATCATTCATTAATTTGTTAAAATATTGAAAAGATTTTTATTTTAGAAAGAGGAACAATTATGGGACTTACATGGGTTATTATCATCATTTTAGTTCTACTTGTTGCAATTTACATTGCGATTTATAACGGCTTACAGAAAGCAAAAATCCACGCTGAAGAAGCATGGAGTCAAATTGATGTTCAATTAAAACGTCGTAATGACTTAATTCCTAACCTCGTTGAAACTGTTAAAGGTTACGCAAAACACGAAAGCGGCACCTTTGAAAAAGTTGTTCAATTACGTAATCAGCTAGTTAATATTCCTGCTGGTGACCACGCCGAACAAATGAAGGTTTCTAATCAAATTACCGATTCTTTGAAGAGTATCTTTGCCTTATCTGAAAATTATCCAGACTTAAAGGCAAATCAAAACTTCTTAAAGCTTCAAGAAGAGTTAACTAATACTGAAAACAAAATTGCTTACTCACGTCAGCTTTACAATTCAACTGTTGCATTTTTTGATCAAAAACTTGCAACCTTCCCATCTAACCTAGTTGCAAAGCTTCATGGCTTTACCAAGATGAACTACCTTGAGACACCAACTGAAGAAAAGGCGGTTCCACAAGTTAAGTTCTAATGCTCTACCAGCAAATCGCACAAAATAAGCGTAAAACTGCCTTTTTATTAATTCTTTTTGTTCTTATCCTGGCTCTGGTTGGTGCAGGGCTAGGTTATATGATTGGTGACGAGCCAATTGTCGGAATAATTTGGGCAGTAATTGGGAGTTTGATTTATCTATTTATTGTTTTACAAAATCCCGCAAATCTTGTAATGGATTTAAACCATGCTCAAGAAATCAAAGAGCAAGACGATCCTGAGCTTTGGCATATTGTTGAAGATATGGCGCTGGTTGCCCAAGTTCCGATGCCGCGCGTTTATATTATTAATGATCCTAGTCCTAATGCATTTGCTACAGGACGCGATCCTAAACATAGCAGTGTTGCAGTGACTAAAGGATTACGTGAAAAGCTAAATCGTGAAGAGCTTGAAGGCGTGCTCGGACACGAATTATCACACGTAAGAAACTATGATATTTTAGTGTCCACGATCGGTGTCGTCTTAGTTGGTGTCATTTCATTTATTGCCAGCTTTGCTTCACGCTACATCTGGTGTTTTGGTCCATCTAGTTCTCGTGATGATGATCGCGACAATAATTCTAATATTATCGAAATAGTCTTTAAATTAGTCGCTATTGTCTTTGTCTTAATCTTAGGTCCGATCGCAGCAAGTTTAGCGCAAATGGCATTATCGCGGAATCGTGAGTATTTAGCTGACGCTGGAAGTGTTGAATTAACACGGAATCCTCAAGGACTAATTTCAGCTTTAGAAAAAATTTCAGACAGTGGTCCAATGAAGCAAGCCGATCGCTCAAGTGCAGGGATGTACATTGAAAATCCATTTAAAAATGGGCAAGGTTTTTCAAGTTTATTTGATACCCACCCACCTACAAGTGAGCGCATTAAACGTTTAGAAAAAATGTAATAAAAATAAGCAGGTGAATCACCTGCTTATTTTTGTACGCATAGTTAAATTAAATACCAACTGACTTAACAGCGTTAGCTCCAATACCAGCAAAAATCAAAACTGCTGCTAAGATAATTACGAGTAAAATCAAAGCACCAAATAAACGATCGCGCTTAGCTGTTTTATTACCCATTGCGCTTGCAATGACACTGGCTAAGAAAACAATGTTCATAGCTAACATTAAAAATCCAATAAAACCATTAGCGCCACCAATAAAGGCTAAAACAAACACAACTACAGCCATAATCAAGTTATAGTTACTTGCTTGACCAATGTCATTTATTTGATCGATAAAGCTGCTATGATCCGCAAATAAAAATGCATGTGTTGCCCAAGCACCAAGAATCATCACTAATGAGGCAATCAAAAGTGCAAAGAATAATTGAACACCCACATTTTGCACTTGCTGGCTAGCATAACTAGATACTTGCGGAATAAGTGAACCAATTCCAGACGTTACAGAACTGACACCTTTTTGCATCATTTCCCAGCAAGCAATAGCTACGAGCAAAATTTCAGCTAAAATATTAACAGCTCCATACCATTTTTCCTTGCTTAAAGCAGCAGTTGGAGTCTTCCAAGAAGCAACTAACCAGTCCCAGTAAAGAGCAAAACCAGATGGTTGCGCAGGAGCAGTCGTTTGGGTACGACTTGGTGCTGGTTGTGGTGTTTGTTGCAAGTTAGGATTTGGAACATTGGTTGGATTTTCATGTTGAACTGGAGCAGCTTGTTGAGCTGGACTAGTTGGCTGCACTGGCTGAGGATTTTGGGCAGGATTTTGTTGAGAATTTTCAACTGGAATTTGTCTCAAATCTGCTCCACAGCTAGTACAAAAATTAACACTAGCATCCATTAGCGATCCACAATTCGGACATTTTTTCATTAATACTTACCTCACTTTTTTATTTTCATTCTTCTTATTTTACTATTTTGTGCTTTTTAATAAAGTGTTTTTTTATAACAGTTATAAGTATGCAATTTATATATGTTATTTCATTTTGAAACAAAAATTTTCGCAGATTAATGGTATTTTCTCAGATAATAATAAAAACAAATTCTCTATTCAAACATTACAGAGAGAAAATTTACTAGTTACACGTTATTAAAATTATGCTAGAATCTCTTATTGGAATCAATTTTCGGAGGAAAAGACATGAAACATAGATCTGCAATCTTATTATCTACGCTTTTTGCTGCCGGATTATTTGCTGTAAATTCTAATGTCGTTAAAGCTGACACTACTGATACTACAAATGCCGCTGCAACTAGCCAAACCACTACCACTGAGCAAAACAAAGCCGCTCAACCAGCTGCTGAAACTGCTAACAACAGTGAAAACAAGGATCAAGCTGCTAATCAAAACCAAAATCAAAATGCAGCTAACCAAACTCCAGCAACTAATCAGACACCCCAACAACCAGCTAAACCAGCTAATACTAGAAAAGTAGTTGCTGACCAGTTCACTGGTAAAATTAATTACATTAAAGGCTACGGTGTTAACTTATGGAAGCTTAATGACGACAATTCATTAAGCTGGATTGCACCACGTAGATTACAAAGTGGTTCTCAATGGAAGGTATTTTCATATACTGACTTAACTGAAAAGAACATGCGCCTTTACAATCTTGGTGGTAACCAATGGGTTGACGGTAAGTACTTAGTTAATGCTGCTAACAACAAAAAAGTTGTTGCAACTCCACAAGCTAACACTCCAGTAAACAAACCAACTGCTTCCACTAATGGAATGACTGCCCTTCCTAAGGGTTCATTTGTAGTTGTTGGCTATACTCCACACTACGGCATTGCTCTTTACAACGAAAGAAATAATGCAATGCGCTACGCAGGTCGTCATCTAGCTAACGGAACTGCATGGTCAACATTTGGCAAAAAGACTGTTAACAACAACCTTTACTACAACTTAGGTGGTAATCAATGGGTTGATGCCCACTGGGTAATCGAAGGTGTTGCTAATGGTAAAGAACGCGTATTAAAGAACAACGCTTCTTCTCGTGAATACTACACTACTCAATACAACCCAGTATTTGCTCCATGGGGTTGTGCTTCAGCTGCTTTATCAATGCTTATGAAATATGACGGCACATGGAAGAATGTTCCAGGCTCAAGCGAAGAAGCAAAATTAAGATACATGCAAGATCACTTACCACGCAATAAAGCTCAAGGTGGTCAAGATGGTAATCCTTATAACGGCGCCGGCTTTACTGCTGTTATCAACTCAAAAGCTTTGACTAACTATGCTCATGCTCTAGGCGACAGCAAGATTAGAGATATTTCTGGTGTTTCTTTAGGAAACATTGCGAAGTTAATTGAAGCTGGTCACCCTGTTCTTTACTACGGATGGTCATCATACAACGGTAACGGTAAAGGTGTTGCTGGCCAACAATGGGCAAGAAACCACTGTAAGGTAATCTTTGGTTATAATCCAGCTAACAATACTTTCTTAGTACACGACCCACTTTACATGAACAAACACTTCTTCAAAGGTGGTAGTGGTCAACGTGAAGGTATCTACAATGGCTACGATTTAGGTCCTATTGCTTGGGTAAGCGCTAGTTCAATTTCACGCGAATTTGCCTACAAGGGCGGAAACAACGCATTAACTACTATTTAGTTTTTAGACGAATACTAGATAAGACAAAAAGATGGAACTCTAATTTCAAAGAGTTCCATCTTTTTTTAATTAAATAAATAACAAAATTATAGAGTCTTTATATTTTGTATTTATTTTATGCACACCGTCCTTATATATTATTGTCATTTAGGTATTTTAAAAATAACATAATTTGTAATTTAAATAACATATTTTCTATACAATTATCGATTGCGACTTTATACCTAAGATTCCATAAACATTCTTTTATAGTTAAATAAGTATATTTTTATCAATAACATTATTTTTTATTATAATAAATCTTTGTGTTTGGCATAACAGTAGTCATTTATACACTATTTTATATATTTGCGTTTTTTCAAAAATTATTTTTCGATTATTTAATCACCTGTTTTATAAATAACGTCTATTACCTAATGAGTTCTACCCGCTTAGACAAGAATAACACTTGTCATCATTAAATAACTATCAATGTTATTTAAATATATACACAGCTAGACAAGCCTCAAATACCTGTTATTATACAGTTGTTGAGAGATTTAAAAGAGAAAAACATGTTACTTACTTAGGTAATTTAGAAAGTCGAGAAGATTATTATGAAAAACGTTAAATTATTATCCGAAGTTTCAATTGCTTCCCTATTAACAATCGGCGGTATTGCCGCTGTTAACAATGTTAATAGCCCAATCAGCCCAATTGAAACTAGCACTGTTCAAGCTGCTACTATTGAGCAAACAACTATTAAACTTCCTGCTGGTTACACCAAGCAAAGAATTTTAAACGTTAACAACAATCGTATTTCTGCTAAAGATAAGCAAGCTTTAATTCAAGCTTCTATGAACGGTATGAAACAAAATACCTTCTACGATAACAAAGCTAGCGACAAGCAAGAAATGGTTAATACTACTAACATGACTTGGGCTCAAAAACTTGAAATCAACCGTTACGCTTTAAGCTTGATTAACTCAGCTAGAGCTCAAATGGGCAAACAACCTTGGGTTCTTAACAAGTCAGCTATGGCTTTTGCCGACAGAGTTGCTAAAGAATACCACGACAATAACAAGAGTGTTTGGGATCCAAACCACTACGTTGCAGGTATCACCCGTGCAGCAGTTGCCAGCGGCTTAAAGAACGCTGGTCAAGTTTACGAAGATGAAGCTGGTCTTCCAATTACTTCCCAATTCCATGGCACTTACCGCACAATGTACGCATTGAAAGAACAAGTTTACTTCAACGTTAAGCAAATGTTATTCGGTGGCTACTACGGAACTGCTGCTCAATATGGTTTAGCTGGCCGTTACACTGAATGGGAACATGCAGGTGACTTACTTGGTTTGAGAAGCCTTAAAGGTTACGATGCTCCTACTAAGATGTTTGGTTTAAGCTTCTCAGATATGAAGAACAACCACCAAAGAGTATCGGTTCACTTCATGGGTGTTGCAAGTCGCTACGTAGCAAACAAGCGAGTATTCAACGTTAACGCAAACATTAGATAATTCAAGTAAGTAATAATTTAACACATGTCTTTATCGATTAAGAAGATAATTAAGCACAATTAATAAGCACAAAAATTAAGCACCGGATTTGGATGATCCGATAAAAAGAAAAACATTTGAGAGAAAAAATTAAATATGTTGTTGAGAAGATGTCTGACATGACATCTTCATTTTTTTGCGCAAAAAACTGCATCCCTATCTTTTAGACATAAAAAACCTCGAAATTCTTGTCCAAATTTCGGGGTTCATAAAAGCGTTGCATCTTTTTAATCCTATTTCAAATTCATTTTTGCTTCTTGGAAAAGCTTTTTGCGCATTGCTGCTGGCGTCATTCCATAATAGCGATTGAACTTTTTATAAAAGAAAGACTTACTCGAATAACCGACCCGCGTGATAATTTCATATAATGAAACATCGGGCTGAGCTAATAAACGCTTGGCTTCTCTCATGCGTCTTTCATCAACATGGTCTACGAAGCTTTTTCCAGTCTTTTCTTTAATCATACTTGAGAAGTAATTCTTATTAAAACCAAAGTACTTAGCAGCCTTTTCTAAGGAAATCTCATTATAATGTGCATTGATATATTCATCTAATAAACGATCTTTAAACTCTTGAGCCTCTTGTTCTTGCGGCATCACAAAGTGCTGCATACGTAATGATGAAAAAATTATCAAACTCACATAGCTTTTAGCCATTGGTCCCATAAACAAACTACCATTCACATATTCTTGAATAAGTTCTTTTAAGATCTGGCTTGGCCACATCACTGAAGTATTTTTAAAACAGAAATATCCATTTTGCTTAAGCTGATTTAAAAACAGAGCTACTAACTTTTTTTCTTGGCTATGAGCTAAACGCAAGCTTACTAGCTCACTTTGCCAGTTATAACGTGGCCTCATTTTAAATTTAATGAGTAATGCATCTGAGTTATCAATTTGAATTGCATAGTTTACTTCCGAATTTACGAAAATAATATTTCCAGGTTCTAATTTAACTGTCAGCTCTTTAGTAAATACCTTTGCTTCCCCATTGATACACATCAAAAGCGTAGGAGTATCAGTGCGATACGAAACCGAATCCGGGTGCTGACGTTCAACATAAAGACTATACAAGCTAAAATTATTATCTTTAGGTTCAATCCTAACCTCATTACTTTGATCGCGTTTATTTCTTAATAAATCAAAAATATAACTATTTAAAGAAAAAGTGGCCATTTAGACTCTCCTTGTGCTTTCCTTTATATTTATTATACCTTATTGACAAGATGGATTTAGTTATACTTGTGAGATTTACACTTTTAGTATATTATTGAAAGCGTAAACAAGAATTTTGGGGTGCCATCAGGCTGAGAATATACCCATTGAACCTGATCTGACTAACATCAGCGAAGGGAAAATGCTTTATTTTTAGACTATTATTAGTTACCCCTTTTGGGGTATTTTTTTTACCCCTAGAAAAGGGAAAAAATGAAAAGAACACTACACGTTAAGGATATTATTTTGATCACCTTGATTGCTATTATCTTTGGGTTTATTTATGTCGCTAGTGATAATATTTATAACTTTTTGACTTTAATATTAACACCAATTGGCTATGGACCACTCGCAAATGATATTACGATGGGGATTTGGTGTATGGCAGGCCCGCTAGCTGGATTTATAGTTCGTTTGCCAGCAGCCGCATTTTTAGGTGAATTTTTAGGCTCTTGTGTTGAAACCTTCGCCATGGCACAATGGGGAGCCGCCAACTTCTTATCTGGTTTTATTCAAGGCCTCGGTAACGAATTAGGTTTTACTTTAACCGGATACAAACATTACGGTTGGTTCACCCTATTTTTATCAGCTACAACAACTACGATTGTTACCTACTTATATGACTTTTTTAAAAATGGTTACAATCAATTTTCAATCTTCAATATGATTTTGTATTTTGTAGTACGCTGGATTTCAATGCTGCTCTTCAGCTGCGTCTTAGTAAAGTTAATCGTAAATTTATTAGAAAGATCTCATGTCATCAACCTACAAACCACTCAAGATTAGCCATTTAAGTTTTGGCTATGATAAAAACAAACCCATTTTAAATGATATTAACTTAACCATCCCTCGGGGTGGTTTTTCACTAATCACGGGACCGACAGGTTGCGGCAAATCAACGCTTTTAAGACTTATTGCTGGCTTGAATTTGCAAGGTAAAATTATCGGCGGTCAAATAGAAAATGTTCCTTGTAAATGGTCAATGGTTTTTCAGAATTCAGACCGCCAATTTACAATGGCAACTGCTTACCAAGAACTAGTCTTCACTTTAGAAAACTTACAAATCAGCCGCGCCCGCGCTTTAAAAACTATCAAAGAGGTCGCAACAGTTACTAACATTTCGGATCTTTTGCACAAAAAGATTGTCAACTTATCAGGTGGAGAAAAACAAAGAATCGCTTTTGCCGTCGCTTTAGCAATGAAACCTGATTTACTTTTATTAGACGAAGCTTTTGCTAGCTGCGATCAACGTAATCGTGAGTTTCTACAAAAACAGCTGCTTACTTTTAAAAATTACGGCTGCACTATCATCGCCGTCGATCACAACTTAGATGGTTATCAAGACATGTGCGATCAAGTCTACCTTTTCAAAAATAAAACTTTGGCCTTAGCTGATGAAACTGAAACTCGAACTCTCTTTAGTCCTAAATCTAAAATGGAATTAGCTTTCAAAATACCCGCTAAAGAAAATCTCGTATTTGCAAGCAGGAATCTATCCTATGTTCAGGAAAAAACTTTAGTTGCTAAAAGCAACTTCTACCTCCCCCAAAATTCCAGTGTTTTATTAACAGGCGAAAATGGAGCAGGTAAAAGTTCATTATTTAAAGTACTAACTAAATTATTAGCTTATAATGGTTCGTTAAGCTATCAAAATAAAGAAGTCAAAAAATTAAAGGCCAAAAAATATTTACGCAACGTTAGCCAAGTCTTTCAAAATTCTGACGATCAATTCTTAATGGTGACAGTCGGGGAAGAAATTGACTTTTCGCTAAAACATAATGCTAACAGTTTACTCAATGAAGAAAAAATCCAACATATTTTAAAAAGCTGGGGGTTAAACCGGCGCGATCAAGTAGTATATTCACTTTCTGGTGGGCAAAAAAAGAAATTCCAAGTCTTGCTGATGGTCCTTGCCAACCCCGATGTTTTACTTTTAGATGAGCCCTTTGCTGGCTTAGATTTAGCTAGCAGCCAAGAGGTGATTTCATTTTTGAAAAAATATTATTTAAGTCAAACCAAAAGCTTAATTGTCATCAGTCACCAATTTAACAATATTAGCGAACTTTGTGACTATCATTTGCATCTAAGAGATAAAAAATTAACATACGTCAGCCATTAGGAGGCCTTTATGAATCCAAGCTTAAAACTATTTCTAGTTTTGATTATTTCACTTGAAGTTTCGCTTAAGGCAAACTTGCTCGCAAACTTAATTTTGATTTTTATATCTTTAATTTATTTATTCATCCACCGGGTTTCATTAAAAGAGCTGTTGGGTCTAATTTTTGTCCCCTTAATTGCAGCGATAGCTATTTTTATTGCAATTTACTACTATTCACCTGCCCACGACTTAATCTACGCTTGGACACTGTTTAGCAGGCTTTATACCTTCGTATTTTTGGGAGCTTGCTTAACTAAAACAACTACAGCAACGCAATTAAGTCGTAGTCTTGAGCAAAATATGCACCTACCAACTAAATTTGCTTATGGAACACTAGCAGCTTTTAATGTCTTACCTAAGATTGGTCAAGAAGTTAAAAGAATTCATGCCGCTGGTCAGATGCGCGCAATGAACCTATCGTTTTACTCTCCACGCCTATATTTTAAGGCCATCTTATCCGCCATTTCTTGGGCTGACGGCTTAAATGATGCCATGCAGGCTCATGGATTTCGCGAAACTCAAGCTAGAAGCATTATTGATCCAATTGCTTTAACAAAAAAAGACTGGTTACTCTTTATCCTGCTGCTTATTAGCTTTCAACCAATCTTATTCTTTTTATATATTTGATATTCAGTTGGGGAACTTTATTTATGATACGGACTTCCATTATTAATCATAAATGCACGATAAATCTGTTCGCTCAGCACTAGTCGCATCAATTGATGTGGCATAGTAAATTTACCAAAAGAAATCAGATCATCAGCACGCTTATTAACTGCGGAACTGGTACCTAAACTTCCACCAATTACAAACGTAATATCAGAGTGCCCATATGTTGCTAGATCTTGGATTTCTTTTGCAAATTCTTCACTGGTACGCTGCTTGCCCTTAATTGCAGTTACAAAAACGTACTCTTTATCTTTAATTTTACTTAGTATTCGCTCGCCTTCGACTTGCTTAACCTGCTCCATTTCAGCAGGACTAAGCTTTTCGGGGGCTTTTTCGTCTGGAACTTCAATAATCTTCATTTTGGCATACCGATCCATGCGCTTCATGTATTCAGCAATTCCATCTTTAAAATATTTTTCTTTAAGCTTTCCAACACAAACAATCTTGATATTCATAAAAACTCCTTTACTATCTCTAACATTTTATCCTCAAATTGACATCTCGTCCACAAGACTTATCCCCAAACTGTGGATTAAGTTAATCAATATTTTGGGGCAAAGATCTGTTCGTTACTATAAATTGTAGTTTGCTTGAGTGAAAAAATTTTTTCAAAAAACTTATTCCACATTTGTCAAATATTTTGGTCTTTTTACAAACTTTTGGTTACAAATCCCAGTCTAATGCGTTGAACGGATGTTTTAACATACTTTTTAATAAAATTGGTTTACACACAATCCACAAGTTTTCCACATTTTATCCCAAACCAAAATCAGGAGTTTATGCACAATCCACAGAGTTTTCCACAGTTACCCACAAGCCGTGGATATCTGTGGTTTTCTTGACAAGCCTATATTCCGAACTATTTTCAGTTTCACAACTTTTTTATATGTAAAAAGCCATGATTAGCGCTTTCAAGCTACTAATTCATGGCTTATTTACGATCAATCGATAACATTATCTATTTTATTTTTTCAATGTGATGTTCAGATTTTGGGTCTTACCGTTACGCAAAACTTGAACTTGGATAGTTTGACCAATCTTGTGGCTGTATAAAGTTGTGTGCAAAGATACTACGTCATTAATTTCTTTACCATCAATTTTAGTAATGATATCGCGCGCTTTCATCCCACCTTTAGCTGCACTACCATTACTGCTTACAGAAGCGACATAAACGCCGCTTTTAACGCTTGAAGGCAAGTTGAGCTTTCGTCTACCATATTCAGTTAACTCGTTAACAGAAACGACTCTAATGCCTAATTGCGGACGGTCAATCTTACCATTTTTGACTAATTGGTTAATAATCGAAACAACTTCGTCACTAGGAATTGCAAAGCCCATCCCTTCAACTGCAGTTCCATCAGTTGATTGAGAAAGCTTCATTGAGTTAATCCCAATAACTTGGCCTTGCATATTTACTAATGGTCCACCAGAGTTTCCTGGATTAATTGCGGCATCTGTTTGGATAACAGTAGCTTGGGTTGTCGCATTTCCATTTTCGTCAGGGACACTGATCGTTCTGTTTTTAGCAGAAATAATTCCTTGAGTAACACTAGTAGCATATTCACTTCCCAAAGGTGATCCTACGGCAATAACTTGCTGACCTGGTTGTAAATTCTTAGATGAACCAAATTGTGCGGTTTGAGTTACGTATTTAGAATCTATTGTTAAAACGGCTAAGTCAGTTTCTGCATCGCTACCAACTTTTTTGGCAGATACTTTTTTGCCATTGCTTAAAACCACTTGAATTGCGTCACTACCAGATACTACGTGATTGTTAGTAACAATATAGCCCTTACCATTTGACTTCATGTAAATTACGCCCGAGCCTTCACTATATGTTTCCAAGTTAGCCTTTTTACTATTTGAACTTGAAGAAGATGATGAGTTTGAATCTCCAAACAAGCTATTAAACAAATCTTCATCAGAACTACTTGAGCGTGCAGATTGACGTTTTAAGTTGATTACAGATACAACTGAAGCTTTAACATCATTAAATGCATTTGTCATCTGAGAGTTATTACTACTGGACTTGGATGACTTAGTAGGCTGCACCACAGCAGTTTGTGGAGCATTATTTGAATCGTTATTGTTGACTTGTGATAAACCAGCATAAGCGATTCCTCCGCCAAGTAGCCCTGCTACTACACTGACAATCCCAGTTTTAACTAGAGTATTTTTTTTAGAGTTTACTTGATTGTTTTTATTATCTGGATTCATAATGCAATTTCTCCTTCTATATACAATCTAAGGATAAATAGTAAATTTGAATAAATTGTGAACAAATCTATGGTAAAAATTAAATTTCTAACAAAGCCGTCGGCCGACTTGCTTGAGTATCCATAATTTTGACATCTGCAGGTAGATTAGCGTCGCCATCTTCTAACATTTCATAAGCTGTTTCATGTGCCAAAAGCTCAGTATTGTTATGTTGACTGCGGTGAGCTAAAAAAATGTGCTTAGTTTTTGAAGAAACTACATCAAGCAAGACTTGCCCTGCTTGAGCATTAGACAAATGCCCTACATCAGACATGATGCGCTGTTTTAAAGACCAAGAATATGGACCATTTCTAAGCATCATATTATCGTAGTTAAACTCCATCAAATAGCCATCAGCATCTTGAATTTCATCTTTAACTATATTTGAAACATAGCCCGTATCAGTCAAACAAGCAAATCTTTTGCCACCACTAGTAAAAACATAATATTGTGGCTCGGCGGCATCATGGCTTGTGGCAAAGCTAGTCACTTCTAAGTCCCCAAAAGTTCTAGTTTTTCCTGATTCAAAAGTATTAATCTGTTCAACTGGCAACTTACCAATTTTATTTGTATCAATAAGATATTGCCAAGTTCCAGAATTCGCAAAGGCATTAATTTGCGGATACCTACGCATAAGTACTCCGAGACCTCCTGAATGGTCAGTATGATCGTGACTTAAAAAAACCATATCAATATCAGTGATATCAACGCCAACTTGCGCTAAAAGATCTTTGGTCTTTTTGCCTGAAACACCGGCATCCATCAAAATTTTATGGTCATTAGTTTCAATTAAAGTTGTATTTCCGGTTGAGCCACTAGCTAATACTGAAACGCGCACAAAATCTTCTCCTTAATCATTTGACTTATTATCTTCTTTATCTTCAGAAATAGTGTTATTTTGCAAAATGTTACCATTAAAGGCATTTACTCTTTTAATTGTCACTGTCTTAGTATTGTTATTTTGAATAGCTACTACCCATGTTGGTAAGAAAATTCGACTGCCGCGCACCTCAATTAGCTTACTATATGCAAAATGAACCCAAACTACTTTTGAATCATTCGGCAATTCACTATAGGTATATAAAGAACCAACAGCGGCCTTTTCACTAATTGTCGTCTGCCTTTCACGCACTGGAGTAGCATTACCAACATAGCGCTGAGTATAAGAAACGATCTGATGGTCTTTAACCGTAATATGAAGCCGAGCTGCAGTTGAAAAAATTTCGCCATAGCTATTTTTTTGAGCAAAACTATATTCGCCAGTGCTGGAAAGTTCTGGTACAAAACTGTAATCAGAGCCATGATAGACATTTTTAGGATTATCTTTGAATTTTTCAATGTCTTTCATCATCTTATCTGCTTTATGGCTGATGGTTACTGGATGATCTAAAATCACCGTCAACATCCCATCAGAAGTCGAAACATCAGCATCGACACTAATTTGCTTATTAGCTTTATTGGTCCAATCATTGTTGACTTTAGCCGCTAAATAATAACCATCTCCTTGTTGGTCACTCAATTTAGGCAAGGAAATATTATCGTTAGCCATCTCAGAGGTTAAATCTGTCGGAGTAGTGGTATGGCTATTACTTAACAAAGTCGGCGTTTGGAAAATTTCGATACCAAGGAAAATATTAATTCCTATAAATACTACTAAGAAGATCCATTCAATGCGTTTAAAGTCCATCTACTAGTCCCTCCTTAAGATTTCCTTGTGGGTCAATTTTGACATCCATATTAAGCCAATCGTTAATTGACTGCCACTCATTATTGATTTTGACATAATAAGTTGGCTCTAAATCAACTAAATTATCCTTATTATCTTTTGGCTTTTGAATGGTGTAACCAATTACGATTTTCTCAATTTCAGACTTTTTATAACCTGCTTGCTCTAATTTTTCAATAGCTTTATTGGTCGGCTCTAGCGTCTTTTTACTGCCAGTGGTTGGAACTGGGATTTGCAAATCTAAGCTATTGAAGTTAATAGTCATCCCATTTGAGGCAAATCTTACTTGAGCACGAGCATTATAGCGTCCAGGCAAAAAGATTGGATATTCTTCTACGAAGTTTTGGTAAACAAAGACATCCTTATCTGCGTCAAAAAAGCGTAAATCAGGCTCAGATAAGCCAATCTTTCGAACATAATATAAGCTCTCCATCAAACGAGTCGTCATTAATTTAGGCACCTTATTTTGTTGGTAATCAACAAATTCGTAGTTGTGCGTCTTTTTAGCAGCAATCAGTCTTTGATAGCTACCATTGGAATAAATCACGGTATTGCCTGTATTTCTTTGAGCAGGTGAGCCAGACCCAAGCAAGCGATAAACAAAGTAAGAATCGGATTCTTGATAAGTCAAATAGCTATAGGTCTGCATCTGTGGTGAATTTTCATAAATTACACTATAGCCATCTTTGAGTTTACTTAAAGAGACCTCAATCTTAGTATTAGCATTTTTAACATGCCGATACAGTCGTTTAAAAGACAAGTTCTTAGTATTAATTCTGTAAAGATGGTTATTAATATCATTACCTAAATATAGATAATGTGAATCCTTAATTGGGACAAAGAAACGGTTAAATTCTCGACTATCAGCTTTTGATAACTTGGTTAAAAATAAGGGCATCGTGACTTGATCAGGGTAAGTCAGCTGCATGTATTCACGCTTGTTTAACATTTGGCGGTAGTTTTGTGCTTTGGTGCTGACTAAATTTACCTGATTTTGAGTTAAAGATTCAGTAATCTTAGTAAATTCAAGAGGTAAGTTGTTTTTTCCGTCATAGACTTGGTACATTTTGTTATTGCGATAATAAAAAACTTGTGTTGGCACATAAATATCTCGCAGTGACTTTTGGCCGATATCTTTATTGGCTGTTCGACTAGACGTTTGCTCAATTCTAGAAAAACGTGAGTCTGACCCCCAAATAAGTGCTGATAAGACGATGGAAAGTAAGACCATGAAGATCAAGCTCAAACGTAAAATTAAGCGTCCAATTTTTTCTCTAGACTTCATCCCAACTGTCTCCTTCCTCAGTCATTGGTTCATAAGGAATTGAAATATAAAATGTTGAACCTTCTCCTTCAGCACTATCAGCCCAAATACGACCATGGTGAGCTTCAACAATTTCTTTAGAAATTGCCAGTCCAAGCCCAGTTCCACCTTGCTTACGTGAGCGCGCTTTATCTACACGATAAAAACGATCAAAAATCTTAGTTAGATCTTTTCTTGGAATACCTAAACCTTGGTCAGAGATACTTAAGATAATATGCTTATTTGCTTGCAATAATCTTACTGTAATTACACCACCATCAGGAGAATACTTAATTGCATTGTTCATAATATTATCGATAACCTGCATCATTTTGTCAGTATCAATTTCAACCCACAAATCTTGACTGCTGAATTCTCTTTTAATGCTGTATTTCTTGCTCTTCTTTTTATCTTTTTCATCAGTTTTTATCATCATATCAAAACGATTCAAAACATGACTGACAAAATCATTAAAGTTAACCCACTCAAGGTCCATCTTAGCTACCCCGCGATCCATGCGCGATAAGCTAAGTAGGTCATTAATCATCCTGATCATCCGCTGAGTTTCATCTTGAATAACGCCTAAAAATTGCGGCGCTACATTAGGATCTTGCCAAGCGCCATCATTTAAAGCTTCGACATAAGCACGTAAGCTTGTGAGCGGTGTGCGCAATTCGTGAGAAACATTCGATACGAATTGCTGCTGTTCACGCTCATTTTTTTGTTGTTCGGTAATATCATGCAAAACGCAAACCAAACCGGACACAAAGCCTGTCACTCTTTGAATCAGTGAAAAGTTAGCATGCAAAATCATCTCATCGGGCGTATTTTCATTAACGGTCACCATTAATTCTTGCTGACTGCTCATCAAGTCTTGAATCGTAACATCCTTTAAGCCCAGCAATTTTGTAATTGGTTCACCAATAACTTCTTTTTCAGTCTTGCCTAAAAAATCAAGGGCGGTTTCATTGATAATTGTAATATTGCCATGCCGGTCGGTTGCAATAACCCCATCCGTCATATGGGTTAAAACGTTATCTAGTCGCCGTCGTTCACTATCTGAAACTTCCTGGGCTCTTTCAATTCGTACAGACAAGGTATTGAAAGCACGTGCCAATTGCCCCAATTCGTCATCGGCATAAACTTTTACATGACCGGAATAATCTCCATCAGATACACGTAAAGCCTGCTTACGCATCTCTTCAATAGGACGCGTAATTGCACGCGAAATAATCAAAGCTACAATTGCTCCTAAAAAAGCCGCTACTAATGAAGCTGTTAAAAATACTAAAGAAACATTTCTAATGTTGTTAAAAACCCCCTGCATGCTAGCACGCACTGAAATAGCCCCAATTGTCGTGTTAGTGCCGTTACTTGCTGTAAGTGGTGTGATTTGGAGCATATAGTTTCCATCATCAGTAATAACTTTAGACACTTGCTTACCTGAAGATAAAACATCTTTAACATCCGCGTTAGTTGCTCTTTGACCAACCCTATTTTGGTCATTTAAATTAGAAACAGCTCGAATAACGCCCTTATTATCAATGACAGAAATTGAGCTAATTACATCATTATTATTATAGTTAGAAACAATTCGATTAAGCTGCTGATTAGCTTTTTGAATATTATTACGGCTTAACTGAGCCGAAATTTGATTGCTAATTGTATTTGGTATTTGAATTGATGTTTCAAATGATTCAATCGATGTTTGTTCAAGCTGACGCGTAAAATAAGCCCCAACAATTTCAATTGTTGCAAGCAGCAGCAACATGAAAATCATCGCAATTTTAAAATTAATTGAAGTAAAAACTTTTTTTATCTTTTTCATTTTTCACGCATAAAGAAAGCCACTTTTACAGTGGCTAACAAAATTATTCATCAGATGGATCTTTGACATAGTAGCCTACGCCACGTCTTGTTACTAAAATGCTTGGTGAAGAGGGAGTATCTTCAATCTTTTCGCGCAAACGCCTTACAGTTACATCAACTGTTCTAACGTCCCCAAAATAATCATAACCCCACACTGTCTGAAGTAAGTGCTCGCGCGTCATAACTTGACCCATATGTTGAGCCAAATAGTGAAGCAATTCAAACTCACGATGAGTAAGTTCAATCTTTTCACCATTTTTTTCAACCATATAAGCTTCGGGCATGATGACCAAGTTACCAATCGTGATATTTTTAGTTTCATCATCTTCGCTTGCTTTTTGGCTCAAATCACGTCTACGCAAGTTTGCCTTAACCCGCGCAACTAATTCACGATTAGAAAATGGCTTAGTAACATAATCGTCAGCACCCATTTCTAGCCCTAAAACTTTATCGATTTCAGTATCTTTAGCGGTTACCATGATTATTGGCATATCGTGAGTTTGTCTAACTTCACGTGCCACTTCTAGACCATCTTTTTTAGGCAGCATTAAGTCCAGAATCATTAAATCCGGGTCGTATTCTTCGACTTTTTTAACTGCTTCTTCACCATCATAAGCAGTGTCGACATCAAAACCCTCTTTAGTCAAATTAAATTTGATGATATCCGAAATTGGTTTTTCATCATCAACGACCAAAATTTTCTTTGGCATAGATCATGCCTCCTCATATTAATATCTATATTATACTTTTTTTTGTAGATTTTTCGAACTTTTGAAAAAAACAAAAACTTTTTTTAAAAAAGACTTGCATTTTTGTTTTTCAACTGGCATAATACTATTTGTTGATGACGCAACGGGTGGTTAGCTCAGCTGGCAGAGCAACGGACTCTTAATCCGTGGGTCCAGGGTTCGATCCCCTGACCACCCACTACTTAAGCACTACAGTGATTGCTGTAGTGCTTTTTTTGTACTTATAAATCATTTATAATTAATTATTATGACTACACCTACGAAAACTAAAAAAACTTTCTATTATCATCAACTAACCGATGATGTAGTTCAAACTAAGAATCAAAATTTTTCTTTACCTGAAAACTATCAAATTATCAAAACTGGTCCTAAATGCAAAACTATCCGCTATCTGGCAACTGGTTTTGCTTATCTTTTTACTTATTTAATAAAACATGTCAGAGTAATAGGTAGAGATAAGATAAAGAATTACAAAAATCAGGCCTACTTTGTATACGCAAATCATACTCAACCAGTCAATGATGCTTTTATGCCACTAACTTTGTTTGGTTCTCAAGACTACTATGCTTTAGCCAATCAAGCTAATTGGAGTTTGCCCTTTATTGGAAAATATTTACTGCCCTATGGTGGGCTACCTGTAGGCAAAAATCTTAAGCAATCAATAAAGCTAATCCAAGCAATCCAAACTTTAGTCAAACATAATAAGCATATTGTAATTTATCCGGAAGCCCATGTGTGGCCTTATTACACCCAAATTCGCCCCTTTGATCAGACTAGTATGAACTTTCCTGTCAGTTTAAAGGCCCCAGTTTTCGTAATGACAACAACTTATCAAAAGTCAAAATTCTTTAAAAGACCGCGAATGATTGTATATCTTGATGGTCCATTTTTGGCTGATAGTCAATTAACAAAAAAAGACCAACAAAAAAAGCTACACGATCAAATTTTAAAAACTATGCAAACCCGAGCAAAATTAAGTAATTATTCATACTATGAGTATAAGCAAAAATAAAAGGTTGTAAAAAATGAATATATTATTTTGTGGTGACTCTCATGCCCAAGATGGAGTTTTAATTGCCACTCTATCTTTATTAAAGAACACTTCTGAAGAATTGCATTTATATATTTTGACAATGCATCTAGCTGGTTTTAAGCCTTTCAGCAAAAAGGCAAGCGACTATATTGAGTCTTTATTAAAGAAAAGCAATCCAGACAATACTCTTACATTAATTGATTGTACTGATCTTTTCACTAAGCAAACTCCCGCGCAAAACATGAAAACCCGCTTTACACCTTATGCAATGCTGCGATTATTTGCTGATCAACTGCCGCAAATTCCTGATCGAGTTTTGTATCTTGATGATGATGTTATTGTTCGCAAAAACCTCAGCAAATTTTATCATCAAGACTTAACTAACACTGAATTAGTAGGTGTATTAGACTATTGGGGGCGTTTTTTCTTTCATAATATTAAGTCTAAACGAATTTTTGACTATCTTAATTCGGGTGTTTTGCTTTTAAATATGCCCCAAATTCGACATACACAGCTTTTTTCTCGTGTAAGATCCTTAATGCAGGTTAAGAAAATGTTTTTACCAGATCAATCGGCAATTAATAAATTAGCAACTAAGAAAAAAATTGCTCCACGTAAATACAATGAACAATATCGCCTGCAAAGCGATACAGTTATCCAGCATTTCACAACCAGCTTTAGGTTTACACCATATTTTCATACCCTAACTGTTAAACCTTGGGATGTTGAGCGCGTTCATAGCGTTTTACATTTACATGAATATGACGATATACTTAACGAATACCTCAAAATCAGGCATAATCTTAGTTAAGATAAATATTACTTGGAGGAAAATTAAAAATGACAGTTCCTGTTTTTTATACTATTAGTGACAACTACACCCCTTATGCGGCTGTATCAATTAAATCTTTAATTAATCATGCTGATCCTAAAAAAGACTATACAGTTACTTTACTTGTACAAGAAATTAGTGATGAGCACAAAAAAGATCTCGAAAGCTTATCAACAGATAATGTTCATGTGAAGATCTTTCATATTGATGATAGTATGGTGCAACCTATCCACAATGGTGAAGAAAATTATTTACGCGGGCAATTTTTCACAATGTCAATTTTTTACCGCTTATTTATTCCAGAGCTTTTTCCACAATACGATAAGGCTGTCTATTTAGATGCAGATACGATCTTATGCACAGATATTAGTGAAATGTATGACATTGAAATTGGTGACAACATGTTTGCAAGTTGTCCTGACTTATCAATTCGCTATATGCCACTACTTCAAAAATATATCAAAGAATGTCAAGGAATCTTACCTCCTGAAAAATACATCAATAATGGGGTAATTTTATTCAACATGAAAGCTTTCAGAGATAAGAAGTTTGTTGATAAGTTCTACTACTTGATGGATAAATACCACTTTGACAATGTGGATCCTGATCAAGCCTACATGAATGAAATTTGTGAAGATAAGATTTATCACTTAGATAAAGAATGGGATGCGATGCCAAATGAAAGTATCCCCGAAATTAAAAATCCAAAGATTGTTCACTATAATTTATTCTTTAAGCCATGGCACTTTGCAGATGTTCAATATGGTCATTATTTCTGGGATGTTGCTAAAGAAACCAAGTTTTATGATGAACTAAAGCAACAGCTTAACAGCTTCACTGATGCGGATCGTCAGCGTGCACGTGATGATTTAGCAAAAATGGCTGCTAAAGTGGACAAGATCGTTGAAGAACCAAATACTTGGGCTAAAGTTAAAAAGGCTGAATCAGTTAAAATCTAAGCTGCATCAATATTAGTCAATTAAAACAAGAGGGGAAACATCATATCATGATAATTGGAGCTCACAGAAGACAAGTTGTAGCTAATATTAAGAAAAACGTACAAGCACGCCAGTTTAATGCGAAAGCTGAAGTCGACGATCCCGTTTTAACCCATGAACAGCGCATTAAGCTAGTCAATGATTTCTGGGATGAAAGTAAAAAGCTTTCGCATAAAGTTACTAACCTAGCTACTCGGGCATTTTTTGGCGGAGCTGCTTTTATTTTGACTGCTAATCAAAAAATAGGCAGTGCCAAAAGTGTAAAACCCATTGCTAACGCCATTGTAACTTCAAACCACTATAACCAATTCGATAGCTTACCAATTAAGCGTTTAGCAATGAAGGCTCATAAGCGTTTATATTTTGTCATTGAAGATACCAACTTATGCTTGCCAAGCTGGATTGGCTTTTTAATGCACAATGTTGATAGTATCCCAATTACGCAAAGTGTCCGTTACTTAGGCCGTGAATTTCCTAAGCATTTAGCTGATGTTTTCTCTAAGAAAAATCGCTGGATCTTAATTTATCCAGAACAAGAAATGTGGTTTAACTATCGCAAACCACGTCCGCTTCAAAAAGGTGCCTACTATTACGCAGCCAAAATGAACGTGCCAATAGTATCATGCTTTGTCGAGTTGCAAGATAAAAATGGCTTAGAACCAGGACATCCTGATTTTCATACTACTCGCAAAATTTTGCATGTCTTGCCAACTATTTATCCAAATAAGCGCTTATCAGTTGATGAAAATGCACGCAGAATGCGCGATATCGATTATTTACAAAAAAAGAGGGCCTATGAAAAGGCTTATGGCAAAAAACTAGACTACAACTTTAGTTATGATGACATTGCTGGTTATATCCCACCAAAGTCCAAGTAGATTTTTTCAAAGAATGAAGGCGCAACTATGATGACAAGTGGCGATATTCAATTAGTTCATTATATTAATGATTGGCTTTTTTACGTATTTATTTTCTTTTTCGCCCTATCACTTTTGGCTTATACCATCAGCAATTATTTTGCTAAGGATCATAACGTGCGCGAAATCAGAATTATTAATACGGTAATTGCCTTTTTGGATTTTTTAATTAGCTTTATTTTAGCTGTCATCACAATTAGTCACTGGCACTTATTGTTCATTTACTGGAATAAAAACTTCTGGGGATTTGTGCCTTTTACTTTATATGTTTTAATTTTGCTTTGCAGTGGAACTCTCTTATTATTTAGAAATTCAACACTTCACAAGCATTAGATTATTTAACTAATGCATTAAGTAGTATAGTAAAAAGTGTAATAAAAGATTTTCTAAGAAAGGAAATTGTACAATGAAGGAATTTACACTTGCAGAGCTTAAAAAATACAACGGCAAAGACGGCAGCCCTGCCTATATTGCAGTTAATGGCAAGGTTTATGATGTTACTAATAACTCTCACTGGAAAAATGGTGAACACCACGGCTTTGAAGCTGGCAATGACTTAACTAAGCCACTTTATGACAAGTCACCTCACGGCGATTCTGTTTTAAGTAAAATTAAGCAAGTTGGCGTTTTAGTCGACTAAATCCATTTAAATATTAACTACGAAAAAATGCTTAGCAATTTGCTAGGCATTTTCTTTTTTATCTAAATTTTGTTTATTATTTAGCTGGTTCTTTAGCTTGTTCTTGCTTATAAAGCATATTGTCATACTTACGAGCAAATGGTAAGTAAATAAAGAAACTAAGAATTAAAATAATTGCTTGCCAGAGAGCCACTTTCCATCCGCCAATTAAAAATCCTGATACAACAGGTGGCGTAGTCCATGGAACCTGGACACCGTTTAAGTAAGGTAAAATGCCAGCTTTAATCAATAAATAAGTTGAGCCAGCAGATAGTGGTGGCATCAAGAAAAATGGTAAAGCAAGTAATGGGTTCAAGACAAGTGGTACACCAAAGAGCACAGGTTCGTTGATGTTAAAGATCCCTGGAATTAAGGCTAACTTACCAATCCCCTTCATTTGTTGAGATTTAGCAAAGAATGTCATAAAGACTACTAAGCCAATTGTCATCCCTGCACCAGTTACAGTAGAAAATTGATCAAATAAACCTTGAATAACAATGTGACCGCCGTGAGCAGCATCTACATAGCCATATTTCTTAAAGATAGCCGCATTTTGTAAAGCATTTGCACCTAAAATTGGTCCAACAATACCACCAACTAAAGTTGAGCCATGCACACCAAAGAACCAGAAGAATGGAACTAAGAGTGTCATCATTAAGATACCGCCAAATGAATCTGTCAAACCTTGTAGTGGAGTTTGAATAGTGTGGTAAATCCACTCTGTCATCGTAGTGCCAGCAGCTTTATCAAACAATGCATAAACTGCAAGCCATAAGGCCGTAATTACAGCAGCTGGGATCAAGGCTACAAATGAGCCTGCAACAGCTGGTGGAACTTGGTCAGGTAGTTTAATGGTAATCTTATTTTTAACAAACCATGAATAGATCCAACCAGTAATCATACCAATAATGATTGCGGCAATCATCCCTTGGCCACCAAGCCAAGTACGATCAATAAAACCAGTTAACAAAGTTGGCGCTTTAGCAGCCGAAATAACTGTTTTAGTGCCGTCCATAACTGGAGTAGTTGGATTCATGATAATTAAGAAACCAACAAACGCGGTCATCCCGGCTGGTAGTGGATCAACGTGATCGTTTTTTGCCCAAGTATAGGCAATTCCGACTACCGCAAACACAGCAACAATACCAAATGAAGCATTGTAAGCCTGATTCCAAAAATGAGTTAATCCCGTTTGATCCATCCATTTTGCAACTTCTGGAACTGGGAATGATGCAAGAAGTAAGAAGATTGAACCTACCATGATAAATGGTAAAGACAAAAGCATCCCATCTCTTAATGCACGAATTGCCTTCGTATTAACGAATTTCATAACTAGAGGCAAAATGTGCTTATTAACAAAATCCTTCATGAGTTATTTTCCCCCTCTTAAAAATAACTTGTTAATCATTACACTTATGATTCTATGAAAGCGCTAATATTAAAACAATATTTTTCAAGTCTTTGGGTATGAAACACAAAATAAGCGCTATGTTCGATACATGGAACATAGCGTTCTGTTATGTTATGCTCTGTATATCACAGCATATGGGAGAAAATTTATGGCTTTTTTTGGATTCAAAGATTTATCATCACTTTCAAGCGTTGATATGACGCTTTATCGCTACATTACTGAAAATACTGAAAAAGTTATTTACATGCGCGTTCGCGATATCGCTAAAAATACACATGTATCTAATTCTTCAGTGATGCGTTTCGTCCACAAGATGGGCTTTAATAGTTTTCCTGAATTCAAGGCTTTTATTAATAATAAATACCGTGGTAGCGATGAATTAGATGAATTTGAATTCATCACTAAAGAAAACTTTTCACCTGATATTAAAAACCAAATCAAAATTGTCGCTGATCAACTTTTTCAATGTGACAATATTATCTTCTTAGGGATGGGATCGTCATCTTTTATTGCTGGCTATACCGCACGTCAGTTAGCTTCGCTTGGCTACAACACTAGCTTAGTTACCGACCCTTTTTATCCATTACATGAAAGATTAAGAAATACTACTAATAATGCCCTAATCTGTTTTTCTGTTTCCGGTGAAACTACTGAATTAATTGAACTATTGAATAGTTTTGTAAATGACGAAGATACGACAATTATTTCGATTACGGGCTCTCCTACTAGTACAATTGCTCGGATGAGTCGCTTTGCTTTAACTTATCATGAAAAAGAATATCGCCTGCATCGCTATTACGACCTATCTTCGCAAATTCCAGCAATGTACATTATTGAAGGGATTATTCGAGTTTTACGCAACCAATCAGAAAATTAGAACACCTTGTTCCATATCTGAAACAAAGTTCTAATTCACCAATTTATACCTAAAAGGTCTTTTTCTATATTTTGCTTCAATAACTTTTTCTATAATCAAAACTAGCAAAATATGAAAAGGGGTTTTGAAGATGACTAAAAGCACTTTAAAAGATAATTTTCTTTGGGGTGGTGCAGTTGCTGCCCACCAACTTGAAGGCGGATATAACGAAGATGGCAAAGGACTTTCAATTGCTGATTTTATGACTCTAGGCAGCCATGAGCATCCACGAAAATTAACTGAGACAATTGAAGAGGGAGAATACTACCCTAACCATAAAGCAATTGATTTTTATCATCATTACAAAGAAGATATTGCACTCATGGCTCAAATGGGCTTTAAAGCTTTCCGAACATCAATTGCTTGGAGCCGTATTTTTCCTAATGGTGATGAAAATAAACCTAATGAAGCAGGATTAGCATTCTACGATAAGATGTTTGACGAATGCTTAAAATACGGTATCAAGCCCGTTGTCACCTTATCACACTTTGAAATGCCATATAACTTGGTCACAAATTATGGTGGCTGGTCTAATCGTAAGTTAATTGATTTCTTTGCTCGCTTTGCGCATGTTTGCTTTGAACGATATCACAATAAAGTCAAATACTGGATGACCTTTAACGAGATCAATAACCAGACTAATTACGAAAGTGATATCTCAGTTTATGAAAACTCCGGTGTTAAATTTAAACCTGGTGATAATAAGCAAAAAATGATGTATCAAGCTGCCCACTATGAGTTAGTTGCTAGTGCTCAAGCTGTCCAAATTGGTCATGCCATCGATCCTTCAATGCAAATCGGCTGCATGCTAGCTTTTTGTCCGATTTATCCTGCAAGCTCTAGACCAGAGGATGTTTTATTTGCTAAAAAAGCGATGGATGCTCGTTTGTATTTTGGAGATGTCCATGTTAATGGTGCATATCCTAACTGGCTTAAGGCATATTTTGAAAATAAGAAATGGGATTTAGATATCAGCGATAATGACTTAGAAATTCTCAAACATGGCACTGTCGACTACGTTGCTTTTTCTTACTATATGTCATTTACTGCTAAATACACTGACCACTGGGACTATCGCGAATTTAGTGATTTAGTCAAAAACCCTTATGTCAAAGCTAATGACTGGGGATGGGCAATCGATCCAGTTGGACTGCGGTATGCTTTAGATTGGATGACTACTCGCTGGCACAAGCCATTATTTATCGTCGAAAATGGTTTAGGTGCTTATGATAAATTGACTGATGATAAAAAAGTCCATGATGACTACCGAATCGAATATTTAAGAAGCCACATAGTCGAAATGAAAAAAGCAGTCCACGATGATGGCGTCGACTTAATGGGATATCTACCGTGGGGATGTATCGACTTAGTCAGTGCGTCCACTGGTGAAATGAAAAAACGGTACGGCTTTATTTACGTTGACGAAGATGATTATGGTCAAGGATCAATGAAGCGTTACAAAAAAGACTCCTTCAATTGGTATAAAAAAGTTATTGCTTCAAATGGCGAAAATCTAGAATAAAAATAGGAACTTTTCAATTTAAAAGGCTTATTTCACCTAAATTTGGATGAAATAAGCCTTTTTTGATATCTACCGAATAAGTTCTTTAAAAAAGTTCAATATCTTTGCTTTGTATACTCTTTTATTCAATAATGAGATTGATTGGGAGTTATCTATAATAATATATTAATTACTATAGCCAAACTCAGGAAGAGGGAGAGAAAATGTCGGATGCTTTATCAAAAGATAGCAAGCCGAAAGTTGTTAGCAAGGGCTACAAATACTTTATGGTTTTCTTGTGTATGCTTACACAGGCAATCCCTTACGGAATTGCTCAATTAATTCAGCCATTATTTGTACACCCTATCGTTAATACTTTTCACTTTACGCTAGCTTCGTATACATTAATTTTTACCTTCGGTGCAGTAGTTGGTTCTATTGTTTCTCCATTTGTAGGAAAAGCTCTACAAAAAGTTAACTTTAGAATTCTCTACATCATAGGTATTGTCTTGTCAGCAGGAGCCTATGTAATTTTCGGAATTAGTACAGCACTGCCAGGCTTTTATTTAGCCGGGATTATCTGTATGGTAGGCTCAACGTTTTATTCAGGCCAAGGTGTTCCTTGGGTCATTAACCACTGGTTCCCATTTAAGGGACGTGGAGTTGCTTTAGGATTAGCCTTTTGTGGTGGTTCAATTGGTGATATTTTCTTACAACCACTAACTCAAAGTATTTTAAAGCACTTTATGACTGGGAATACTAAGACTGGTCACTTAACTTCAATGGCTCCATTCTTTATTTTTGCGGTTGCTTTATTAGTTATCGGCTTAATCATTGCTTGCTTTATTAGAGTTCCTAAGAAAGATGAAATACTTGCTTCTAAAAAAGAAGTCGAAGAAAACAAGCATGAAGCTGCTAAAAAGCAGGCTCATGAATTCCAGGGATGGAGTGGTCAACAAGTTCTAAAGATGAAGTGGTTCTGGATTTTTAGTATCGGTTTCCTAATCATTGGTCTCGGCTTAGCTTCACTTAATGAAGACTATGCAGCCTTTTTAGATACTAAATTATCCCTAACTCAAGTCGGATTAATTGGTTCTGTCTTCGGAATAGCCGGAATAATCGGCAATATTTCAGGTGGATACCTATTTGACAAATTCGGAACTGCTAAATCGATGGCTTATGCTGGAATTATGTTAGTGCTCTCAATTATTATGATGATCTTCATTAGCCTTCATCCATATGGCGCAAATGCAAACCTCATTGCTGGTATGGGCTGGGCAGTTACTAGTGGATTATCAGTATTTAGCTACATGTCAGGTCCTGCATTTATGGCAAAGAGTTTATTTGGTGCAAAAGCACAAGGTGTTAATTTAGGTTACATTAGTTTAGCTTACGCCATCGGTTTTGCCATCGGTGCTCCATTATTTGGTGTTATTAAAGGCGCAACAAGTTTCACAATTGCTTGGTGTTTCACCATCACCTTTGTAACTATTGGTTTCATTTTATTAATTATTGCAGCTGTCAGAATTAAGAAGATGCAAAAACAAATAGTTGCTAACAAACCAGGCATTGTGCTTGATAAATAAGTCTGTTACCCAATTTTTGTTATGAAAGAAGGATAAATAAAATGGCTAATAATTTGGCTAACCGAAAACCCGTTAGCAAAGGCTATAAGTATTTTATGGTATTTCTTTGTATGTTAACCCAAGCCATTCCTTATGGTATTGCTCAAAACATTCAACCTTTATTTATTCACCCATTAGTTAATACTTTCCATTTCACTTTAGCTTCTTACACCTTAATCTTTACTTTTGGTGCGATCGCAGCTTCAGTTGCTTCACCATTTATTGGTAAAGCTTTAGAAAAAGTAAACTTTAGAATCATGTATTTAATTGGTATTGCACTTTCTGCAATTGCCTACGTGATCTTTGGAATTAGTACAAAATTACCTGGATTTTATACAGCTGCCATCATTTGTATGATTGGTTCGACATTTTATTCAGGTCAAGGTGTTCCTTGGGTCATTAACCACTGGTTCCCATACAAAGGCCGTGGTGCTGCATTAGGAATCGCCTTTTGTGGTGGTTCAATCGGTAATATTTTCTTACAACCATTAACTCAAGGTATTTTAAAACACTTTATGACTGGTAACACAAAGACAGGGCACTTGCTTTCAATGGCTCCATTTTTCTACTTTGCTGCTGCTTTGGTCATCACCGGTATTATTATTGCCTGCTTCATTAGAACCCCTAAGAAAGGTGAAATTGTTGCTACTCAACAAGAAATTGAGGAAAGCAAAGCAGAAGCTAGTGCTAAAAAAGCTCATGAATTCCAAGGTTGGTCAAGTACTCAAGTACTCAAGATGAAATGGTTCTGGATCTTTAGTTTAGGTTTCCTGATTATTGGTTTAGGACTTGCTTCTTTAAACGAAGACTATGCGGCCTTTCTTGATACTAAATTATCTTTAACTGATGTTGGTTTAATTGGATCCATGTATGGTGTCGGATGCTTAGTTGGTAACGTATCTGGTGGTATCTTATTTGATAAATTTGGTACTGCTAAATCGATGGCTTATGCTGGTTGTATGTACGTTTTATCAATTGGCATGATGATCCTTATTAGCTTTCAGCCTTATGGAGCAAGTCAAAGTAAAGCAATTGGTATTGCCTATGCTATCTTTTGTGGATTAGCCGTATTTAGCTACATGTCAGGCCCTGCATTTATGGCAAAAGATTTGTTTGGTGCTAAAGATCAAGGTGTTATGTTAGGTTATGTTGGCTTAGCTTACGCCATCGGCTACGCAATCGGTGCTCCATTATTCGGTATCATCAAGGGTAAAGCCAGCTTTACAACTGCTTGGTGGTTCATGATGGCCTTTGTAATTATTGGATTTGTCTTATTAGTAATTGCTGTTGTGGCTATTAAGAAATATCAAAAGAAATATATTGCTGAGCAAGCTGCTAAAGCTGTAACAAATGCAAAGGAGAATTAACAATGTGTACAAGTTTAAGATTTACAGATGATGAAAATAATCTTTATTTCGGCCGTAACCTAGATGTTGGTGAAGATTATGGCGAAAAAGTAATGGTTGTTCCACGTAATTATTCATTACCATATAAATTTATGGATGACGCAAAAACTACCAAAGCTGTCATCGGAATGGGAATCATGATCAATAATTATCCATCATACTTTGATTGCTATAACGAAGACGGCCTAGGTATTGCTGGATTAAACTTCCCTCACTATGCTAAATTTAGCGATGGTCCTGTTGAAGGAAAAACAAACCTTGCTTCTTATGAGCTGATGCTTTGGGTAACTGAAAACTTTTCAACTGTTGCACAAGTTAAAAAAGCTCTCAAAGATGTCAACTTAGTTAGTGAAGCAGCTATTCCTGCTTATCCTGTCGCTCCACTTCACTGGATCATCAGCGATAAGGATGAAGCAATTGTCTTAGAAGTTTCTAAGCAATATGGGATGAAGATCTTTGAAGATAAGTTAGGTGTTTTAACTAACAGTCCTGACTTTAACTGGCAATTAACTAACTTAGGCAACTACACAGGTCTAACCCCACATGACGCAACTAAGCAAAGCTGGAATGGTCAAGAAATAGCTCCTTGGGGTGTAGGTACTGGTAGCTTAGGTTTACCAGGTGACAGCATCCCAGCTGACCGTTTTGTAAAAGCAGCCTACTTAAATGCTAACTATCCAACTGCTAAAGGCGAAACAGCTAATGTAGCAAAATTCTTCAATATCTTAAAGTCTGTTGCAATGGTAAAAGGTAGCGTAGTTAACAAAGATGGCGCTGATGAATACACAGTTTACACCGCTTGTTACTCAGCTAAGACTAAGACTTACTACTGCAACTTTGAAAATGATTTCGAATTGAAGAGCTATAGCTTCAATGACGAAAATACTAATAATTCTAAGGTAACAATTTATTAATTAAACGGAAATTATATTATTTGTATTCACTTAAAGACGCAAAAAGATCCTACTTGATATGAGGTAGGATCTTTTTTGTTCGGCATGTTTGTGTTAGCTCTACTAACCTACATCAACCGAAAATAAAAAAACACCGCTCTTTTTTATAACTTTGGGAGAAGTTAGAGAGTGGCGTTCTAGCTATTTTGTAATTTTACCCACCGCTCTTAAGGCGGCGTTGCAGGAGCCCTCGTGGTTCCTTTTTTTATACTTAAATTATATCACAGCTCACAATTTTACAAAATTAGAATTATTCACCCTTGAAGCTGCCATCTTCAACTTCACGAATAAAGTCAGCTAAGTGCTTGTAGTAAACATCAGGATTATCAACCATGTGGTGGTGGCCGCCATCTGGAGTGGTTACAAGACGTGAATTTGGAATTTCTTTTTGCATAATCTTAGCAGTAGAAATTGGCATAGTCTCATTTTCACCAAATGTAAGCAAAGTTGGAACTTTAATGTTCTTAAGTTGATCTCTGAAGTGCCAGTCCTTTAACTTACCAGTGATCACAAATTCGTTGTCACCTTGGAAAGCATTGTAAACTGCGCTACCACCAATATCTTTTAAGTGGTAAAGCTTAGATGGCTGACGACGGTCCACAAAGTTAATGTTCAAAATCTGAACGTCATCTTGGTAGCGTTGGTTGTCATAGTCATTATTTTTTTCGCATTCATGCATAAAGTCAATTTCAGTTTGAGGCAAAACTTCTTGACGGCGGCGGTTAACAGAATCTACGTATTCATCGATTTCGTCAACCATTGAAGAAATAATAGCACCTTTCAAGTGTTGACCATACTTAACAGCGTATTCTTGAACAAGCAAGCCGCCCCAGCTTTGGCCAATCAAATAAAAGTTATCCAAACCTAATTTTTCGCGAACTTCATCAACTTCATCTAAGAAATATTCATAAGTCAAATACTTCTTCGCAATTTCAGGATCAGAATAATCTGGTTGGTCCGAATAAAGAGAGCCTAATTGGTCGTACATGGTTACTTGAACGTCTAGACCTTGTTTTTTGAGCTGTTCTGCAGTATCTTCCCAATATTCATGATTGCCACCAGGGCCGCCATGAAGAGCCAATAAATGGATGTCACCATGACCTTGAGTATTGGTCCATAAGTGATAGCCATTATCTAAAGTAATAATTTTTGTACCAGTTTTCATAAAATACTCCTTTACTTAATGAACTTATTGCTTTCTATTATATTTGTTTTTAACTCCAATATGAATTGCACCTGCCCCAAGATTTAATTTTGTTACTGTAACATCTTGATAGCCGGCTTTTTCAAACATCTCTTTTAGCTTAGTTGCAGAAACAAATTTTCCTGTCGTCTGAGACAAATATTGATAGTCACTTACATTTGAGTGTAGTAACTTAGCAAACTTCGGAAAGAGCTTAAAATAAGCTTTCCAGCCCACTTTAACGATAGGATTCGTTGGCTGGGAGGTCTCAAGAACCGCAAATTTTCCGCCAGGCTTTAAAACACGATAAACCTCACGCAGAACTTGATTTGCATCAGGAACATTACGTAGTCCAAAACCAATTGTCACAATATCAAAACTGCTGTCTTCATAAGGCAAGTTCATTGCATCCGCTTGGCGCAACTGGATTTCTTTTTCAGCACCAGCAGTCAAAACCTTATCATAAGCCAGTCTTAACATATCTTCGTTAAAATCAAGCCCAACCACATTTCCAGACGGACCTACCTGTTTTGCCAAAGCGATTGTTAAATCACCAGTGCCGCAACATAGATCAAGACAAAAATCACCGGGCTTAACCTGCAATTTTTTAAATAGTTTTTTGCGCCACAAACGTTGGGTACCTAGGCTAATCAAATCATTCATTTTATCGTAATTTGGTGCTACACGACTAAAAAGATCATGAACATCTTTTTCTGGAACTTTATTAGTTAAAGTCATCTGTAAAATCTCCTACAAAAAAAGACACGATCCATAAATAATATGAACCATGCCTTTATCGATTAAGCACCTAGAAAGTCAACTATTCTAGAAAGATAGTCAAACAATCTCCCCTTGCGACCCCGACTTGCATAAGCACTAACAAGCCCGAACCGCAAGGATAGTGCACCTTGTAACTCTATATTCATCTATGTATTATAGTACGATTAGTACTGTAATTAAAGAGGTTTTACGTTATTTATTAAACTTTTTCTTACTTCCTCCAATGACTGCAAATGAAGCTAAGCCAGTTAAGCCGACACCTGCTAAAGCGATGATAGCTGCTGCTTGTTTAGAACCAGTTTGTGGTAATTCATCTGGAGTTTGAGCTTTAGGAGCAACTGTTTTAGCGGCTGCTTTTTTATGACTGCTACTTGCAATTAAGGTTGAAGCTTTAACTTTTGGTGCAGGCGTAGTTTCAACCCATTCATTAGAATCAGGTGTTTCATTTGCATGAGGTGCTACAGTTTCAATTTCCGGATCAGTTGGAGTATTTTGATTCAATGGTTGTGGGGATGGAATATCATTATTAGTATTCGGTGTAGAGTCAGGTTGTGGTACTGGTGTGTCTGGAACATCAGGTATGTGATTTTGAATCTGTGTTAAATCAAACTTTGGCAAATCCATTGTTAATGGAATGCCGGTTTCACTTTTCTTCAGCTTATTAAGATCATATTTTGGCAAATCCATTGTTAATGGAATACCGGTTTCGCTTTTCTTCAGCTTATTAAGGTCATATTTTGGCAAATCCATTGTTAACGGAATGCCGGTTTTCTTTTTATTTTTTTGATAATGGATATAGTACAAGTGAGGAATACTAATTGCCCGAGCATAGGTTACATCCTTGCCTGAAATAGAAGTTGTAACACTTGCGTCCATCGAACTGATAGAACGATAGCCATTAATTTGGGGAATAGCAACAATATCATAGTGCATATTTTCACCAGGATCTATCACAACTTCTTTTCCATCTTGCCAAAAAGACTTGTGATTAGAAAATGTTGGCTTTTGAGCTAGTTCCCAAGTATTGTTGCTGTATAAATTTGATGCATTAGGTGCAACTTTTTGATAGCCACTATTTTCAAGTTCGCTAACTACACTAGCACGCTCTTCATCGCTTAGATCATCAGGCAAGACGACATTGATATATCTAGCAACGCTACCACCAATTTCATTTGGTTTTACACCAGCTACTTTAGATTGAGGAGCTGGTGTTTTAACTTTGAGTTGCGTCTGTTCAACTTGCTTTTGGGTTTGAACTTGTTTTAAAGAAGCTGCATCATTTTTATCAGACTGCTTGTTATCATTATTTACATCAGCATGAACTTTGTTTGAATTCGTAGTCATAAAGGACATCCCGATTAAAACTGAGGCTGCTCCGATACTTAATTTTCTAATTGAAAAATGTTGCTTATGTTCTGACATTTTTGACACACTTTCTAGAATCTATATCTTTATTTTTTAATGCTTATCGATTAATTAGGTCTTCCTTATCTCTTTCAATTATAATAATAACACTTGTAATTTTATTTTAAAGAGTGATTGATGTTATTTAACTGATATTTTTTCACCTATTCTCTCAAAATAAAAAAGCACCCACGAATGAGTGCTAATTTAGCTTATTAAATTCTTTCTGTCTTACGGCGCCAAAGGTGTAAGATCACACCTAAAAATACTCCAAATAATGCTGGTACAAGCCAAGATAAACCGACATTAGCTAATGGTAAGTAAGCTAGGCGCCATTTAGCTAAACCGACCACAAAACTTGTTGAAGCAATTGGCTGAGGTAAATTAATCAGTAAGTCAAAGATTGCTGGAATCAAAGTCAAAACCATCGTGATCTTATAAACTACATGATCGCTCTTAAATAATGGTGAAAATACCGATAAAACAATTAGCACCATTGCTAGTGGATATAAGAACATCAATACTGGCAAGGACCATTTAATAATTTGTTCTAATCCTAAGTTAGCAGTTGCAAGGGAAGCTAAACATGAAATAGCAAGCCATGCTCTGTAGCTTAGCTTTGGAAAATGTGCGTGGAAATCTTGTGCAAATGCGGCAACTAGTCCTACTGCAGTAGTCAAACACGTTAAAACTATTAAAACAGCTAACAAAGCCTGACCCAAAATTCCGGCATAGTAAGTAACAATCTGTGAGAAAGCAACCCCACCATCGGCAGAAATCTTAAAGTGACCTAGTGACATCGCACCAATCACGATTAATAAACAATAAATCACACCAATTGCCGCTACCGCAATCATCCCTGACTTAGCAGTAACTTTAGCAGTCTGACTTTCATCATTATTGACCATCGCCTTAATTGCGGTAACCACCGTAACACCAAAGGCAAGTCCTGCTAAGGCGTCCATCGTGTTATAACCTTCTAAGAAGCCGTTAATCAAAGCACCATGGACATATTCTTGTGTTACGTGCGCTGCTGAAGGATTTCCTAAAGGACGTGCAAAAGCAATTACAAAGACCACAAATAAAAGAACTAAGAAAATCGGGTTCAAAATCTTACCTAATGAAGACAAGATATCACTTTGGTTGTAAGAAATTGCAAATACAATTGCAAAAAAGATGATAGTAAAAATCGTCAGCCCAATACCTTGTAAATGTTTAGGAAGAAGTGGCGCTACACCGACTGTGTAAGAAACGGTGGCCGTTCTTGGCGTTCCAAATAAAGGCCCAATTGTTAAGTGAATGAGCGTCATAAAGACGATCGCAAAGGCGCTGCCTACTGGTAATCCAACCTGATAAACTCCATCACTTCGAGTAATAGCAACTGCTAATAATGACAAAAGTGGCAAAACAACCCCTGTCACTAAAAATCCAGTCGCAGCTGCTGGCCAATTACTTCCAGCTAGCTGACCTAAATGAAGTGGAAAAATTAAGTTTCCTGCCCCAAAGAACAAGGCAAAAATCATTGAAGCAACTACTAAGTATTGTTTAGTAGATAATTTTTTAGGTTTAGAATTCTTCAAACTCGTCTCTCCTCAAAATTTTATTTTTTAGTATTTTATCAGAAAAACCGCGAAGATGATAGGTTCTCAAACGTTTACATCGAAAAAAACTTGAGAATACAAATAAAGGGAGCCTGTTTTTCAGAACTCCCTTTATAAGGTTGACTTTTGGGCCCATTTTTTATCACGGGCCCGCTATTATAAGCTATATAGAGATATTTATCCTCAGTTCAGTAATCATCTTACCACGATACCTCCTGATTGTTAATATACAAACCAGCATATTTTTGCTCAACCACAGCTTTTATCAGCAATTATCATTATACAAAAAGAGCGACTGTAGCAAATTTTTGCATACTACAATCGCTCTTTATCTTGTTAAATACAGTTTATTAATTATTTTTTACGTTTAACTCTTCCCGCTAAGCCAATTAGCATTCCCGCACTAACGACCGCTACACCAACAAATGACAGAGAATTATCACTTGCGCCAGTTTGCGGCAATTGATCGCGCCCATCATTTCTATCAACTAAGCTCGTGTCGGCCGCAGTTTCATTTGAAGGATTGCCACTGTGATATTGACTAGTCTGAGTAAGCTGATTAGCGCTTTGAGCATGAACGCCAACATAAAATGGGACATCAATATCTAAGTAACTGTCATCAAAGAAAGTTACGCGAACTTGTCCGCTTTGAGCACCGGTTTGTGCCAAATTAGGCGTCTTAACCCACTGATAAGTGGTGTTATGGGGCATTTGATCAGCATTTTCAATAACGCTCCTTGCGCTTGGTAAGGTGCCATTTTGCTTAATTTCAACTGTCTTAGCCACGGGATAAACCAAATCATCTGTGTTATCACTGCTTTGATCAATTGAACTGCTATCATCACTATCATCAGCTGGCTGGTTATTATCGGCGCTCACAGCAGATGTAGCTGAATTTTGGTCAGTACCATCTTTAGCTTCTAAGTTCGTCTTATCAGCATTATTTGATGAATCTGAAGTCTGATCAGGCTGCTTCACATCTAAAGTTTGCTGGTTATTTTGAGAGTCTTGGTTACTATCTTGCTTACTTTCTTCATTATTAGCAGGCAATGTATCGGCTTTTACTTGCGAGTTATCATTCATCCCCATGAATAATAAACCAATTACTGCACCCGCTGCTGTGAAAGAGATTTTCCTGATTGTATGAGATTCTTTCTTGAAATTATTTTTAGCTAACATCTATTTGACACTTTCTTAAATTTGGTGAGTATACATCTACTATAGCATTATTTTTATAGTTTCATAAAACCAAGCTCATAAAAAAGCAGGAGAGCAATTCAGCCCTTCTGCTTTTTCATTATTTGTTGGAATTTGGAAAAATGTAAATGTTATCAAAAATATCTATTACTTGTCCCTACGCTTCTTACCAGCACCTAATCCAAGCAAGCTACCTACAGCAGCGATTGCTAAACCGAGGATACCGGCAGCGTTTTGATCAGCACCAGTTTGTGGAAGAGTCTTCTTGTCATTAGCAGAAACATTCTTCTTACCAGTTTCTGACTTAGCGAAGTTAGTTTCTTGACGATTGCCAGAAACTTCACTTTGACCGCCATTGCCAGTATTATTATTTCCAGTGTTGCCGTTGTGGTCGCCAGTGTTGTTGTCGCCGGAATCATCGTTGCCATCAACAATCACAGTTACTGGTACTTCAACAGTTTCTCCATTAGGGAAGGTAACAATAATTACTGCTGGGTGAGAGCCTGGGGTAGTTACATCTGGTTGATCTTTCCAAGTGTACTTAGTACCATCTGGCATGTCATCCTTATTCTTGATACCTTCTGATGGATCTGGAGTTTGACCTGGCTTAGTGTGAATGTCTTGGCCTTCTGGAATTGGGTTAGTAACAACAACATTAACTGGAACAGTTTCACTTGAGCCATCTGGGTAGTGAACAACAATTACTGCTGGGACAGTTCCTGGTTTAGATACATCTGGAGTCTTTTCCCAAGTGTAAGTAGTGCCTGAAGGTAAATCACCTTTGTTAGCAATACCTTGTGATGGATCTGGCACATGACCAACAGTTGTGTGAACATCTTTACCTTGTGGGTTGTAAGTATCTGCATCTGTTGGGTTACCTGGAGTTGGAGTTACTGGGTTAGTTACGTGTACTGTTACTGGTACTTCGTCTTTTGAACCATCTGGATAAGTTACGATAACTACAGCTGGCTTGTCACCTGGGGTAGTTACATCTGGTGTGTCTTTCCAAGTGTACTTAGTGCCATCTGGTAAGTTGCCCTTGTTCTTGATGCCTTCTGCTGGATCTGGTACAACGCCAGTCTTTGTGTTGACATCTTGGCCTTCTGGAGCTACTGGAGCGTAAGTAATATCAACAGTGACATTCTTAGTTTCTGCAGTAATGTCATTCTTAGCATCAACCTTAGCTGGACTTGCAGTGTAACCCTTAACTGTTGGTGCAGTAAATTCTGCCCAACTACCAGTTGTTGCGTTCAAGTCACCTGCTACATGCCATACAGTGTTATAAGTAGTCTCGCCAGTTACAGGATCTATGTAGCCACTATTACCATCATTATCTTCATTAGTGAAGTGAACAGTTTGGTAGTGATTTTCTGGATGTTGACCTGGTTCGTGAACAACGATAGTACGAGTTACGTACTTATTCATGTCATCGTTTACGCCATCTTTACCAGGTTTGTATGGTACTGGAGTTGAGCCTTGTTTTACATAAGTAATATGAACAGCTGCACCATTTGCTGGTTGACCATCTTTAAGAGCTGATACTGCTGGAACTTCAGTTGCCTTAGCACCGTTAACATATGAGTCGTAACCCTTAATTTGTGGAGCATTTTCAGAAGCAAATTCTGCCTTGCCACCTTCAACGAACTTGTTGTTTTCAATCTTACCAACTTGCCAGTCGCCAGTACCAGTTACTTCACCAGTTACCAAGTCTTCAATACCGTTACGTCCGAAGTCAACGTATTGAGTATCAATCTTAGTTTCAGCTTCACCTGGTTTAGTTTGGTAAATGTCACGACTTACAGTAGTGAACATATCCTTGTACTTAGGATCCTTTGGATCAACGCCTGGATCAGTTGGAGTGATGTTCTTAGTTTCGTGTTCAACAAGAACTACGATATTAGCAGGAGTCTTAGTCTTAATAGTTTCAGCTGCTGGGTAAGTGTAGCTAGTAGCAATCTTCCAGTTAGTTGGAACATTAGCATCAATCTTAGTCTTCAATTCATTAGCAGTTACAGTCGCTGAAGTTTGAGAAGTAAATGTTCCTGTGATTACATCTTTAGCTGTACCAATTGTATTGCCATTTTTATCTTGGTAAACAATGCTTTGCTTGAAGTTTTCTTCAGTTGGAGTTTCTGAACCAGACTTCTTGTAAGTTACAGTAACAGTTGCGCCATTTTGTGGAGTACCGTCTTTTTCAACTACTTGAGCTGGTGGAACTTCAGTTGCCTTTACACCGTCAACATATGAATCGTAACCTGAGATTTGTTGTACAGCTGCAGAAGGAAATTCTGCTTTGCCGCTCTTAACATGCCATGGATTCCAAGTAGGCTTACCAGTTAATGGATCTGTGTATCCTGCAACGCCGTTAACATCACGTGTATATTCAATGGTTTGTGGTACTGACGCAATTGCTTCATGACCTGCTGGTACGTCGTAGTTAATAGTACGAGTTACTGACATATCATCTCTTGCTGGATCATATGGAAGTGGAGTTGAGCCTTGTTTTACATAAGTAATGGTATCAGTAATGTTAGTAGAATCTGGATTTACTGTTACCGGTGCTACTTCAGTGGACTTAGTACCATTTACGTAACTGTCGTAGCCCTTAACTTGAGGTACTGAGTAAGATCCAATTTCATAAGTAGTTACATTATTTACTACCTTAGATCCCTTTGGCCCTTCCCATGCATTC
Source organism: uncultured Lactobacillus sp. (assembly GCF_947367085.1). Taxonomy (GTDB): domain Bacteria; phylum Bacillota; class Bacilli; order Lactobacillales; family Lactobacillaceae; genus Lactobacillus. The sequence goes on along the minus strand of NZ_CANBCP010000006.1, from coordinate 6,583 downwards.
CAAGCAGTCTTATTAGTTACTAAGTCTTTAACTCCAGTACGTTGGAATGGAACAGTAACAGTTCTAACAGTAATCTTATCAGCTTCAGTCTTACCTGCTGGAATTTCGTAAATAGTTTGAGTTACTTCACGGTAAGTATCGTGATTGTTCTTATCTACTGGAACATTCTGGGTTCCGTGTTCAACCTTGTAAGTTACAGGTTGTGGATCATTTGAACCAAATGTGTATGAACTTACAATTTCTTGACCTGGAACTAATTTCCAGTTAGTTGGAACGTGACCTTCTACATCAACGTTTACTTGTTCACCAGTCTTACCAGGTACATCGTAAGCATTACCAACTTGTTGACCAGTTTGAGAATCAACATAAGTGATTACCAAAGTATGTTCGCTAGCAGTGTAGCTTACATTAACAACTTCATTTTGTGATTCTGGAGTAATTTTATCTGAAGCTGGAACATATTGCTTGCCGTCAGTGGTTTCAATAGTGGCACCAGTTGCAGTAGCAGTGTAACCAGGTTTAGTTACTTCAAAGCGTGGGAAGTTAGTTACTTCTTGGCCATCACTGTTCTTAGCAGCTACCCAGTCAGTATAAGTTACTTGTTGGCCTTCTGGTTTAGCTAAGTTAGTAATCTTAGCACGGCTGTAAATTACGTGTTGAACAACTGGACTAGCTTGTCCTTCAACATTAATTGTCCGAGTAATATCACGGTAAATATCGTGATTATCCTTGTTATCTACACCTTGATCAACCTTGATTACGTTAACTGCAACTGGAACATCAAGATAGCTTCCGTCTGTAAAGTGAATACGAACTTCTGCTGGAGCTTTAGCATTAGCAGTTTCAAGACTTGGTAAAGTTTGCCATTCAACTGTAGAAATAGTTGAGTTATGTGCTGCAGTTAAATCGCTAGTATTCAAGAGTTTTGCAGCATCTCCTAAAGCAGCCTTCAAGTCAGTAGTATCGGAGTTAACACTTGGAATAGTTCCGTTAGCTTCTGCACCATAAATGTAAACTGATGGGAATGGGTAAGTTGATACTGGACCATTTCCATAAATTGGCCAATCTACGTTTGAAGTGTCAACAACAGCTGAATACTTAGGATAACCGAATTGATTATTAAGCCAGTTAGTGTATTCGATTGTCTTAGTACCACCATTAGCTTCGGTTGCTAAACTTGATGGTTGACCATTACCCTTGATTTCGCCCAATGCATTATTGAACAAAGGAGTACCATCAGCAGTCCAACTAATCTTAATGTCACTAACATTAATGCTTTGTTGAGCATTGACAGTTACACCGGCTGGATTATCACCAGTTTGAGTAAGAACATAAGCAGTCTTATCGTCGTTCAAAGTGTAAATATATGGCTTGCTGTAGTTTTGACCACCTTGGTAATAGCTTAACTTAAAGCTTTCAATTACTGGGGCGCCAATAATATTCTTATCAGAAGTCTTATGAGTTACAACATCATTAGCGTGAAGGCTGAATACATGACCCTTATCATCGATAACTGTAATATCGCCTTGTCCGTTTACAGCTACAGGGATAGTTACAGTTTCTTTAGTACCATCTGGATAAGTTACAGTTGCAGTACCAGTAGTTGCACCTGGTTTAGTAGTATCAGGCTTAGTTACCCAAGTTGCACCTGATGGGTAGCCATCAACTGGAGTAGTACCGCCATTGTTCAAGTTGGCAATACCTTCACTAGCAGCTGGATCGCCACCAACAGTAGTAGTGATTGGTTTAACTTCTGGCTTAGCGTCAACGATCACATTAACTGGAACATTATCCTTTGAACCATCTGGGTAAGTTACTACGACTACAGCTGGCTTCTTACCTGGAGTAGTTGTATCTGGAGTAGTTTCCCAAGTGTACTTAGTACCATCTGGCAAGTCAGTCTTATTCTTAATACCTTCTGGAGCTTCTGGAGTTTCGCCTACTTTAGTTGAAACATCTTGACCTTGTGGAGTGTGTGTATCAGCATCAGTCACAATATCAAGTGAACTTGCAGGAACATCAACGTTCAAGTAAGTTGGGTTACCATTAGCATCTTTATCAGTAAAGGTAATCTTGATTACGCCGCCTTGACCCTTTGCATCAGGCTTAGTTGCCCAAGTAGTAGAAGCAATTTCATCGGTTGGGATGTTGTTATCTACTAATTGACTAAATTGTTCGCTAGTTAAGTCAGAACCAAGATCTACCTTAACTGGAGTAGCTACATTCTTAGCACCTGCACCATTTGCAATAATGTCAAATGGCTTAGTAGTTACAGTGCCATTCTTAGAACCAAGAAGATCTTGTGCAGCAGTATTATTAGTAAGATCTACCTTAATAGTGTTGTTTTGAATTAGCTTACCTTTAGCAGTAGCAGTGTCTACATTAGTATTTGGAGTAGTAGTCCAAGATACATTTGAAGGATCAACTGTAATGTCAGTTGGGGTAGTTACTAATTTACCATCAACAAGCTTGTAACCTTGAACACTAGTTACAGCATTTGCAGGGTTAAGAACTTGTGAATTGTCAGTAGTTTCGTGAGCGTTAAGCTTTGAAGAATCAACGCTAACAACTACAGCACCGTTATCGCCCCAAATTACTGTTTGACCAGTCTTAGTTACAACAACTGGAACAGTAGTGTTGTCGTTGCTCTTATCTGGGTAAGTTACAGTTACTGGAACATTGTAAGCACCTGGAGTTACATCAGTACCTGGTGCTACAGTTACAGTACCAGTTGATGGATCAATAGTAGCCCAGTCTGGAGTACCTTCATCAGTTGTAAACTTGGTGCCATCTGGAACTGTAGCGCTCTTGCCATCAGTACCAGTGAAGGTTGGATCATCAGTAGCAGTCTTACCTTGTTCAACATTTACTGGATTATATGATGGAGTATAAGTATCTGCCATTGGTGCAGTAATATTCAATGGAATATTAGCAAAGTCAACGCTGCCATCTGTATAAGTTACTTTAGCCCAAGCTGAAGTATCAGTAGTCTTAAGATTACCAGTTGGGTTAGTTGGTGCTTCTTGGCCACTCATCAATTCACTCCATTGAGTTGCATCAGTAGCTGCATCGTACCAAGTTACAGATTTAATAGGTGAAAGATCATTAGTTACAGTACCATCACTAGTACGTAAACCAGAAATACCATCCTTAGCAGTTAAATCATTTAAAGTTTGCTTAGTATTACCATCAATGGTCTTAACTACTGGTTGATATTGATCAGAATCAGTTGGCTTTGCAACTTCTGCCAAAGAAGTACCCATCGAAACTCTTTGTGGAGTCCACCAGTTGAAGTTATTCAAGAGCCGGTTTAAGTATGGAGTTTCATATTTTACACCGTCAGCTGGTTGTCCTTGAGTAACCGTTCCATCAATAAATTGATAACTATTAAGTCCAGCTTGGTTTTGAGCAAGATTTACTTGACCGTTTGAGTGTAAAAACTTAATCTCACCATTCTTATTTTGTCCTCGAGCGTTCCCAGCTTGAGTAAAGCCAGAAATAGCGTTATCACCCCAGTTGTTCTGAGTTTGAATATTTTTGAGATACCAGTAATCAGATGCACCTGTTCCTTTATTTCCTTCGTCCCATTGAGCAAATGGCAATTTACCACCCGCACTAGAAACAGTTACATTATTATTTTGATTTTCAAGACGAAGTAAAGTACCTGTTTGGTTTCCTGTACGTTGGAAGTTTACATACTTAGGATTGGTAATAGTAACATGGTTATAACTATTATTTGTACCAGTTCCACCGCCCCACATAGTTACCAATCCATATTTAGGGGTATTAGTGAAGAACCCTTTCGTAGCCGATTGAGATTGTTGAGCACTATCTTGTAAGTCAAGCGTAGCACCTTCATGAACATTCAAATCCCACTTAGCACCTAAACCACTACCTGAACCAAATGAGATTAATGGTGTAGTAGATTGATTATTATCACCAGTACGAACAATTGTTAACTTACCTTGATTATCTAAAACATTGGAATCAGCATTAGTAATATTAGCAGCAAAACCAACACCTAATGAAATAGGAGCAAAGTGATAACCATCATAATTAGTTACACCATTGGCACCACTACCATCATTACTTTGTTTAGTATTAATATTAACAACGCCAGTTTTACCAATGTTTAAGTTACCAGCCCAAATAGCCATTGAGTGACCATCAGCCATGTTAGCAATTAAGTTACCATCTACTTGAACAGTACCAGTAATAGCGCTGTTGACAAGCATCCCTTTAACATCTTTAGATTGACCATTTAAGGTTACGGTTGCACCTTGTTGAATATCAATTGCTGGAGCAGTATCATTTGTTTCATCTTCAACTTTGGCCCGCAAAATGTTGCCACCAGAGTTTTGATCGTTGTTGGTTTTCGCACTGCTTACGTTAATGACGGTATTAGTACCTTGGGCAAAAATAATGTGTGATGCTGATACAGCACTTGAATAGTTATAAAGCTGATTTCCCTTAACGTTTACGGCCTCACAAGTAATGTTGTTATTACCCTTAAAGGTTACCGTAGTGTATGGGTTATCAGTGGTTTGTTGCGCCATTGTAGTGTTGTAGAAGGCACCATTTTTAACATCGGCAGTTACGTTTTCAAATGTAACTTTGTTGTTAGTTAAAAGATCAGTCCTTATGTCGTCTCCACCCATATAAATTGGGCTAAACGCACCACCAAGAGTAGACCATGAATTATCATAGCCATCAGCATTAATAGTTAAATTCTTGAAAGCAATGTCCCAAGGATTACTATTCTTTTGATTATTAGTATCAAAGCTCAGATAATTAGCTCCAAAATTAATAGCGTGACCTTGACCATCAATATCTAATCCTCCAGAAATATTAGAACCAGTTAAGTTCATCTTTCCAGAGTTAACTAGTGGTTGTGGACGATTAATGCCGTTAACATTTGTACCCTTATTAGCGACAGTAATATCACTAGTTAATTTAATTGTACCGATATTAGAGTCGTTTAAATCAATAAAAAATACTATAAATTCTATAAAACCTTTGATAAGAAATCTATTGTTCTTGGATTTTTAGGATTTGTAAATATTTCTTCAGGACTTCCTTCTTCCACAATACCTCCATTATCCATAAATAAAATTCTATCTCCAACTTCTCTTGCAAAGCCCATTTCATGAGTAACAACTACCATCGTCATTCCTTCCTTTGCAAGATCATTCATAACACTTAAAACTTCTCCAACCATTTCTGGGTCTAATGCAGAAGTTGGTTCATCAAATAACATAACATCTGGTTCCATAGCTAATGCCCTTGCTATTGCAATCCTTTGTTTTTGACCACCTGAAAGTGATGAAGGATATGCCTCGGCTTTATCAGCTAAACCAACCCTATTTAAAAGTTCCATTGCCTTTTTTTATGCTTCTTGCTTGCTAAGCCCCTTAACTTTAATAGGAGCTATTGTTAAGTTTTGTAATACAGTTTTATGTGGAAAAAGATTAAACTGCTGAAAAACCATTCCCATCTTTTCTCTAATTTTATTTATATCTGTTCCCTTGTCAGTAATATCATTACCTTCAAATACTATTTTGCCTGATGTAGGACTTTCTAATAAATTTAAACATCTTAAAAAAGTACTCTTACCAGAACCCGATGGCCCTATAACAACTACAACCTCACCTTTTTCTATATGCTCGTCTATTCCTTTTAAAACATTATTTTTTCCAAAGCTTTTATGAAGATTACTAACGCGAATCACTTTTTTTCATTCTCCTTTCTATAAGAGATATAATTCTACCTAACGTAAATGTAATAATAAAATAAAATCCTGCAGCCACTATATAAGGCTCTAATCCTCTATAAGTCGAACCTACTACAACCTTTGATGCAAACATCAATTCATTAACACCAATTATTGAAGCCATTGATGACTCTTTAATTATAGCAACAAATTCATTACCTATTGCAGGTAATATATTTTTAATCGCTTGTGGTATTACAATTAATCTCATTGCTGTACCCTTTTTCATTCCTAAACTTCTTGCAGCTTCCATTTGTCCCTTATCAACTGCTTCTATACCTGCTCTTACTATTTCAGATACATATGCTGCTGAGTTTAATGCAATTGCTATTACAGCTGATGTAAATGGACTTAAATCTATCCCAAAAAACATTTTAGAACCAGCATACATAATTAATATTTGTAATAACATTGGTGTTCCTCTAATAATTTCAATATAAATTACAGCAATTATTTTTAAAGGCTTCACCTTCCAAATATGAAAATTTGAACTTTTCATAAAAAACAATAAGGAACCAAATAATGCTCCAAAAAGTACCGTAATTAAAGAAATTAATAACGTATACTTAACACCTTCTAAAGAATAAGGTATATATGGTGGTACAAAACTAAAATCAAAATTCACTTTATTATCCCCCTAATTTTTTCTTATAAAATTTACTATTTAGCAGAGCTTGCCCCACAGCTCTGCTATAACTAAATTTTATTTTTAAAGTATTTTAATAATTTTTAAAATTTATAAAAATCTTACAATTAAATACTATTCCTCTATATTAACACTTGCTGCTAATTCATTAGCTTTTAATATATAAT
>NZ_CANBCP010000005.1 GCF_947367085.1 uncultured Lactobacillus sp. | reverse complement strand
TAGCTATTGCGAGCTATTTCTAATTCTATATCTTCTTTCCTTGCCATTTTTCTATTGCCATTCTGATGATGTTTAAGATAAACATCCAAATGATGTTGTAGCCCCAAATCTCAGCGATCATAACTAAAGATATCTTTGGCACGAACCAGCCGAAATAACACATAAAGATAGCAAATATCTGTGTAATCACAATTGCCCAAAACAGCTGTGGTGCTGGAAATGGTCTTTCAAAAAACCACTTGGTCTGACGAGTAATGAATAAAAGCAAGTGTCCTCCAGCAACTAACTGCAAAAACATCATTGTTTGCAATTGTGCAAAACTTGTGACATCTAAGAAGTTGCTTCCAGGATTTTTCACATCCATATAGCCCAACCATAATAACAGCATCGACTGGATAACCGCAAAGACACCTAAAATTGTTGAAGTAGTTAAAATCTTCTTCATCTTCCATTTAATTGGTGTTGGACTTACCGCGGTATTATCATAAGCAATAGTCATAATTGGCAGGTCATCAAGTAACGACATCACAACAATCATAATTGCCGTTAATGGTTGAAAGTTCAAAAAGATTGAAGACAAAACAACCAAAAACATAATATTCATCGTCAAGGCAACACGATAAATAGTATAACTAGTAATTCTGGCAAAAATCTTCCTTGCTTCTTGAATGGCAGTCTTAATAACTGACAATCCAGGAGCTGTCAAAATTAATGCTGCCGCGCTTCTAGCTGCATCGGTGGCTCCAGCTACCGCGGTACCACAATTTGCTTGCTTTAAAGCTGGCGCATCGTTAACACCATCACCAGTCATTGCCACTAAGTGACCTAGATTTTGCAAAGCTTTAACAATCGCGTATTTATGTTCTGGAAAGACCCGAGCAAAACCATCAGCGGCTTCAATTTGCTTAGCCAAATCTTCTGGCACATGATTTGGATCTAAATCCTTTGGAAAGACCTCAGAAGCATTATAGATCTTAGTACCCATACCTAGCTTTTTAGCTGTTTCAATCGCAATTGCCGTATCATCACCAGTAATCATCTTGACACTAACGCCTTGTTTTTCACAATCAGCAATAGTTTGTTTAGAATCTTTTCTTGGTGGATCAAACATCGACAAAACGCCTAGTACTTGCCAGGTTTTACCATCATCTTTACTTTCAGCAACTCCTAAAGCCCGATAACCCTTACTTGCTAAATCAGCAGTAATTTGTTTTACCTTGGCTTGAACTTTCGGATCACTACTTAGCTCAGCAATAACTTGTGGTGCACCTTTTGCTGTTATAAGTTCATTACCATTTTTGTCTTTAACGCGAGCTTGTGTTTTCTTAGTAACAGGATCAAATGGAACAAACTTCTCAACAACATATTCTTTCAAGCTTGCAGGATCCTTAAGAGCTTGAATGACCGCATTATCAATCGGATCATTGTCTTCTTTTCTTGAAGCAAGCGCCCCAGCTAAGATCACTGCTTGTACATCATTAGCCGCCAGTAAAGTTGTGTCACCCAAAGTTAGTTTATTCTGAGTCAAAGTCCCAGTCTTATCACTACATAAGATATCGACTCCAGCCATTGATTCAATTGAAGAAAGCCGCGATACAATCGCCTTTTTCTTTGATAACTGAAGTGCTCCTAATGCTAGAGTGATTGAAAAAACAGTCGGCATTGCCACAGGAATAGATGCAACTAGCAAAACTAAAACGAATTGGAGAATATTTAATGCTTCATCTATTCCCCAATCATGGGCAATTGCAATACTGCGATAAACTCTGAAGGCCACCATAATCACCGCTAAAATCACGGCAACTACGATTAAAAAGTTACCAATTTTAAACATAGCCTTTTGGGCATCGGACTTAACACCTGCACTTGCAACTAGTTTAGCAGTCTTACCGAAGAAAGTATTACCGTCAGTTGCTATAACAACAGCGGTCATTTCTCCTTCTTTAACGATACTACCGGAATATGCTTCATCGCCGATTTTTTTATGGACTGGAAGAGATTCACCGGTTAAAGCAGCTTGATCAATAGAAGCATATTGGCCGCCGATCAATCTTAAATCAGCTGGTACAATCATTCCCAGTCTGATTTTTACAATATCGCCGGGAACCAAATCCTTAGCGGCAATTGTTTCCCATTTTCCATTACGTAAAACAGTCGCCTTAGGAGCTAAACCTTTTTTTAAAGCGGCTAATGCGTTGGATGCTTTTGCATCTTGCCACATTTCAATTCCAGCATTCACTAAAAGCAAAGCTAAAATAATCCAAAAATCATCCCAGTGACCAATAATTGCTGAAACAATTGCAGCAGCTTCGATCATATAAGCGATTGGACCTGTAAAATGCTTCAAAAACTTCTTCCAAGCTGGTTCAGTTTTAGCAACAATTGCATTCGGACCGTATTTTTTCAAACGCTCTTGAACTTGCTGAGAATCTAAACCTTGGTCAGGATTAACATCTAAATAACTAATGACATCTTTAATATCAGCTTTTTCTAAATCAATTTTTGATGAAGCTGACTTTTGCTTATCTTGGCTCATTAATAAGCCCCCTACATACTTACTATATGAAATAAAATAATACTATTCATTTTAAGTTTAAGACTGCTAACTGAAAAAAACAAAAAAACCGCACTCAACGTGCAGTTTTTTTATTCTTTGACAAATTTAACAATTTTGTCTAGTGGAACTCGCTTAGAGCGATACCCATTAATTGACGCACGTTTATCTAGATAGCCTAAACCAATCCCCATTCCTATTGCTTCATCTTCAGGAATATCCATGTATTTTCTGATGACATCGGGGAATTTAACAATTGCATGCGCTGGCATCGTCGAAAGTCCATGATCAACGGCTGATAACATTAAAGTTTGAGAAAAAGTTCCCAAATCGTAAACTGACCAAGCTGGAGATTTCTTGGGAATTGTTAAAAAGATCAAAATCGGTGCATTGAACAAATTAACTTGAGCTTCATCAAACTGAGTCATCTCACCACGTAAGAAATAATTCAAAGTATCACTCATTGTTGACATGTTCTGACTTGGAAAAGTATCCCATTCCACCTTCATTAATGCCGCAAAATCTTCACGAGGCTGTTCACCTTTTTCAATCAATTCTTTAAAATCAGCACGAATCTTCTTAACAGTTTTGCCCATTGCCACATATATGCGCCAAGGCTGAGAATTTAAAAGCGATGGTGAACGTTGGGCATCAGTTAAAATCTCACGAATTACTTTTTCACTAACTCTTTGATCTGTAAATTTTCTAGTTGCTCTTTCTTTTTGAAGTACTTCTTTAAACTCCATGATTTACCTCTTTAAATTAATTATATTTTCTCAAACCGAGCTTTATCTCATAATTAATAGTAAGTAATTTTACCATGCTTTTGCAAGCTTTTCTATTTAAATAACATATCCGATAGACAAAAAAAGCGTTGAAATGATTCAACACTTTTTTAAGACATCAATTATATATTTTCAACTACTTTAAGCCTTGCCATTGCCATTCAGTAACTTCCGGCATATCTTTACCATTATCGCGAATGTATTGGTGGTGTTTTGCAAGTAAGCTATCCATTTCATCTATGAAATCAGCATTCTTTTCACTTAATTCAGGGATGCTTTCAACTACATCTTTAGCCAAGTCATAGCGATCCATGTGGTTCAAAACACGCATATCAAATGGAGTAGTAATATCACCATTTTCTTCATAGCCGTGAATATGAACATCATTCTTGCCGCGACCTCTATCAAACCAAATTGATTCCATCATTGGCTTAAAGCCGTGCCATGCAAAGATGACTGGAGTATCTTTCGGGAATAATCTATCAAATTCTTCGTTACTGATAGCTTCTTTGTTCTTTTCAGGAGTCATTAACTTCATTACATCGATAACATTGATGTAGCGAATCTTGAGGTCTGGGAACTTCTTGTGAAGCAAGTCAATGGCAGCTAAAGTTTCAATAGTTGGCTCAGTTCCAGTCGAAGCAAATACTACATCAGGTTTTGCACCCTTGTCAGTTGAAGCCCAATCAATATAACCTAAGCCCTTATCTACTAACTTTTTAGCTTCTTCAATTGAGAACCATTGTGGACGTGGCTGCTTAGAAGTTACTAAGACATTAATGCATTCACGATCTCTAAATGCCTTGTCAGATACAGCTAAAAGTGAGTTAGTATCTGCTGGTAAATATTCATGAATTAAGTCAGCGCGACCTTTTTCATATAAGTGAGTTAGCATTCCTGGGTCTTGGTGAGTGTAACCATTGTGATCTTGCTGGAAAACAGTGGAAGTATCAACTAAGTTCAAAGCAGGATAATCATGTCTCCAGGTTTGTTCTTTAGCTTTACGTAGCCATTTCATGTGTTGAGTAAGCATTGAATCAACTACACGGCCAAATGCTTCATAAGTTGCAAAAAATCCATGTCTACCAGTTAAAACGTAGCCTTCCAGCCAGCCTTCATCTTGGTGTTCTGATAATTGAGAGTCAATCAAGCGGCCTTCGTGTGCTAAGTTTTCATCATTTGGTGTGTGAATACTTTCCATCCATTGACGTTTTTGACCATCAAGCAACTTGAATAAACGGTTAGATTTGGATTCATCAGGGCCAAATCCACGGAAGTTATCAGGATTTAGTTCTGCCATCTTATCTAAATATTTTGCCCACTCAGCCATATCTTGTTTTTCAACAGAACCTGGCTTATCAAATTCAACTGCAAATTCGCGGTAATCTGGCATGTTCAAAACTTTAGGATTAATACCACCATTAGTAACTGGATTCATAGCCATACGTTTATCACCAGTTAAAGTATTTTCTTTAACAATTTCTTTTGGTGAACCATCTTCGTTAAATAATTCGTCTGGCTTATAACTTTCCATCCAATCAGTAAGCATTTCTTTATGAGTCATATCATCTTGAGATACTGGGATTGGAATTTGGTGTGCACGGAAACTATTTTCAATTGGATTGCCATCTAAATCAAATTTTGGACCAGTCCAGCCCTTAGGAACTCTAAAGACGATCATTGGCCATTTAGCTAAGGAATCATCGTTATTTTCACGAGCATGTTTTTGAATGGCTTTGATATCTTCGACAACTTCATCCATGGTCTTAGCCATTTCTTGGTGAACTTGCATATGATCTTTATAGCCATTAAATTCACCATCTTTATAAGCAGATACAAAGTATGGCTTCCAGCCCATTCCTTCAAAGTACTTAGTTAAGTCTTCGTCGCTCATTCGAGAAACGATAGTTGGGTTAGAAATCTTAAAACCATTAATTTGTAAGATTGGAATTACCGCACCATCTTTAATTGGGTTAATAAATTTACTTGAAAACCAAGAAGTAGCAAGAGGACCAGTTTCTGATTCACCATCGCCAATTTCAACAGCTGCGATAACATCAGGATTATCTAAAATAGCCCCCACTCCGTGTGATAATGAGTAACCTAATTCTCCACCTTCATGAATTGAACCCGGAGTTTCTGGAGCAGCATGAGAAGCAACACCACCTGGGAAACTAAATCTCTTAAATAATTTAGCCATTCCCTTTTCATCTTGTGTAATCTCTGGATATCTTTCAGTGTATGAACCATCAAGATATGAATTAGAAACCATCACTTGACCGCCATGACCTGAGCCTTCGATGTAAAACATGTTTAAGTCATACTTCTTAATTACACGGTTTAAATGCGCATAGATGAAGTTTTGTGGAACAATTGTACCCCAGTGACCAATTGGCTTAGGCTTTACATCCTGAGCTTGAAGATCACGCTTTAATAAAGGATTGTTCATCAAAAACAATTGACCAACAGATAAGTAGTTGGCTGCACGCCAATAAGCATCAACACTCTTCAAATAATCTTGAGAATCGTAATTAACTGCCATAATTTTCTCCTTAAAACAAAGTTTCAATTTCTTTTTTCAATTCTATAATAAAGCACTTTCATTAAAAATTCAACCATTTTATATATTGGTGCGTCCCAATTTCGAATTATTCATTTTATTTGAAATACTTATGGCCTGCAATGCGATGATATCAGCTTTTATAAATAATGACTAAGCGTTTAAATGAGCGTATACTGATGAATACGGATTAATAAATATTATTTCATGCACAAATGCTTATTTTTATTTATAAACATGTTAGTCTATGGATGAGGGGAAAATAATGAATCAATCACAACGTTTAATTGAAATCAAAAAAATCTTAGCTAAGAAAAATGAACTGCAAACCAAAGAAATCGCAGCTCACTTTAATATTTCCTTTGACACAGCAAGAAGAGATGTTTTACGTCTGACTTCAACTGGACAAGCAGTAAGAGTTCATGGCGGCATAATGGCAGTTAGTGCCAACCAAGTACCAGCATACATTACTCGCAGTCATATCCAGTCTCCTGTAAAAAACAAGATGGCTCAAGCTGCTAAAAAGTATTTTTCAGCCGGTAAGTTTTATTTTCTAGGAGTTTCAACTACTATTGCTCAAATGTGTAATTTAATCAACGGTATTGATGCTTCGGTTCTAACTAACTCGCTGGATAATGCCCTAGCTTTAATGCAAAGTAATTTCCCCACTGTCAGTATTTTGGCGGGCCAAGTTAATAAAACTAATCGCTTTATTTATTCCCCACAAGCCTTAGAAGAGCTTGACAAGGTTCGCTTTGAAGTTGCCTTTGTCGGTGCTTCAAAAATCAATTCTGATGGTATTTACGTTGCAGATCAAAGAGATGCCGCCACTACTGGAAGAGCAATCTCTCGCGCAGACAAAACCATTCTTTTTGCAGAAAAATATAAATTTACAACTCGTAATTCTTCCCCATATAAAACTACGAGCCTTAAAAACATTGACGTTTTAATTACAGATACTGTTCTTCCCCAAGAATATCGTCAATGGCTTGATCCACATACACAGGTAATTCATGTTTTGGAGGTATAAAAATGATTATTTCTTCATCAGCTAAGCAATTAAACAGCAAACTTTCTTCTCAAGAACTGCAAGCTCGTCAAAATGCATATTTATTCACACAATTAGTTCGCCTTTATCATTCATTTGAAGGGCGTCCTGGTCACGAATACAGCAAATTGCAAGATGCAATTGCATGTGTCTTAGATAAAATCAATCAAAATGATCATCCCTATGCTTATACTAATAAACTAGTGATGCTGATTGAAGCTCGTCATGCTTTAAGAGGACTTTATTTAAGTCCTGATCAAAATGAGCTTTTGATTGATTTACGTGAAGCTACTAAAAGAACTAATCTAAATTACTTATATTTAAGTGCAATTGAAGATCTTTCACAATTTAGATAAGATTCTTATCTTGACTAAATACACTTAAAAAGAGAACTGACCAATATAATCAGCTCTCTTTTTTAATTATTATCGTTTATTCTTCATTTAAGTTTACAAAGGTATTGTACTTCATATATTTGTAATGAATGCGCATATTTGAAACTTCAAAAGGCGTCCCATCATCTAAAAAGAAAATACCTTCCATCACACCAACAGGCTCATTTGGAGCAAGCATCAATTTCGTTTGATCATCTAAAGTTGAAGGTTCAACAGTAATTGTTAAAAACGACTTAGTTACCGTTTTACCTTGCGTGTCTTCCAAATAATTAAACAGCGAACTTTTCAAAATATCTTCATCAAGTTCTGGCGTGATTTTTATCGGGATAAAACCTGTCTCAATCATAAATGGTTGATCATCAAGTAATCGCAAACGCTTAATTTGATAGACAAAATCTGAATCTTTCAAAAATAAATCTTGTCTCAAATCTTCATCAGGCTTAATAACTTGATAATCTAGTAATTCAATACTTTGAGTCTTACCAGGAACGCTAAAAGAGTCTGTGATACCCAAATTTGAACCATCATATTTAAAAAGAGCCTGATTTTTAAGATAAAGTGGATTGATAAAAGTCCCACTTCCACGCTTTTTAAAAACAATACCTTGTTGAGCAAGCAAACCAAGTGCACGCTTCATCGATGAGCGGCTAACTTGATAATGCTCACTTAAACTGCGCTCATCTGGCAGGCGCATACCCTCATATTCATGGTTAAGAATTTTTTGTTTAATATCGCGCATCACAGCCCGATAAACTAAATCAGTCATTACTTTCTCCCTTGATTAGCTTTTTTGACACTTTCGACAAACCAATCAGCAAATTTATGTGTATCAACATCAACTGCAATTTCTGCATTAGGATTTTCACTCAAAAAGTCCATGCTGCTTGCTCCCGCAGTGAATTTACCAGCTAATTCAATATCAACTCTCGCTTTTTTAAAAGTATACATCTCAGGTGCCAGTAAAATTCCGACCGCAGTTGGATCATAGATCTTAATTCGCGGATCACCGTCCGGTTCTTTGATATGTGAAAACAATGCATAAAGCATCTGTCCCACTTGGCCTTGTGTTTTAATTTTTGCCATTTGTTCGGCCGTAACATGTGCTTTATTGCCAATTTCAAGTGGAGCAACTTTGATAGGTAAACCACTGTTAAAGACTACACTGGCAGCTTCAGGATCACCTGCAATATTATATTCAGCAAAAGGACTGTGATTACCATGACCAATATTTGCGCCCATGATCACTACTTGTTCAATTTTTTCTAAGTCTTCAGGATACTGCTTAAATAAAAGAGCAAAATCAGTTAACGGACCAATCCCCATCAAAGTAACTTTATCAGGATTTTCTTGAATTACTTCGTGCATTTTCGTAGCAGCAAGGCCTGGTACAATTAAGCTATCATCTGCTTTTTCAAACTCATACCCGGCAATACCAGTTTTTCCATGAACGCTTGCAGCACTAATTGCTGGTCGCACAAGAGGCTGATTAGCACCAACAACCACTGGGACTTTAGTATTCAAAAATTTTTCTAAGTTAAGAGTGTTTTGCAACGTATATTTCAAACCAACATTGCCCCAAGTAGGAACAATCATTTTGACATCTAAATCATCTGCAAAAAGACTAATTGTCATTGCTGCAATATCATCAATTCCGGGATCGGTACTAATAATTAATGGTATTTTTGTCATTGATGTTTTCTTCTTTCCAATTTTATTGCTTAATTTCATCATACCAGAAGCCGACCTAATTAGCATTTATCTTTCAGAAAAATGCTAACAAAAAGGTCTAAAGCCAGAAGCTTTAGACCCTAATTCAATAAAATAAATTATTCAAAGATTTCTTCGATGTCGATTACAACAACATAAGCATTTGGAGAATCTGTACCTGCTAAAACTTCCTTAGCATAGTCATCATCTTCATGAATATGTGCAGTTCCCTTAATTCTCACATTAGTGTGACTAGGAACATCAGCTACAACTACAGCAGCTTTTGATCCATTTTTCAAATTTTCATAAGCATGTGCTTGAGTCTTTTCAAGGTATTGCAAGTGTCCTTCATCTAAGACCTTCATTGATTGCTTAGGACCAACTTGGGGTTCGCCATTAGCATCTACTGTTGATAAGTATGCTAAGTGAGTCTTAAAGAACTCTTGTTGTTTATCTGTAAGTTTGTTTGAATCTAATTTCTTCATAAGAATAAATCCTTCCTTTTTCGAACTTTTCATTTTTTATTATAAATTAATTTATAATAAAAATAATTGATCTAAGTCAAGAAAAAAGCAATTATTTTTATTTTCTATCTTTTTGCTCAATAGTGCCATCACTATGAGCAACAATCACCTTGTCACACATGTTCAAAAACAAACCATGCTCAACAACACCTACAGTGTGATCAAGATAGTCTGCTAAGCCGTTTGGAACAGGAATCGGGTCAATGGCCAAGTCAATAATATAGTTTCCATAATGAGTCACATAGCGTTTATTTTCAGAAGTCAGGCGCCATTGAGGTTTCAAGCCTTCTTTTTCAAAACGCTTGAAATTTTGCTCACAAGAAATTGGTAAAACTTCAACTGGAAGCGCAAAGCCTCTCAAGTGATGAACAAGTTTTGACTCATCAACAATCCAAATGATCTTCTTAGAATTAATAGCGACATTTTTTTCCAAAGTTAAAGCACCACCACCGCCTTTGATGCCATCTAAATTATCGTCCACGCGATCAGCACCATCAACAGTTAAGTCAACTTGATCGATGTCAGCTAATTCATCAACCTTGAATCCTAAACTTTCAAGCTGTTTTTTACTACGGTTGCTAGTAGTTACAATGTGTTTTAAAGAAAAGTTTTCTTTGTTTTTACGCTCACCTAAAGCGTCAATAAAAAATGCTACTGTTGAACCTGTCCCTACGCCTAAAACCGAATTGGGTTTAACCATTAAAGCAGCTTTAGTAGCGGCTTCTTTTTTCAATTGATCTTGTTTTTCTTTATCCATAATTAATCTTCCTTGAGAGCTTGCTCTACTAACTTACGATTGGGAATAGATGGGAATGCACCGAGTTTTTGTACGGTAAATGATGACGATTTAGATGCATAGATAATGCTTTGTTTTAAATTACTTAAATCTGGCTTCAGCTCACTAGCTAATGCCCCAATGAAAGTGTCGCCTGCAGCGGTCGTATCAATAGCTTTTACTTTGAAAGCTGGAATAATTTGATGCAGATCATTATAAGACACATAAGATCCGCGTTCACCCACTGTGATAATGACGCCTTTTACACCTAAGTCATGCAAGCGCTCAGCAGCTTTTTTCATTGAAGCTTCATCAATTACTTCAATGCCAGTTATGCTCTGGGCTTCTGTTTCATTAGGAGTAATTAAATCTGTTAATTCTAACAGCTCTTTAGGGATCTCACTTTTGGCAGGGGCTGGATTTAATATTGTAGTTTTACCAGCTGCTTTGGCGATCTTGAAAGCGGCAATTGTTGCTTCAAGCGGTATTTCAAATTGAGCAATTACAAAGTCGCTACTTTCAATTTCGCCACGAGCTTTTTCTACATCCTCAACGCTCACATCAAAATTAGCACCATGTTGAATAATAATTGAATTTTGACCGGAATCTTGCAATAAAATATACGCTTGGCCAGTTTGGTTATTTGGACTTACTGAAACAAAGCGACTATCAATATTATTTTCTTTAAATTGATCAAGCATAAATCGACCATTATCGTCATCGCCGACACGACCTACAAAAATTGTCTGATTTTGTGCTCGACTTGAAGCAACAGCTTGATTAGCACCTTTACCGCCGGCTGCTTTTGAAAAAGCTGACATCGCTATTGTTTCACCAGGCTGTGGTAATTTTGCTATATGAAGAATACTATCAACATTAATTGATCCTACAATCGTGACTTTATTCATAAGTAAAACCTTTCCCATCTATTCTTATTTAGCTTAATTATAACAAAAGGCGTCTAATAGTAGGCGCCTTTGTAAATCTTAAATTTTATTCACCACGACCTGGCCGCTCACCAAGTTCAGCAGCAATGATCCAAATTCTCTTTTCGATAGCTGTGTGCAGACCAATCAGCATATCATTTGTGGAATCATCGCCTTCTTCAGCAGTAATTTTGATTCCTTCTTCATAGTCATCACGAAGCTGTTTATAAGCTTGTAAGATCAATTCCAATCTTTCATCCATTGATAATTCCCAATTACCCTTACGATCAGGAATTTTAGTTAAAGCCAAAACTTCTTCATAAGTAGAAATTGGACTACCATTAATTTCAATCAATCTTTCGGCAACTTCATCTTGTTGATCAGCTAATTCTTCCATAACATGATCTAAATAAAAATGAATCTTAATAAAGCGATGTCCTAACATATACCAGTGGTGTTGGTGAACAACCATGTGAGCTTGGGTTAAATCAGCAACTATTTGGTTCATAATTTTTTGTGTTTTTTCGTATCTCATTGAAATACCTCCTGTCATTCTAACGACAATTCCAGAATAACAAGAAAGCGCAAACATTACTAATCTAATGCTTGTAAATTAATACACAACCAGACCAATTGCTAAAAATGCTAAACATAAACCAAATTCAATTACTAGTAATTTCCAGCAAAACTTAAACCACTTATCAAAGCCAATATTAACCATCATCAAACTCATTAAAATCAGTCCCGTTGGAGCAACTAACGAAATAAAACCTTGACCCCAATTATAAGCATCAATAATACTTGCTCGATCTATTCCTACTACGTTAGCTAATGGTGCCATAATCGGCATCGATAATACAGCTAGTCCAGACGATGATTGAATAAAGAAGCCTAAGACAATAAAGATAATAAACATAAACCAGATAAATAGTAATGGCGGCATTCCTGCGACCTGCTTACTAAAGAAATACATAATTGTATCACTGGTGTGACTTTCCTCCATAATGATTGATACAGCACGTGCCAAACCAATAGTTAATGCTACTCCTAACAAGTCAGCTGCACCATTTACGAAACTTTGAACAAATTTATGTTCATTTAACCCTGAAACTACAGCTAAAATATATCCAGCAGCTAAGAAAACAACTGAGATTTCAGTGAAATACCATCCTTTTTGTTGAACACCCCAGATCATTACGATAAAGGCTATTGCAAAAGTGAGTAAGGTTAACTTTTGACGTAAAGTAAATTTGAAGTCCTTGTCTTTTTTATTATTTTGCAAGTATTCTTGATCTTCTTGAGCAAATTCATTGTAAACATAAGATGACTTAGGATTTTTTTGGACCTTTTTAGCATAAACAATTACGTAGATCATCCCTACAATTACGCATGTCGCCCACATTACCACTCTTAATGGCAATGCATCAGTAAAGTTAACACCTGCGGTATTTGAAGCAATAACAGTAGAAAAAGGATTAATCGTCGAAGCCATCGTGCCAATACTTGTTCCTAAGAAAATTGTCGCAACTACTGTCATTCGATCAAATCCGGCCAGCAAAAATACCGGAATTAAAATCGGATAAAAGGCCATCGTTTCTTCAGCTAAACCAAATGTTGTTCCACCTACGGCAATTAGTCCCATAACTAAAACGATCAAAAGTACCTGCTTGCCTTGAATTCTCTTAGATAATGCTTGCATTCCGGCGTCAATTGCTCCATTTGCATGCACAACCCCAATACATCCACCTAAAATCAAGACAAAGGCAATGATGTCAATTGATTGAGCAATCCCATTTACTTGAGAAGACAAAAATTGAAATACCGCACCACCGAGGGATGGTTTTTTCATATTAATTCTTTCATACGAATTTGGTATCGCTACTGGCTTATAAATTGTCCCATTTTTAAATTTATCTACCTTAATTTTGACCTTATATTTATCGAGAGTCTTTTGCGTAGCAGGCTCTTTTTTGGTAGTTCCATTAGGGTTAGTCACAACAAAGTTTTGATTTTCAGTATCATAAGCTATTGTCGCGTAATTTCCGGATGGAATAAAAAAGGTTAATATCTGCACCAACAGTAAGACGATAATAATTACTGTATAAGCTGTTGGGAATTGATGTTTTTTCTTTTTTACTGCTTCAGCCATTATATATCCTCCATTTTTACTATATGAATACACTTATATTATAGTTTAATGGAAGGAAAAGTACACGCTTTCATAAATAAAAACTGATGGTTATCAGTGACACCATCAGTTTTTGTTTATATTCAATTTTAAAGACTATTCATAACATTCTCGTCATTAGATGAGTTTAAATCTACTAATTCACCGCTAGTCTTATAAACCACCCATTGAGCCAAGTTCACGACGTGGTCGCCAATTCTTTCTAAAAGGCGAATAACCATGAAGTAACTTGACGAGGCTACAGCAGACTCTGGGTCTTCCTTAATTCCGGCAATGATAGCCTTTCTAGCTTTGACATACAATTCATCTACTTGACTATCTTGAGCTGCGACATCACGAGCTAACTTTTCATCGGACTGAATGAAAGATTTCAAGACTTGATCTAACATAAAAGTCACACGATCAGACATCTGCTTGATTAAGTCTTCTACTTCAGGAATTCGCTTATTTCCTTTTACTCGAATGGTTTCCCAAGCAATTGACATTGCATTTTCACCAATTCGCTCTAAGTCAGTGATTGCTTTTAAGATTGAGATTACATTTCTAAAATCACTAGCAACGGGCTGTTGAAGGGCCATGAGCTTTAATGTTCTTTTTTCAACTTTTAAGGCCATCTTAGAAACTTTTTGGTCATCTTTCACAATCTCTTGAGCTGCTTTTTTATCATGGTCAATGAAAGCCTGAGTAGCATTTTCGATTTGCTCACTAACATCAATAACCATATTCATAAAACGGGTATTCAGCTTTTTTAATTCATCTAGAAAAACTTCATGCATCGTTAGATCTCCTTTTATCCAAAACGTCCATTCAAGTAATCACTTGTTATTTGCTTTTGTGGCTTCATAAACATATCACTAGTTGTCCCGTATTCAATCAAGTCACCATTCATGAAAAATGCCGTCATATCAGAAATACGACTAGCTTGCTGAAGATTGTGAGTCACCATAATGAATGTAAACTCATGCTTTAAATTCAACAGTGTTTCTTCAATCTCAGATGAAGAAATTGGATCAAGGGCACTTGTCGGCTCATC
This sequence comes from uncultured Lactobacillus sp., assembly GCF_947367085.1. GTDB lineage: Bacteria > Bacillota > Bacilli > Lactobacillales > Lactobacillaceae > Lactobacillus. Next base: position 51,195 of record NZ_CANBCP010000005.1, on the reverse strand, counting down.
AAGTAAAACCACTTTGGGATGAACTGCCAAAGCACGTGCTATACAGATTCTTTGCTGCTGTCCTCCAGAAAAGCTCTGGGCATTTTTGTTCAAATCGTCTTTTACTTCACGCCAAATTGCAGCTTGTTTTAAACTTTCTTCAACACGCTGATCTATCAAAGCCTTATCTTTGATACCAGCTAGTTTCAAACCATAAGCAATATTGTTATACACTGAAAATGGAAACGGCGTTGGTTGCTGAAAAACCATCCCTACTTCTTTTCTAAGCCAAACTAAATCTGTCTTGGGACTGTAGATATCTTGATTCTCGAATTTGATTTCGCCTGTAATTTTTACATTTGCAATATCATCATTCATTCGATTAATACAGCGTAAGAAAGTAGATTTTCCACAACCAGATGGTCCTAAAAGAGCAGTTAATTCGTTTTGTTTAAAATCCATGCTGATCCCATGAAGTGCTTCAAAATTACCATAGCTCAAATGAACATCTTTACTTGAAATAATCGTCGTCATATTTACTCCTAACCGAAACTTCCACGAATATAATCTTCAGTAATTTTTCCTTGGGGATTAGTGAAAATGTTTTCTGTAGTGTTGTATTCCAAAACGTGGCCTAAGTGGAAAAAGGCGGTGTAATCAGAAATACGGCTGGCCTGCTGCATATTATGCGTTACCATAATCATTGAATAATCGCTGCGCAGCTGTTTCAATGTGTCTTCAAGTTTTGAAGTAGAAACGGGATCTAAAGCACTAGCCGGCTCATCTAAAAGTAATACTTCCGGCTTTAAAGCAAGTGCACGTGCAATACACAAACGTTGCTGCTGACCACCTGATAAAGCTAAAGCACTCTTATTGAGCTTATCTTTGACTTCATCCCAAAGAGCAGCTGCTCTTAAACTTTCTTCGACAATTTGATCAAGCTTGTGCTTATCTTTTTCGCCATTGGCAATTAAAGCGTAAGTTATATTATCTTTGATTGATTTAGGAAATGGGTTGGGCTTTTGAAAAACCATACCGATATTTTTTCTCAATTCATATACATTGATATTTTGAGCATTAATATCTAGGCCATGATACCAAATTTGACCATCGATTCGCGCAATCTTATCGTTCATTCGATTTAAGCAGCGTAAAAAAGTCGATTTACCTGACCCAGAACCACCAATCAAAGCTGTGATAGTTTTTTTCTTAAATTGTAAACTGGCTTCAAAAAGTTTTTGAGTAGTTCCCCCATAAAAGACGCTCAAATCTTGTGTGGATAATATTTGCTCGTCTTCAGCGAAATGAACAATATGGGGCTTTATATCTTTAACATCTTGCATTTTTTACCTCGATTATGAAGCTTTAGCTGCCGTTAATTTGCGATACAAGTGGTTACCTAAGGCTCTAGCTCCAAAATTGAAAACAATAACTACAATAATTAATAAGGCTGAAGTTGCTGCGGAAACTATCGTTGCATCTGGAATAATGCCCTCAGTATTAACCTTCCAGATATGAACAGCCAAAGTTTCTGCAGGACGCATAACATTCAAAAAGCTTGTTGGGCTAAAAGGATTCCAATTTGCATAATCAATAGTTGAACCGCTTTGTCCAGCAGTATAAATCAAAGCAGCCGCTTCACCAAAAATACGACCAGCACTTAAAATTAATCCTGTTAAAATTCCTGGTAAAGCTGCTGGCAACACTATTCCACGAATCGTTTTCCAATTAGATAAGCCTAAAGCTAATCCTGCATCGCGTTGAGCTTGTGATACTCCATCAATAGCTTGTTCAAAATTACTAGTCAAAGTTGGCAAGTTGAAGAAAGTCAATGCCAAAGCACCTGCTAAAATTGAAAAGCCGAAATTAAACTGAACTACAAATAATAAATATCCAAATAAACCTACTACAATAGATGGTAATGAACTTAAGATTTCAATTGTAGTTCTAATCAAATTAGTAAACCAATTGTCCCCGGCATATTCTGATAAATAAATTGCAGCTCCAAGCGCAATCGGAATTGAAATAATCATCGTTAAGATCAATAAGTAAACCGAGTTAAACAATTGATCTCGAACACCTCCACCAGCTTGAAAAGAGGAGGCTTGCGAACTTAAAAAGTGCCAAGATAGGTGTGGGACACCTGAAACCAAAATATTGCCAAGTATTCCAATTAAAATAATGACGACAATACTGACTAAGGCATAAATCCCGGCAGTAGCAACTTTATTTGCAGTTTTTGGATTCATTATTTTTGTCCCTTTCTACCAATTAAGCGAACTAAGAAGTTGAAAAATAGCGCCATAATTAACAAAAGCAAAGCTAATGACCATAAGGCATTATTTGGCAAAGTCCCCATTACAGTATTTCCCATTTGACTGGTAAGTTGACTAGTTAAAGTAGCTGCTGGACTAACCAAGTTATATGGCATAAGTACTGCATTACCGATAACCATTTGTACCGCCAAAGCTTCACCAAAGGCACGTGCCATACCAAAAATAACCGCCGTTAAAATTCTTGGCGTTGCTACTCGTAAAACAACTTTATAAATGGTTTGCCAATGCGTTGCACCTAAAGCAGCCGAAGCTTGACGATAATGGTTTGGAACAGCCTTTAAAGCGTCAACAGTTAATGAAGTTATTGTTGGTAAGACCATTACAAATAAGACTAATGTGGCTGACAAAATACCAAATCCCGTCCCGCCAAAAACTGACCTGATAAATGGCACGATTATTGATAAGCCTAAAAATCCATATACTACAGAAGGGATTCCAACTAATAATTCTATGACTGATTGTAAAAAGCGACTGCCTTTTTTAGAAGAATATTCAGTCATAAACAGCGCCACGCTTATCGCAAATGGTGTTGCTACAATTGCTGCCAATAAAGTAACGGCAAAAGAAGTTACAATCATAGCTAAAGCACCAACATGGTTTTTTCCTTCGCCTGGATCCCAATCAGTGGATGATAAAAAATGCCAAACATTGACATGATTTTGAGTAAATGTAGCCAATCCATGAACAGCAATAAAGCCAATAATTGAAGCTACCAAAATGATAATTAGCAAAATTGCGCTATAAGTTAGACCTTTACCCCAATATTCTTGACGGGTTTCTTTAGATGGTTGCGTTAATTTATCTACATCAGCTTTTTGAGCACCGATTTTTTTAAGCTTAACGTGAGGAACCTTTTGCTCAGCTAAAGCTTGATCAACAACCTTTTTTAAATCTTCTTTGTTATCCATATTTATTCCTTAGATAAAGATACTACTTGATTTTTACTATTACGGTAAATCTTCATATCATTAATACTTAAATATCCTAATTTAGGTACTAGATCTTTTTGAACTTTACTTGCAAGCATATAGTCAATAAATGATTTAGTTGCAGCATTTGGTTTTCCTTTGGTATACATATGTTCATAAGACCATAACTGCCAGCGATTGGTTGTGATATTTTTGTTAGTTGGAGCAATATGGTCAATGCTCAATTTTTGAATATTTTTATCGCTTGCATAAGGAAATGAAATGTAAGAAATTGCTCCCGGAGTTGAACTAACAATTCTACGGACAGTCCCATTAGAATCCTGTTCTTGAGCCTTAATTGGCTTTTGATTTTTAAGAATTAAACTTTCAAACGTAGAACGAGTTCCACTACCTTTTGAACGATTGATAACAGTAATAGGTATGTTTTTTCCACCAAGTTGCTTCCAATTAGTTACTTTTCCAGTAAAAATTTGTGCAAGTTGAACTTGGCTTAGATTTTTAATTCCTACGTCCTTGTTAACTATTGGAACAATGCCTACTACCGCTATTAAATAATCTTTCAATTTTTTTGCGTCGATTCCTTTTTGTGTCTGTGCAAAGACATCAGATGTTCCGATCTGAACCGCTCCGGCTTGCACCTGGCTTAAACCTGTGCCGGAACCGCCGCCTTGAACTACGATATTACTATCAGGATGAGATAATCGATAGTCATTGCCAGCTTGCTCAGCCAAAAGCTGCATTGCCGAAGAGCCAACAATCGTAACTTTCTTGGCGTTATTTTGACATGCAGTAAGTAGATTTACTGCTAATATCGTGATAAAAATTAAGATAAGATTTCTTAACTTATGCTTTTTCATTAATAAGTCTCCAAAATATTATTTTGATATAGATCATGTGAGCACACTTACTGAATATTTTACCATATTCTAATGTCTACTTACCTTTTGCAAGAAAAAAGAAGTTGGATTTTTCCAGCTTCTCTAAATTTTATTTTTCACGGATATTTTCATAGACATATGAAATTTCATTTGGACGATACACGCCATGAAGTTCGCCAACTTTAGTAAAACCCATTTTATCAATCAAATGCTGCATTGCCAAATTGTCTTCATGAGTATCAATTCGAATCGAATCAATATTTAGATAATTATCTCTAATTTGATCAATAACTTCAGTTAGTAACTTAGTCGCATATCCATTGCCAGCATGATTTGAGTGGATGGCCACACGGTGAATTACTACATAATTATTAGTATCTAATAACCATCTTCCTTTTAAATTATCATAAGAATGATCAGGTGCTGGTACAATTGCAATGGCTCCGACAGTTTCTCCATCTTGAGAAACAGCTAAATAAGCCCAGCCATTTTCAATATCCTCTTTTATTTGATCTGGTGAAGGATACTCCCCTTGCCATTGATCAACACCACGCTCAGCTAATTGATTAGCACCATCTTTTAAAATCTCCATAATATGGTCAAAATCAGCCATTGTTGCTTGTCTAAGTTTCATATACTTCATCCCTTTCTTTTTTCTAAACGTTAAACATTATAAGAAAAAATGGGATACTTGTAAAAGATTAGTGACGAAATTTAAAACATTAATTTCTGCCCTCTGCCATGAATCGGCGAATCTCCTGAGGTGTAAAGTATTGACTATAATCTGCTATTAAGCTTTCCAATATTTGATCTTCTGAAATATTAAATTTTCGATAACGTACTATAGTTTTGCGAATATTATCTGCGGCTGCTCTTTCTGCGCCTATTTTCAAGCCTGCTTTGCGGCCTTTAAGCTCACCCATCTTAAGCCCTATTTTGCGACCTTTAAGCTCACCGTATTGTTCTCTTTCTAACAATTTCGTCTCATAGTCCATAATTTGCAACCTCTTTTCTTTATCAAGATTAATTTCTCTAATTTTTTCCTGTGCATAATTAAAGAAAACGTTGTTATCTTTAATTGGCTCTCCTTGTATCAGTCGTGCTAAATTTTGTAAGTCCTCACTGTTTTTAGCCAACTTACCTTTTGCATTAATAATAAACTTACTCGCACCAGTTGGCAATCTTAGAGTTTTATCCTGATCTTCATATTCATGATAAGAATAACGCACCCGATTTTTGCCAGGATAGTCAAAATTACAAAAGCTCTTATCTGCCATTACCCAGCCAAAAACTTTGTCTTCAGTAAAACCGTACCACTTTTGAGGTTCCTTATTCATTCTTTCACCGTTTTCATATAAAAATCTTACTCACTATTTATTACACGAAAACTATGATTTTTTATTTAAAAAAGCAGAACTTGTTTCAGCTCTGCTTTCGTCTTTTGATTTTATTTTTGGGAGAAATATTTAATGCAAGCACCGCTACCAAAATTAGAATCGTTCCAATCCAGTCCATGACTGACATTGACAAGTTAAAAACTAAAACAGCACCAAATGTTGCAGCAAGTGGCTCAAATGCATCTAATAAGCTTACAATAGCAGGTTTAACATACCGTAATGCATTAGCCATAATTTGAAAAGGAATAATGGTTCCAATCACAATAACAGCTCCTGCTAACAGCCAAACTTGAGGTTTATTAGGAATTGGTGGAAAGTTTGGATGGATAATAATTAGCCCAATTCCTGCAACTAACATCCCCCACCCAGTCAAAACTAAACTCGATACTCTTTTGACGATACTGACAGGAATCAGAGTATAGCTGGCTTCTCCAATAGCTGATAAAAAACCACATAACAAAGCCAGTGGAGTGATCGCTAACTGATTAAACTTTCCATGCGTTGCTAACAAAAATACGCCTATAAATGCCGCTATAGCTGCGATAATATCTAACCTGCGAATTACCTGTTTATGAGTAATACCTAAATAAGCAATCACAAAAAATGGACCCATAAATTGCAATATTGTCGCAACTGAAGCGTTTGCTTGCTGAATAACGATAAAATAAAACAACTGAACAGGTAATAATCCAAATAAACCATACGCAATAATCACTAATAAGTCATGTTTATTTTTCAAAGTTGAAAAAGGCTTATGCCCTAATATTTGCGCTATAGTCAGTAATACTACAGCCGAAATAATCATTCTGGTTTGTGTAAGCCATAAAGGTGTGATGGCATTACTTACGCCAAATAATGCTTCTCCAAATAATCCTGATACTCCCCACATCGCTGCAGCGCTCGCAGCTAAGATTGTCCAGAGCTTTTGCTTTGCTTTATTTTCCATCCTGTTACCTTCCGCAATAAAAATTATCTTTAATATAGTAACATTTTCAAAAAAATAAAGGAATCTAAGATTTAACTCCTAAATTCCTCTATTCAAAATATTATCTATATATAGTTAATCTAAATCTTTTCCATTAGATTCAATTACCTTCTTGTACCAGTAAAATGAATCTTTTGGCATTCTCTTCAAACTGCCATTTCCTTCATCGTCGCGATCAACATAAATAAAACCGTAACGCTTTGACATTTGACCAGTACCAGCACTGACTAAATCAATACAGCCCCAAGTGGTGTAACCAATCAAATCCACACCATCTTCAATAGCACGATTCATTGCCTTGATGTGCATTCTCAAATAATCAATTCGATAATCATCATGAATCTTGCCATCTTCACTAATTTTATCAACTGCACCAAGACCGTTTTCCACAACCATCATTGGAATTTCATAACGATCATACATCAATTCAAGATAGTATTGTAAGCCATCAGGATCAGTTGCCCAGCCCCATTCAGAATACTTAAGATATGGATTCTTAGCACCAGCTGCGAAGTTGCCACCAACTTTATCTTCCACCTTGTGGGATGTGATCACATTAGACATGTAGTAAGAAAAAGTATACATATCAACTTTACCCTCAAGAAGATCCTTTTTATCTTCATCTGTAATGTCTAAATGAACATTATGCTCATTCCACAAACGTTTAGCAAAAGTTGGATATTTACCTTTAGCTTGAACGTCTCCACAATAAAACAGGTTCTTTTCCCAAGCGTGGAAGTTAAGCAAAATATCTTTTGGATCAGGCGTCAAAGGATAGTTAACAATACCGCAAATCATATTACCAACCACATAATTTGGATCAATCTCGTGAGCCTTTTTAACAGCCTTGGCACTCGCTACAAATTGATAATGCAGCTTTTGGTAAGCATGTTGATAATCTTCATCACTAACCTTATCAGCAAACATATCTAAGAACATGATCGCACTATTAATTTCGTTAAAAGTCAGCCAATACTTCACTAGGCCCTTATATTCTTCAAATAAAGTAGTTGCGTATTTGACGTAAAGATCTATCATCTTGCGATCTTGCCAGTCATGATATTTTTCACTCAAATAAAGTGGATCTTCATAGTGTGAAATCGTCACTAAAGGTTCAATGCCGTATTTTTTACATTCTTCAAACACACGACGGTAAAAATCAAGTCCTGCTTGATTTGGCTTTTCTTCATCACCGTTTGGAAAAATTCTAGTCCAAGCAATTGACAAGCGAAATGTCTTAAATCCCATCTCAGCAAATAATTTAATGTCTTCTTTATAATGATGGTAAAAATCAATTGCGACATGATTTGGATAATATTCATTTGGATCAATTGCACCCACAGCGCCTTGAGGTAAGCCCGCGCCAGGTATTCCAGGTGTCTTTTCTAACTTGCCATTTAATTTATAAGTCAACATTCTTGGCTTGTCTAAACTACCTGCAGTCGTAATATCAGTTACTGAAAGTCCCTTACCATCAACGTCGTATGCACCTTCAATTTGATTTGCAGCTGTTGCGCCACCCCATAAAAAGTTCTTTGGAAATGCCATGTTTTTATCTCCCTTCAAATTGTTTCTTAACAATTTAATTGTACATGAAAGCGATTTCTTTATAAAGTGTGGATTTGTTAGTTTAGTTCAAATACAGTACAAAAAGAGCATTTAACATGCTCTTTTTTACATCTTACATTTCTGTTAATAACATAGCCTGGTATGGTTTTCTTGCAATGTGGAATTTCTTATCATTTGAAATTTCAGTATTAAAATCTTCAACTGTTTCATCCCAAGCATTAATTAATTTAGCGCTAAACTTTTTATCCTTAGGCAAAAAGCTAAATAATTCATACTCAGGTTGATTATCACCAAAGTAAACCAACCATTTCTTTTCATCTGGAGTTGATCCTACTGCTAATTCCCAAGTTGGACCACTAGTTGCTTGTGGCTTTACCCAGTCAAAACCGTTCTTTTTAAGTAAATCATATAAGAAGTTTATTTTCTTTTGACTTTGACCATAAAGTTTTCCACCATGAGCCCACCAAATTGGTCGGTCGGTATCAGGCTTATCGATATAAGTTTCTCCATGAGTACAACCGCCACCACGTAAAATCACACGCCAGAAGTTATCCATCATGCCTTGAGCAGAATTATCACCCCAACCAAATTCGATATTACCTTCATAGCGACATTCATCATCTACCACAGGTTTTTGATATTCTTCAATCCATTTTGGTATTAAAAATACATTATCGGATTGAACACTTAAATGAGTAATCCATGGTTTAGTATGGTCATACCAGTTCTTCGTAGTATCTTTATGTTGTGGCGGATCATAGAAATTATGAATTGATTCAAGGTGTTGAGAAGGATCCTTTTCATGAACAAATTGACCAATTCTATCCCAATCTCTTAGTGGGATTTGTCCTACCAAGTCCATCAAATCATATTCATTGGCCAAAGCCCACCAAACGTTTTTATATGAGGCTAATCGGGCAACAATATATTTCAAATATTGTAAATTGTTTTCCATACCCATACGAGCAAAGCCCCAACGATCGTAAGGACTAAATAAAATTAAATCTGCTTGAATTCCTAACTTATCTAATTCTTCAATATTTTTTTCCAAATTCTGGAAATATTCAGGTACAGGTCTAGTAAAATCAAAGCCAGTATCACTTCCATCAAAAATCCAATCTGTCCCACCGCGTTTTACTTTTGGAGCCCCTTCAAATGGATAAATATCCGGTTCTTTAGTGTTGTAATCATAACTCTTGGGAAAAACGAGCATCCTAATTTTATTAAATCTGTTCTGGCTTAACGTCTCTAGAGTCTGTTTTTGAACATCCTTAGGCTGCACCGTCCAAGCATAAGCTGTAGTACCAAAAGGAATATAACCTGTTCCATCTGCATAAGCAAAGTGGGTTTTTCCTGATACACGGACAGGGCCATGATTATTTTCACTAGCAGATGTAACAACGAATTTATCAGTCCTATTATCTAAAGCATCGACATTAGATTGGGTGGTTACTGTCCACTCCCCTTCCAATTCAGGCATATAGCAAACTTTATAAATACCATTACCATCATAAAAGCCATCTACCGTAACACTATGATTGTTATGAGTAAATGTAGCTGTCAAATTGACATCCCTAAATGGATTACCATTTTGTGGTCCAGCTAAAACCAATTCATATCTTTTCCATTTTTCAACTGTTTGCATAATAAACTTCTCCTAACCTTACCAAATCTATTCAGCTACTTGAACGGACTTTTTATGAACTAATGCCATCACAAAGAATACAAATGTAATTACAACTAGAATCCCTGCGCTAATTCTCATTTGATCAACTGGAGTAGTTAAGTGAAGAACTTTGCTCAAGAATACTATTACATATGGTGAAGCAAACGCGCCTAAATTATTACATACTTGAGCAATAGAGATAATTAAGTTACTAATTGATGGGTCCACATCGCTCAAAATCGTGTCATAAACGTATGGAATAATCAAAGAACTCACAAACATCAACAATAATCCAATAAAAAAGACCAACATATTCCTAGCTTGTGAGCAAATTATGAAACCAACCGCTCCGCATAATGTAGTAACTACTGGAGTATAATGATGGAGCACTTTAAGTATCTTACTGTAGCCCATAGAAATTACAGCTCCAATAAGTCCACCAATAGCAATTTCTGTCGAAAGTAACCCTTGATTTGCTAAATTATTTTGTTGAATAACTAAAGCTGAAGCTGTGGCTTCTACCATAAATGCTGAGAAATATAGGAAAAGCATAAAAAATGCAATATAAATGATTACTGGGATTTTAGCATGCATAGTATTACTCTTTTTCACTGAAGTAGTCTTCTTCACTGTAGTTTCATCTTGCATCTTTTTCGTATATCCCATCATAAAAAGAATTAAAAATGGAATGATTAAGAGCATATACAGAAAAGTACTTTGCCAACTAATCCCTAAAAGTAAACCTGAAATAAATGTACATGCGCTGTTACCTAAAGTTCCCATCGCACCTTGAATACCAATTAATGTTTTTTGCTCTTCACCACTAAAACAATCTCCAATCAATGAGACAGCTAATGAAGTAAAAAGACCAATTCCTGCTCCCACAAGCAATCTGCTAAATACGATTAATGGAAAGTTATTAATAAAGAAGGGAATCAAACCACCTATTAGTGTTGCTATCATTCCAATAATTACAGTATTACGTTTACCTACCCATTTAATTACTGCATTGCTAAACAAAATAAATAGCATAATTGTAAATGAAGGAATCGTAAACAATGCTTGTACTGATGTTAGCGATTCATTTGGAAAAGTTTTAGCAATCATCGGGATTGCGGCCAAATTTGAACCAGCAACTTGTAGAAAAAGTGAAATACCCAAAATTCCAACTTTTAATTTCCAATTATGTTTATTAGTTTTTTTGAGTTCCTCAATATCCATAATGTTTCCTCCTGACATACGAGTCATCTCATTTCTTACACTTTTATACTATAGTGTAACCGGTTACATTTCAACGTGAAATTGCTCAACTATGACTAAACTAAGCTTTCAGTAAAATTGCGGTATAATAATAATGTAACCCATTACATTTACAGAAAGAGACTGTACAATCATGACAACTATTCGAGATATTGCAAAACTAGCTAATGTTTCTGTTGCAACCGTTTCAAGAATAATAAATCACTCTGGAAAAGTTAGCATGGAAACTAAAGATAGAGTTAAACAGATAATCAAAGAAACAAACTATCATCCCAATCAAGTTGCGAGAACTCTGTATCAAAAGAGATCTAAAATGATCGGAATAATTATCCCTGATTTAAACAACAGATTCTATACACAAATAATTGATGGTATTCAAGAAATCATTCAAAAATATGGCTATACTGCTTTAATTTCTTTTAGTGCCAGTTCTGATAATGCGAAATACCAGCAATATATTAATAATTTTGAAAATAATAACGTTGACGGTATTATTACTTCAGCTTTTACAATCAATCCTAATTTTCAAATTCATACTCCCTTTGTGATGTATGATAGTGCCAATATTAAAGACTCCGTTGTTCGAATAGCTTCAGATAATGTAAAAGGTGGTAAAGAAAGTATAGATTTATTGAAAAATTCAGCAAAAAACATCTTGATTCAGCACTGGCCCTTAACACTACCCACAATTAAAGAAAGAATTGAATCAATGATAACTGAATTAAACAAATTACATATTAATTTTGTTTTGGAAGAAACTTCGGAATCAGATCCAAGTATTGCAGCTCAAAGTACTTTGGAGAAGTATCAGCAATTTGATGCTATTATTACTGTTAACGACTTATATGCAGCCAGAATCATTAAAGAGTCTCAACGAAGAAATTTAAAAATTCCAGACGATTTTCAAATAGTTGGATATGATAATAATATTTTATGTGAATATACTTATCCGACCATTACAACAATTGACCAACAACCAGAATTAATTGGCAAAGTTGCTGCACAGCGTCTACTGCAACTTATAAATGGTGATGATTCAACACAAAATAGCATAGTTAATGTATTACCTATTAAAAGAAATTCAACATACTAAAAATAGACCGAATTAGAAATTCAGTCTATTTTTAGTATCATTTTTCTTCATCAAATAGTTTTTTTAATTTTATCTATCTTTTGTTGATCTACAGATTCAAACTCCAAGAGTGATTTAAAACTCTTACTGATAAACATCCCTCGAGTATTCCCCGGACGCTTCATCTTTAACAAAATATTCTTATCAATTTTATCAATCTTTGCTACTAATTCTTTCTTTTCTAGCAACGTGGAGATTTTAATGTCTAAATTTAGTCCTTTGACTAGTGACTTAGTAGTTCTATATTCAATCTCATATGTTCCGCTTTGTAAAACATTTGGAATTGATATTATTTTCCCATTTACTGAGAAAGTATCAGATGCTATATCATAAAGCTTAAGTATTAGCTTCATACCGAAAGGTATCTCAAGATTTATTTTTACTGAGGTTGACGACTTTAACTCATAATCAATTTTTAGTTTTCCATAATTACTATCGTATGATCCTTTCACCTGGCTTAGATTCATATCAAAGTGTGGTTTAAACACTACTTGGGAAAAATCACTATTATGGTCGTAAATACCTAAGATATCTTTATAACACCAAGCCATAACTGCACCCAGACTATAATGATTCAATGAATTCATTCCTGCCGGATTCATCTTTCCATCTTTTAAGACTGAATTCCATCTTTCCCATATAGTTGTTGCACCTAAGTTTACACTATAAAGCCAACTAGGATAATCTTCTTGTAGAAAAATCTTAACAGCTAAATTATGATATCCATTTTCAGATAATTCTTCACATAGATACGGTGTACCTACAAATCCTGTAGTTAAATGATCATTATCTTTATGAATTCTAGTTACTAAATCGTCAATTACATGCTTCTTTTGCTTTGGCAACGGTAAATCAAATTTTAAAGCTAATACGTAAGCACTTTGTGTATCAATTGTTAATCGCCCATTTGGACTCAGATATTCTTTTCTGATAGCCTGCAATATTCTTTGATTCAAGTCTGTATACTTCTTCATATCAGACAAATTATTTAAAACTCCAGCAGCTTGAGCAACAATATGAGCTGAATTTGCATAATAAAGTGATGCAATATAAACATCATCTGTTTTTCCTTTAGGCGAACTAGGCTCATCATTATCTAATGCGAGCCAGTCTCCTAACTGCATCTGTCCAGTCCACAAATCTGCCGTTTTACTATTAGCTGTAATCCAATCTACCCATCTCTTCATCGCATAATAATTTTCTTGAAGCAACGCCTTGTCACCATAGAATTTATATAAATTCCAATTAAGAATGCAAATAGCATCGCCCCAAATCGCCATCCCGGAGAATGGTGTTTTTAGACTAGGTGCAAACATCGGTGATTTTCCACCATTTAGAGTTTGTTCAACTCTTATGTCCCTTAAATACTTTCTAAAGAATTCGAAAGTATCCATATTGAAATTAGCAGTTTCAGAAAATATCTCGCTATCACCGCACCATCCTAAACGTTCATCTCTTTGAGGACAATCAGTAGGAACGTCCATGAAATTACTTCTTTGTCCCCAAATAACATTTTGAAATAAACGATTTACTTTTTCATTATTTGTCTGGAGATGACCAGTTTGTTTTAGATCGGAATATAAAACCTGAGCTTTAAAATCCTCTGGATTAAGCTTATCTACCCCTGTGACTTTTACATATCGATATCCGAAATATGTAAAATTGGGATGTACCCACTTTTTCTTACCATCAGAAATATAGGTAAAACTAGCTCTAGCCTTACGTAAATTTTCATTATAAAAGTTTCCATTTTGCAAAATCTCGCCCATTTGAAGGATGATCTTTTTACCTTTAGGAAGATGATTATAAAACATTGGCCAACCAGCTTGATTTTGACCAAAGTCTAAAATAAGTTCTCCTTTGGGAGTATTGATGACTTTTTTAACATCTAATTTTTCGTGTTCAACAATTGGTAAACTTAATCGATCACTAAGCTCGCTTGTAGGTGATTGAACTTCAACAACTGGTCTATAATTTTCAATTTTGATGGTTGCGTCTACATCTTCACCATAATAAATGCCTGATTTAGTTACTTGTCCATTTGTTGTAAACCAACTTTTATCAGTTTTAATGATTTGGCTTTTTCCATCATCATAAGTAATGTAAAGATCCGCTAAGATCATGTGTTGATCGCCATAAATATTATTTTTTCCACCGTCAAATCCCATATTTCCTTTATACCATCCATCAGCACATGAAAATACCAAGTCATGCAATGAATTTGCCGTTAGTAAATCCGTTATATCGTAGGTTTGAATCTGGACCCACTGATCATATGCTGTAAAGCCCGGTGTAAGAAATTCATTACCAATTTTCTTACCATCTAAATAAGCATTATATACTCCAAGCCCCGTTGCATATAATCTCGCCTGCTTAATGTTATTTCTTTCTGTGTGAAAATTCTTTTTAAATAAAGGATTGGGCAAGTCTTTATCAGCATTAGCTATCCATTTTCCTTCAAAGGGTTCTTTCATTTTTCCTGTTTCAAAGAAAGTTTCTCTTGAAGCAAAAATATCTCCATTTTGAACAGAAATCTCAACATAGTATCTAGTTCGTGGAGCAAGCGATAGGGCTATGTCAAAAGAATTGGTGTCATAAATAATTTTTGAAAGATTTAAAATTGGATGTGATTTATCATCTGTCCAGATTTTTACCCCTTTATAAGTATCATTATTCTTATCAGCATCCTTCACTTCAAATGTAATTCTTAAATTTGAAAAATCATAACCGATTGGCTCATGAAGTTGGTTTATTAAAATATTAGAAATCTCCATATTTTCACCTAGTCACATTCACTATATCGAACAAGTTTAATTTGATTCTCTGCAATATAATCGATAGTGCTTTTATCAATCCAACATGCAGCTTCCTTAACCCTCGGGACAGTCAAACTAGAATGTTGTAATAAATAATTGTCTAAATATCCTGCGTGTGAGATAAACATTGGAATTAAATCCTTCTCTTCTTGTTCAACTGCATTCTTTAATAAATCGATTGGTTTGTAACTTGGATCGATTTTACCTTCTTTATATCCACCCATATAAACTTTAAAATGCGTATTTTTCTTAAATGATATCGAAGCCGAAACTGGAAAATCAAGAAATGGCAGATCATACTTGTCGGCTACGATTTTTAACCCCTTCCTAAAATTAGGGCTCATCACAGCATGTCCCTCAAAATAATCTGGCTTTTTACCTATTAATTTAAAAAATTGCCCATACTGTGCTTCGATTTCAGCAACGACCTCGTCTAATTCAACAAAATCTGGTCTCCCCAGCCTAAAATTTTCTCTATAAACATGTGAACTCTTAAAATTACCATCTTCATCAACTAAGCTTGGTACTTGGCTTGCATTCAATACAGACTTTCCATTTGAAATATTAGTATGCATCCCTAAATCTATATTCTCATCTTTTAACAATTCTAATGCATATGGAGTAGTAGGCATATTGGTCATTACGCCGACATTATTTATAATTCCAAAATGAACAGCATCAAATATTCCGTAATTAACACTACGACTATATCCTAAATCATCTGCCCTAATTAAAAGTTTTCTCATCTTAATACCTCAAATAGCAAAAAGGCTCTAGCATCAATACTAGAACCTCTTTTACTAAGCTTTAACAGCTTGTGCTGGAATTTCAACTTCTTGATCTACAGTAGCCATCAATAATTGATCATCAAACTTAACTGCGTCACCATTTTTCTTTTCTAAGATAATTTCATCGAAGTTATTGGCATTTGTGACAACGACTGGAACTACTGTATCATAGCCAGCTTTTTTAATTTGATCTAAATCAAAAGTTTCTAGTAAATCATCTTTCTTAACAATATCTCCTGCCTTAACTTTTGAATCAAAATATTTACCTTTAAGATTTACTGTATCAATTCCAATATGAATTAATAATTCCACACCATTATCAGATTTCAAACCAATTGCATGCTTGGTTGGAAATACTGAAACAACCTTACCATCAAATGGAGCTCTAACTTCTCCCTTATCTGGTTGAACTGCAATACCTTTACCAATAGTTTCAGTTGAAAATACAGCATCCTTAACATTCTTTAATTGAACTGCAATACCTTCAATTGGAGCATAGATTGCTTCATCTTTGAATTCAACTTTTTTAACTTTATCGTTATTATCAGTTGCAGCTACAACTTTATCTCCCCAAATCATTGTCAATACAAAACTTACTACTAAGGCGATAACAATTGAAGCAACTAAACCGATGAATTGTAAGTTGATACCCTTAGGATTGATAAATGCTGGAATACCAAAGACACCACCACCAGGCATAGTGTACATACCAGCGTGACAAGCAGCTGCTACTGCACCACCAAAGGCAGACCCGATAGAAGCAAATAAGAATGATTTTTTATGTGGTAATGTAACACCATAAATAATAGGCTCAGTGATACCGAAGAATCCTGATAAAGCTGCTGGAAGGGCAATTTCTTTAAAGTTCTTATCTTTTGCTTTTAAGCCCATAGCTAAAGCAGCACCAACTTGTCCAAATAAAGTACAGTACAAAATACCATTAATTGGGTCAAAGCCATTGGTTGTTAAGTTATTCATTAATACTGGAATAAATGCCCAGTGTAAACCTAAGATAATTGCACCTTGCCAAATACCACCTAAGATGAATCCAGCAACAACTGGAACTAAACCATAAAGCCATAAACTTCCTACTGATAACCATTGCGAAATTGTTTGTGTGATTGGTCCAACAACAATATAAGTCAAAGGAACAATAATCATCAGATCAAGTAACGGAACAAATAAATTCTTAACCGCTGAAGGAATAACTTTTTTTGTACCTTTTTCTAGCCATGACATAGCCCAAATTGCAATTACAATTGGAAGCATTGTTTGACTATAGTTCATCAAAGTAACAGGAATTCCCATAAAGTTAATAGCCTTGTGAGCAGTTGCTGCAGCTACCATAGTTGGATAAACTAATGCTCCACCAGTAATTGCACCTACAAATTCATTTACATGAAATGCTTTACCTGCTGTGTAACCTAACAGTACTGGTAAGAAGTAAAATAGTGCATCCCCTGCAGCATTCCAAATCATATAAGTACCAGTTCCTTGTTTAACCCAACCTAAAACATTGAATAAAACAAGCAAACCTTTTAACATACCTGCCCCTGTCATGACACCTAATAGGGGCATGAATAATGATGAAATTAATGCAACAAACTTACTAAAAATATTTTTATCATTATCTTCATCTTGAGGACCAACTGTCTGACTTGAAGATAATCCTAAAAGTGGCATTACTTCGTCATAAACATCAGCAACATTTGCGCCAATAATTACTTGATATTGACCACCAGCATGAGCTACGCCCATAACACCTTTTAAGTTTTTTAAAGCTTGATCATCTGCTTTACTTTCATCTTTCAACTTAAAACGTAAACGCGTTACACAATGAACTAAACTAATAACATTTTCTTTACCACCAACTAGTTTCACAATCTGCTCAGCTAGCTGTTTGTTTTTACTTCCAGACTTTCCCATCTCAATATCTCCTTTTTTAATTTTAGAAAAATCTTTCTTAGCATTTATTATTTTCATCAAAGCAGAATAATAATTATCTACTTGATTGCCGATCAATATTTGCAACTCTCCATCAACAAAAGTTGTTTCTAAAATTACATCAACCGAATTTAATTCCGTAAAATTTATTTCTACTCTATTCTTGACTCTAATTCTAATTCTTGCCACACAGTGATATGCTTCAACAATATTTGAACTACCGCCAAGCGAGCTAACTATTTTTTCTGCAACTGCTTTATATTCATTCATGCTTCTATCCTCAGCTAGCGGTATTAATTCTATGAATATGTATTGTTAAATACATAATTTCATCTTGTGATACTTCATAATCACAATCTCTTAAAACTATCCCAGCCAGACGTTGAGCAATTAGGTATTCTTTATGATATTTATGAATGATCAAATTATAGAGATCTTGATCTGCTGGATGAGAACTTTTAGTTTTCTTCTTTATTCTTTGAACAAAAAATTTCAAATGAGTAATTAATCGATAATATGAAACAGAGTCCACATCAATCTTTTTACCCAGCATCTCTTCAATAATATTCAAAAAGTTATTTATTAATTCAATACTCCCCTGAGTGTTCTCTAACGAATCTCCTTCCTCTGCCGTTATGATGTGCATCGCAACATTTGCAGCTTCATCATCATTAAACTTCAATCCACTTTTCTCACCTAAATAATCGATTACTTTTTTGCCTAATTGAAACTCATCCGGATAAACTTGCATAGTTTCAATGGTCAACCTATTTTGAATAGTGATACCTTGTCTAACGCGCTCGACTGCAAATTGAAGATGATCTGGCAAAGAAATATAAATATCGTCACTTAACTTTTTACCAGAACTTGCAATTGCTTCTGAAATAATCTGATCGGATAACTCTATGTATTCAGGACGAATCTGTGCTAAGGTTTCACTTATCGTATTTGTCGTCGCCTGATCTTTAGGATAGAAAATTTTTTCTATTTTTGAGCTTGCTACTGTTTGACCTTTTTTCCTACCAAAAGCAATTCCAGATCCTAACGCAACTAAATTTCGTCCGTTATCATCTTTAGCCAAAATAGCATTATTGTTCAAAATTCGCTCGATGATCATGGTTTTGCCTCCAATAAAAAATGGCAAGACTAATAAGAGTTTTCTCTATATTGGTCTTGCCAACTTAATGTAACAATCCGATTTCATATTTCAATTAATATTCTAGCATTCATGTAACCGATTACAATACTATTTTAATAACTTCATTTTAATTTAGCTTAGTTTAGTTAAAAATAGCCGAGTCTCTAGCTCAGCTATTTTTTCTAAAATAAATTAATTAATCCATTTTCTTTAAGCCAACCCAAATACAGTCTCTTCCAACTAGCAGCTTGGACATTACTTTGACTACGATCCGCTTTGCTATCGGTTCTTAAATCAGCTAACGCCAAGCCATGCTTTCCTTTTTGAAAGATGTGCAGCTCAAATGGAACCATTTTGTCTTCAAGTTGCTCAGTAAAATGCAATGCACTTGCAACAGGTACATAAGGATCTTCCATAGTATGCCAAATGAAAGTCGGTGGCACATTGTCAGTCACTGCATCAACCATATTAACAAGCTTTATTCTTTCATCAGATTGATCATGACCTAAAGTGGCATAATTAATCATTCCATCGCCACCCATTTTCTTTGTTTGCTTATAACGATCTTTTTCAGGCGCTTTTGACATATGTGGAGCACCATAAGCTAAACAAATGGAATTAGGCTTAAATAATTCAGAAGACTTGCCAACAAGATCTTTTAGCCAATCTGTTTGCCAATAACAACCAAGTTGGGCAGTCAAATTACCACCTGCTGAAAAGCCAATAACATTAATACTATTGGAATCTAATGACCACTGATCAGCATTTTCCCTTACATATGCAATGGTTTTTGCTAAATCAGTTAATGGTTTAGGAAATGCAGAAACTGGATCTTTAGAGTAATCATGTTTACCATCATAAAACCCTAATCCTTCTGTCGCATATTCTGCTACTACACATGAGAAACCTTTACTTAAGAATTCTAGCGCAATGGGTTCTTCTTCACGCCAAGAAGTCCACATGTAGGCTCCACCAGGAACAACAATCATCACTGGTGACTTTCTATTGATATCAATTTCCTTATTAGGCTCTTGGAGATAAAATGTGGCTTTAGCGCCATTTTCTCCTATATCTTTCTTAAAATATTTCATTAATTAGCCCTCTTTTATTGAACTAATAACATCATTTCTTAACGATTACCAACTCATCTTCAACAACCGGCAACATTTGAAGCGTATTATCTATGACTTTACCAGTAAGTGGCATTCTCTTTTGTAAATCAATTACTTGTGCTGATTTCAGCTGAATATTAAATTCATCAAAATCCAGAACTCCTGCAGTTGGTAAATATACTAATAGATACTCATCATTTTCTGCGGCTCTGATTGTTGGATCATCTTGTACTGGAGTATAAATTGGAGTTAATCCATTTGGAGCATATTTCTCTAGGATATTCTTCAAATATCCCATATCCAAACAGCCTCTGAATCCAAGGCACTGACGCCAGTCGTATGGAACAAGTTGAACATTAAAATTTGCATCCAGTTTTGCTTCAGGTCTTGCAGTATCTTTCCATGGCCAAATACCAAAAGTTCCATAACCTATTCCCGCATCAGCTCCTGACAATACAGCATGCCAAGCTGCTTTACGCACATCAAATGCACTATAACGTGCTGGAGACGGAGCTTTCATCTTAGTTAACCCTTCATAGCAAATTTCCGCATCCATCATTGGGCCTTGATAACCGTCTTTCCGCATTTTTTCAGGTATTGTATACGCAGTATCTTGTCCATCATAACCATGACCAGATTGATAGATAAACATTTGCGTTTGCTTTTTGAATTCCTCAGGAACTTCGGTTGATTCGCCATTAATATGGAAAGTATAAATACCATCTGGATCAATACTTTGGGCAACATTTAATACCTCTCGGTAATACTTGATTGCGGAATCTTTCTTTTGCTTGCCATTATCGGTAAAACCAACATCCCCACTTACAAACCAAATTGGGTTATATTTTTTGAATTTCTTTACTGCATATTCCACATAAGGCTTAATCTGATCAAACGGTATTGTATTATTTGAGACAAATTTGCTCATCCAAGTATCTGGCACAAAATTGCCCCACAAGAGTACTAAGACCGGAACCATGTTTCGCTTAGCCATTTCTTCTAGCATATTAGCAGCATTATCAAAATATGCTTTATTTATCTTAGAAAAGTCATAAACATAACTACCATCCTCATTTTCTTTAATGGCAAATGGCTCTCTTTGATCAATTGGTAGGCTCGAATCCCATTGACGCAAAATGTTTATTTGAATGGCATTAAAGCCTTGGGCTTTTCTAGTATCAAGATAATATTTCCAGTCAGGCATTGTTATGCTGGTAAATGCTCCCCAGCAAGTATCTGCCAGATAAAAGAATTTCTTGTCATCTTTATATAAATATTTTCCCTGAACTTTTAACATATTTTCTCCTATCTTTGATCAGAATCCAAAATAGTATCCAAATCACCATACCAATATGCTGCGACCTTTTCCTTAATAGGATCGTAGTAATCTGCATTAACATTAATATACTTGCAAGCTTCTGCCAAAATTGGAACAACATCTGCGCGAACTCCAGCCATATGGTGGATATATGGTCCATAAACATATTTTGCTTCAAATCTGTTTAAATCTTTGAATTGGAACCAAGCATAAGTACCTTGTTCATAAGGTCCTTCACAAGTTTTAGCATTTCCGATTAACATTGAGTACTTACCGTGATCGCCATCAAATCTAACTAAAGTATATGTACCATCTTTAACTTGGAAAGCTGCTGAACCTGGGTAATCAAATACAAAATGAGATGGTGGTAAGACTGGACGATTCTTAGCAGTTTGAAATGCAAATGTTCCTAAGTGTTGCAACAATTCGCCATTTTCATTTTCTGGGTGACGACAATTTACATCTGCAAATAAAGCACGTTCATCACCTAGAGTTGCAGCTTCTGCTAACACTTCAGAAATAGCACCATTAATGTCCGTTTCACAAGTTACTGGCATTCCTTCCGTTTGAAGTAAAGCTTCAGAAGCATATGGCAAAATTCCAATCTCACGTTGTAATTCTGTCCAGCATTGAATAGTTGCACAATTACAACCGTACTCTTTCATTTTATCTTGCATTGCTAATTTTAATGCAGCAACTTTAGTAAAGTCTTCGTCTTTAATTTTTATATCAGCCCATTTTCTGAAGGTCTCTTTTGTATCTTCAATTCTAGGATCATTTTTCTTGATCAACTCATTCATATAGGATGTCACTTCTCCTAATGGAATTGGAGAAAGTTGAATGCCAAATTTTTCTAATAGCTCACCTTCATTAACGATAACTGACCAAAAGTCGAATGGACGTGGTCCAATTTGCAATATTCTAGTATTTTTGAAGGTTTTGACTACATTACATACTTTAATAAAGTCAATTACTCCACGACTAAATGATGGATCATCAATATCGCTATTTTTTATATAAGTAAAAGGTACATTAAAGTGACGTAGAACCTTACCAATAGCAAACAAGCCACATTGCGTATCGCGACGTCTTGATCCGTCTGGAGCTGGCGCTTCATCTCTTGGTCCCCAAAGTAAAACAGGAACATTTAATTTAGCTGCTAAACGGGCAACTTCGTATTCTGTCCCAAAGTTTTCATTTGCAATAAATAAACCGTCAATCTTTTCAGCTTTAAATTTTTCAGTAATCTTTTCTAATCCTGAATCATCATACAGGAGTCCATCATCATTTACATCTTTAATATCAACGTAGTTAACACCTAATTCATCTAACTTTTTACGTGTTTTATCTGCAAATTCAATTGCGGCAGTCGCTGAAAAGATATTTCTTCTAGTTGGTGCAAAACCAAGCTTTATTTGTTTCAAGCTATTTTTATTTGTCATCATGTATCTCCTTTAAACGAAAATATGTAATCGCTTTCCACATGAATCAAAATAACATAAAAGTCATTAAATTAGTCATTAAATTTACTAAATTAAGCTCAACTAAGTTTTTTTATAAGGATTGTCTTTCAACGATCCTAGTCGCTACTAAACATTTTTGTGGCTGCCAATGCTCCATTCCACGTTGTTCTTGCAATTGAAAAAGAACTTGATTAACAATTTGATGAATTGGAACATGAACTGTCGTTAATTCCGGAGATATCATCTGGCCTACATAAATATCATCAAATCCCATAATAGCAACTCTATCAGGAACTTTAATATTTAAATTTGACAGTTCCTTAATCAAGCGAACAGCAATATAATCATCTTCACAAAACAACGCATCTGGTAAAGACTTACTTTTTTGAAGCATATCAATAATTTCATTTTCATCAGCACCCTTCATTAAAGGCGAGATGCTATAAAAATGTTCAGGCAAGATTTCACGTTTATGTAATTTCATAGCTTGATAAAATCCCCTTCTTCGATTCTGAAAGTTACTTATATTGCGATCAGATGCAACATAACCGATATTTTTATAGCCTTTATTCAAAATATATTCAGCAGCATTATAAGCACCCTGGAAATTATCCATAGTTACAAAGTCTGCCGATACATCATCATAATATGTGTCCACAAAAACAACAGTTTTCAATTCATCTTTTATGAACTGAACTTGCTGTCTGGAAAGATCTGTTGCTAAAACAACAGTATTCTTTAACACCCCTTCTTTAACAAGGGCAGGTATATCTTTTTTAATTCTGCTTGATTCAATATTTTGAACTTGTGTAGTACCTCCATAAGCAGAGATATTTTTAGATAAAGCAGAAATCAAATTATCAAAAAACGGCAACGAACGATAATTGCTTTTCACCATCCCCTGATGATTGGTAATAATCAAAAACGTTACTGATGCCAAATAGTGAGATTTTCCTTTATGTCTTTTTCTCAAGGGCTGATAATCATTTTCTTCAATTACTTTAAATATTTTTTCTCGTGTTTTGGGTCCTACACCTGGTTTATCGTTAATTGTCAAAGAAACTGCTGATCTTGATACTCCAGCTAAACGCGCTATGTCTTCCATCTTTATCATTGAAATCACCATCTGTTAATAAACTAGTACTAAACTAAAATTTTAGTTTAGATGAAATATTGTTTAATTTACTATCCTGATGATAGCATAAGAAATGTAAAAGCGGTTACAAAAATTTGAGGTGAAAAATTATGAATACGTTAGATTTAAAAAAGAAAGCTGTCGAGCTTAGAGAAAGAACTTGGCAATTAATCTATAACCACAAAAATGGTCACACGGGTTCTGATTTATCTTGTACAGATATTTTAGTTGCACTTTATTATCAAGTAATGAACCAGGATAAAGATAATTTTGGTCAAAAAGATGTCGACACTTATATTCAAAGCAAGGGACACGCTGTTGAAATTTGGTACGAAATATTAGCCGATAAAGGATATATTGATCGTGATGATCTGGAAAAGAGATATTCAACTTTCAATAGTCCTTATATCGGCCACCCTACAACCGACGTAAAGGGTATGGAATTTCATACAGGATCACTGGGACATGGATTAGGCCTTGGCGTAGGTGTCGCTTTAGCAGCAAAAATGAATCACTCACCCAAGCATACCTATGTATTAATGGGTGATGGTGAACAAGCAGAAGGATCTGTTTGGGAAGCTGCTATGGCTGCTGGTAACTATAGCTTAGATAATTTAACTGCAATCATTGACCATAATGATTTACAAATTACTGGTACTACCGATTCAGTTATGCGTTCTAACCCAATTAGTAATAAATATCGTGCTTTTGGTTGGGATGTTCAAGAAGTCGACGGCAATGATATCGGTGCATTAGTTGATGTCTTAACTAAAGAAAATAATACTAATAAACCGAGAATGATTATTGCTAATACTGTTAAAGGAAAAGGTATTACAGTTGCCGAAAACAGAGCTGATTGGCATCACAAGATTCCTACTGAAGTCCAATACCAAGAAGGATTACGAGAATTAGACGCACAAATGGAGGCACTTAACAATGACTAATGATGAAAAGTTAACAGCAAATGCAGTGATTGCAGATACTTTAGATAAAGCAACAGCAAAAGATCCTGATTTATTAGTAGTGACTTGTGACTCTCGTGGCTCAGCCGGATTAGTGCCATTCACCAACGCTCACCCTGATCGCACTGTTGAGATGGGGATTGCTGAGCAAAACGCAGTTACTGTAGCTGCCGGATTAGCTCATGAAGGAAAGCATCCCTTTGTATTTTCTCCTGCATCATTTTTAGCAATGCGCTCAATTGAACAAGTTAAGGTAGATGTTGCATTTAACAAAAATAATGTTAAGTTGATTGGTATTTCAGGTGGTAATTCTTACACCTGGCTTGGTAACACCCACCACTCACTCAATGATGTAGCTATTACACGTGCTATTCCTGATCTTGAAGTTTATCAACCTTGCGATAAGTATCAAGTTAAAGCTCTTTTCAAATACTTATTAACCTCAGATAAACCAGCTTACGTTCGTATTGGTAAGCGTAAATTGGACAACGTATATCACGAAGATTTTGATTTTGTTCCTGGCAAAGCCAAGATTATTAAAAAAGGCGAAGATATCTGTCTAATCTCTACTGGTGAAACTTTATATTTTGCCTTAAAAGCTGCTGAAAATCTTGAAAAGCAAGGTATTAATGCTCAAGTTGTAGATCTCGGCTCTATTAAGCCACTTGATACTGAATTAATCGGTCAACTAGCTCAAAAATTCGATCATATTGTCACTGTCGAAGAACACGATGTCATAAATGGTATTGGCGCAGCAGTTGCAAGTGAAGTCGCAAAATATGGTCACGCTAAATTAGATATCCTTGGCTTTCCAGACAAACCAGCAATTCAAGGCACCCAAGATGAAGTATTCCATTATTACGGTCTTGATGCTGAAGGAATTGAAAAATCTATTAAGAAAATTCTTGATAAATAAAAGTTGGTGATTTCATGTCAGAAAAATATACTCTGGCCATCGATCAAAGTACTCAGGGCACCAAAGCAATCTTAGTCAATCAAGATAATCAAATATTTTGGAAGACTGCATTACCTCACAAACAAATTATCAACCGTCAAGGATGGGTCAGTCATGATCTTGATGAAATAAAAGATAATTTAAAAAGTCTCTTTGCTTCAGCTTTAAGTCAAGTTTCAGAAGACCAAATTACAAAATTGGCTATAACTAATCAAAGAGAGTCAGCAGCAGCCTGGTCACGTAAAACCGGATCACCTTTATGTCATACTGTCGTTTGGCAAGATAGTCGTGCTGAAAGTCTGCTTAAAAAGATTTCTTATCCTGAATTAAAAGATAAGGTTAAAGAAAAAACTGGCCTAGCTCTTTCCCCATATTTTACTGGTGCAAAATGGGGCTGGATGCTTTTAAACGAACCTCGTGTAAAACAAGCTTACGAAAATAATGACTTATGCTTAGGCACTATGGATAGCTGGCTTATATATCAATTAACAAATGGTAAATCTTTCAAAACTGAGCCTTCTAATGCTTGTAGAACTCAGTTAATGGACATTAGAACTGGTCAATGGGATGAAGAGTTAGCTGAAATTTTTGGAGTCGACCTAAATACTCTCCCTGAGATAGTTGATTCCAATTCTCAATTTGGCGAGACTGATTTATTTGGTCTTCTGAGCCAACCCATTCCTATTCTAAGTGTCTTAGGTGATTCTCAAGCTGCTCTATTTGCTCACCACTGCTTTAATTCTGGTGACTTTAAGGTAACATTTGGAACTGGTTCTTCGGTTATGCTAAATATTGGAAATAACTTACCTGATAATATTAATAATCGACTGAACACTTCAATTGCGTGGTCATTAAATGGTAAAACTTCTTATGTAGTTGAAGGTAATATCAATTACGCTGGAGCTTGTGTAACGTGGTTAAAAGATAATTTGCACTTAATCCAGACACCCCAAGAAACTGCAGATCTCGCTTTAACTGCCAATCCCAAAGACCATACATATCTAATACCTGCTTTTTCTGGTCTCGGTGCTCCTTACTGGCTTCCTGATTTACAAGCAGCCTTTGTGGGGATGAATGCAACAACTGGCAAAAATGAATTAGTTCGTGCCACACTCAATTCTCTGGTATATCAAATAAATGACATTTTAAATGAATTTCAAACTATAACCCCTTCTCTAGCAAAAGAAATTCACACAGATGGCGGAATGATTCATAATAAATATTTGATGCAATTTTTAAGCAATATTACTCAAAGTAAGGTAGATATATCAAAGATCTCAGAACTAAGCGCACTAGGCAGTGTAATGAATGCAAACCAAAAAGTCACCGATACGAACTCAGAGATCAGCTATCAACCAATGATGAAAGAAAATGATAAAAACAAACTAGTTGATGGTTGGCATAAATGGATTAAAAAATTAGCTTCATAAATAAACAAAAAACCGGCAATCGCCGGTTTTTCTTTTTTCTTATAGTACCTTCGACAAAAAGTCTTGGGCACGCTTGCCTTGAGGATGGTTAAAAATAGCATCTGGACTGCCTTTTTCTTGTAAATAGCCATCAGCCATAAACCATACTTCATCACTAACTTCTTTAGCAAAGCCCATTTCATGAGTCACGATAACCATTGTCATGCCGCTATTAGCTAAATCTTGCATGGTCTTGAGCACTTCGCCAACCATCTCCGGATCAAGGGCACTAGTTGGTTCATCAAACAGCATTACTTCTGGATCCATTGCCAAAGCTCGCGCTATTGCCACACGCTGCTGCTGACCACCAGATAGACTTGATGGGAATTGCTGAGCTCGATCAGCTAAGCCAACTTTTTCAAGCAGCGCCATTGCTTTTTGCTGTGCGCTAGCTGCGCTTATGCCTTTGACTTTCATTGGAGCTAATTTTACATTTTCGATTACATTCATATTTGGAAAAAGATTAAAGCTTTGAAAAACCATCCCCATCTTTTCCCGCAGCTCATCTAATTCTTTTTCATTGATATGAGTCAAATCTTGTCCTTCAAAAATCACCTTGCCACTAGTCGGCTTTTCTAACACGTTCAAACAGCGTAAAAAGGTACTTTTACCTGAACCAGATGGCCCAATGATACTGATAACTTGTCCTTGGTTCACAACCGCAGAAATATCTTTTAAAACTTCTTTTTTGCCGAAGCTTTTTTTGAGGTGTTCAATTTCAATCATTTTAGTCATTGCGCTTCATCCTCTTTTCAAAGTGGTTGAGTAATCTTGTAAGTGAGAAAGTCATAATGAAGTAGATAATCATCGCAATAAACAAAGGTAAAACTCCGCGATAAGTTGAAGTTTGAACTAATTGCGTCTGATACATCAATTCACTTACCCCAATTACTGACACAAGTGAACTATCCTTGAGCAAGGTAATAAATTCATTACCCAGTGCTGGCCAAATATTCTTAATTGCCTGGGGAATAATGACATATCTAAAGGCCTTAGCGCGATTCATCCCTAGCGAACGCGCAGCTTCCATTTGTCCTTTAGGCAGTGAGTCAATCCCTGAACGAATATCTTCAGCAACATAAGCGCCAGAATTTAATCCAATAGCGATAATTCCGGCAACAATAGCTGATAAGTTAGAAATCAAATAGCCGATTCCAAAGTAAACAAATAAAATCTGAACCATTTGCGGCGTACCACGAATGAATTCAATATAACACACCGCAAACCAGTGCAAGATTGGATTTTTGGAAATACGCATTAAAGCAAGCAAAGTTCCTAAGATAATACCAATTAAGACTGAAAAGATGGTAATTACAATTGTGTACCAAATTCCCTTGAAAAAGTATGGAATGTACTTAGCAAAAGTATTATTCTTTTGCGTGGTCTTCATGTATTTGGCAGCTTGCGGCAAGAACTTTTTATCGACAAGCTTATCTTTTTTCACCTTGTTGATAGTTTTATTAACTTGGGCAACTAAATCATTTTGCCCCTTGGCAATAGCCACCGCATTACCTGATTGGCTGTCTTTAATATCGGATTTAACCGCTACTAGATTTTTATTATTTTGAGCATAAGCTTTTGCTGTTAATTCTTCCATCAAGACTGCCTGAACCTTGCCTGATTGAAGAGCTAACACCAAATTATTGATCTTACCTAAACCTTTGGCTTTAGAAGACTTCATCTGCTTTTCAATTTCTTCGTATTGAATTGAACCAGTTTGGGCTCCAACCGTTTGTCCCTTTAATTTCTGGATCGTGTCATATTTGTCGCGATCTTTTCTATTTAAGAGAAAGAACTCTCCGCTTGGCTTATAGTAAATTTTCGAAAAAGCGACGCTCTTTTTTCTTTCTGCAGTTGGTGTCATCGCACTGATAACCATATCAACTTTGCCCGTTTCAAGAGCCACAAGTAGCGAATCAAAAGACATATTTTTGATTACTAGCTTTACGCCCATATCTTTAGCGATCTGACGAGTTAATTCGATATCCACACCAACATAGCGTGTCTTACCATTATCACTAGCCGTAAATTCAAGTGGTGGATAGTCAGCTGATGTTCCCACGACCAACTTACCGCTCTTTTTGATATTTTTTAAAACTATTCCTTGTTCAACTTTTTTGTCTGATGCAGCGCTAACAGTAGTTGAAGTTAAAAAGCCAGCCAGCATTAAAAAAATAGCTAAGAAAAAAGTCCACAATCTTTTTCTAGTCATTCGATTCCCTCTCATTATTATATTAAGCCTTATAAATATTTTTAAATTATAGCGAAAAAATGACTATCAGTGCAAGGGCAAAAAGAAAAATAGGCTTAACCATTAGTTTTATAATAGTTAAACCTATTTTCAATTACTCCTTATCATGTGTTAAATTTCGTTGAATATGAATTATTAAATATGTCATTTCTTCATCCGTAATTTTTACACGATATTGCTTTTCTAAAAACTCCATAATTTTAATAGCTATTTTAGTTGCTTCAGGATATGAAGATATGACATGTTCATACATTTCTTTATCCTCAGTCGTTAATTGTTGCCCACGCAATAACCTTTCAGCAAAGAATTTTATATGAGTTAATAATCTCTGATAAGAAATAGAATCTTTATTCAGACCACTTTTACTACTTAAATTAATAATTCCAATCAAACTATTAATCAATTTTGTGATTTCCATACTATCTTGATTATTTTCCTGAGACTCTGCATTTATAATATGAAAAGCTATACTCGCCGCTTCCTCACGTGGAAGCTGGACATTAAAGTCATTATTTATTAAAGCCAATGCCCATTCACCAATTTCAAACTCACTAGGATAATAACTCTTTACTTCCCAATACAATTTATTTTTAAAAGTAAGGCCATCCTTATATCGGTCCAAACTGAATTTAATATGATCCATCAAAGAAAAAGTTAGAGATTTATTCAATGATCCGGAAATTTTAGATTTTGCTTTTCTAACTATTAGTCTGGTCACTTCAATTATACCTGGAGAAATATCGGAAAGCATACTTTCAATTTGTTGTAACTCAGGATTAGTTATTGGGACAAATACTTGATTAATATCATCACGTTTTAAAGCAGTCCCTGCTTTTTTGCCAAATCCGATTCCCTTTCCTAATACAATCAATTCATTCTCTGAATCATCTGTACATAATACGACACTTGAATTTAGCACTTTTTTTATTGTTAAACTCATATGGTCGCCTCCAACTTTTACAACTCTTCCCCATTTGTTTCAATTACATGCTTATACCAGTCAAACGAATCTTTTTTATATCTTTTACCTGTTCCATGGCCCTCATCATCTAAATCTACATAGATAAAGCCATATCTTTTACTCATTTGAGATGTGGACGCACTCACAAGATCAATTGGAGCCCAACTAGTATAACCCAATAGATCCACGCCATTGTCAACTGCATCCTTCATGGCTTTTAAATGTTCTTTAAAATACTTAATACGATACGGATCATGAATTGACCCATCTTTTTCTAGTTTATCATGAGTCCCCATACCATTTTCAACTACAAATAAAGGCTTTTGATAACGATCATATAATTCAATTAAAGATATACGTAACCCCACAGGATCCACTGTCCATCCCCATTCTGTAGCTGGTAAATATGGATTCTTACCTCCTACAACTGTATTTCCTTGGGTCATTTCAAGGCCAGACTCATCTCCAGCTGCGAGCATCGACATATAATAACTAAATGAAATAAAGTCAACCGTATTTTCGCGTAAAGTCGTTAAATCTTCGTCTGTAATATCTAATTGAATATTATTTTTCTTAAAATATTCGAGTATTAATTTTGGATATTCTCCTTTAACCTGAACATCTGCTGGATAATAATTCATGATATTTTTATTTAAAGCGGCTAAAACATCTTCAGGTTTGGCGATAGCGGGATAAGTAGTTAACTTGGTAAGCATACAGCCTACCATTGAGCCGGGAATAATTTTGTGCACTAATTTTGTTACTTGAGCAGAGGCTACAAATTGATTGTGCAAAGCTTGATATTCATCTTGTAAAAGATTTTCACTTTTATCTGGAATAATTCCTGCTGAAGTAAATGGATGGCGCGTAACACTATCAATCTCATTAAAGGTTAGCCAATACTTCACATCAGTGAAATTTTCAAAACAAACTTTTGCAAATTTAGTAAAACAATTAATTATTTTTCGATCAGCCCACCCATTGTATTTAATGGCTAAATTTAGAGGCATTTCATAATGAGAAAGAGTAATCAAAGGTTCAATATTATATTTATGGAGTTCATCGATTACTTTACGATAATACTCGATTCCCGCTTCATTTGGTTTACTCTCATCACCATTAGGAAATAAACGTGTCCATGCAATTGAAAATCTTAATGTTTTAAAACCTAAATCAGCAAATAATTTTATATCTTCTTTGTAGTGATGATACCCGTCAATACCACGACGTTTAGGGTAATCTTCATCAGATTTATCAGAAATTGCTTTTTCAATCTGAATAGAATCAACTGCTACATTCTTCTTATAATCCTTAACGTCAACATTAGCTTTATAAGTAGCTACATCAGCTACAGATAAACCTTTACCATCAATATTCCATGCCCCTTCGACTTGGTTTGCTGCAACAGCACCACCCCATAAGAAATTTTTTCTAAATGCCATATTCTTTCCTCAACTTTACTTAAGCTTGTGCCAAATTTCCATTATTATTTACGGTAGATGAACTCTCATTTTCTGGTGTTGGAAAATCAATTTTTTCATCATTGTATGTAGTAACTACCATCATTGTTGTTACATCGAATCCAGCTTCTTTTATTTTATCTAAGTCAAATTTGATTAATGTATCACCCTTTTTAACAGATTGCCCCTCTTCAACAAGTGGGTTGAAATACTCACCCTTTAATTTAACAGTATCTAAACCGATGTGGAACAATATTTCTGCTCCACCCTTGGTTTTCATACCTAAGGCATGGCCAGTTTCATAAACCATTAATATTGTACCATCTGCAGGTGCAACTAATTTACCTTCGGTTGGCTTTACAGCAATGCCTTCGCCTAACACACCATTTGAAAATACATCATCATTAACTTCATTTAATGCAATAACTTCTCCCTTTACTGGAGCAGCTAGTTTTTCTTCCGTAGGCTTTTTATCTTCTACAACAGCATCTTTCCATACAAATAATCCAATTATAAATGAAAGAACAATAGAGACAACAAACATAATGATTGCTTTGATTAGATTGGAAGGATCTGATTTATCGACATACATTGGTAAGCTGGCTAAACCAGGCCCAACTAATGCAAATGCCTTGATCCCCAATAAACCAATTGCTCCACCACCAATGAAACTAGATGCCATAACACCTAGCAAAGCACGTTTGTGTTGTAAATCAATACCATAAATAGCTGGTTCAGTAATTCCGAATAAAGCTGAAATACCTGCTGAAATCGCAGTTGAGCGTAATTTTTTATCCTTAGTTCTTACAGCAATCGCAAATGACATTCCGCATTCCGACATATTATGAGCTAATGATGCTGGTAAATATAAAAGTTCTTTCCCGGCAGTACTCATTGCAGCAACTGCGTAAGGAATTAACGCTTTATGCATTCCCATTGAAACCATGATTGGCAGTAATCCCGCAAGTAACGCGGTTGCAATAAATCCAAAATGATTAAATAGAAACATGATCACCGAAGTTAAGCCAACACCTAAGTAATAACCGATAGGTCCCAAAACAAACAATGTGGCTAAAACAGTCAAGGTCATCGAAACCATTGGAACAAAAAATACTCTGATTGGTTTAGGACTCCATTTAGTAACCCACTTTTCTAAAAAAGCGTAGAAAAAGACTGCCAAAATTGCTGGGAATACTTGTGAGGAATAAGTAATGTTAGTTATTCCAACACCTAAAAGATTCATACCTTTGCCAAGAGCTGTAACCATATCAGGTAATACTAAAGCACCGACAGCTGAAACAGCAACTAATGTATTAACATTTAATTTTCTGGCTGTTGTTATAGCAACTAAAATTGGTAAGAAGTAAATAGGAGCTGTACCTACAAAATTCAAAACTTGATATAGCGAACTTTTCTCACTCAGCCATCCTAGCATCCCGCAAAGCATTACCAATGCTTTCAGAACACCACCACCAGCAATAGCCGGTACTAAAGGTTGAAAGATAGCAATTAAATAATCTAGCGCAACTTGATACCACTTTTCCCTAGGTACATTACCCGTCTTTTTAGATAGGTCTAAAGTACCTAATTGTTTATTAACAGCATCATACATTTCTACAACATTATTGCCAATGATTACCTGGCATTGACCTGAAGCATTAACTGCTCCTAACACTCCATCAATTTTCTTTAATTCATCAAGATTTGCTTTATCATAATCAACCAAAGAAAAGCGCAATCTTGTTGAGCAGTGAATAAGTTTAGAGATATTTTCCTTTCCACCAACGTATTTTATGATTTGTTTTGCGCTTGCGGCATAATCAACCATAACTTTCCATCCTTTCTCATTTTCCATGTAAATAAAAAAGGATCCAAAAATGTATATAGGACACTTATTTCTTTGTCCTATATACATTTTTAGATCCTGCCTAATTTAATAGTTACATGTCTATCAAAGAGCTATATTCTTTTTACATTTATTATTGTAACCGCTTACTTTTGAAAAAGCAATATCTTTTTATTCATCATGTTCTTGGTGCCATTTCTGAATCTGTTCTAAGCGCTGCTTAAAGCGAATTTCGTGCCCTTGTTCAGTAGGAAAATAATATTCATGACCCACCAAATTATCTGGCATCGTCTGCATCGAAGTGATTTTATCCTTACTATCATGAGCATACTGATAATCTTTGCCATAGCCTTCTTGCTTCATTAGCTTGGTGACGCCATTTCTAATTTGCAAGGGTACTGGCTGATTCAGCGTATTCTTAACATCTTTAGCAACATTTTGGGTAGCCATATAAACGGCATTTGATTTTGGCGCTAATGATAAATAAATCACTAGTTCAGTCAAATGCACATTGCATTCCGGCATCCCTAAAAACTGACACGCCTGATACACATTGATCGCCAGATTCAATGCGTTCATATCAGCTAATCCCACATCTTCGCTGGCAAATCTTACACATCTTCTGGCAATATAAAGCGGATCTTCTCCACCTTCTAACATCCGAGTCAACCAATAAATAGCGCTATTAACGTCGCTATTTCTCATTGACTTGTGCAGCGCAGAAATGACATTATAATGATCTTCACCATTTTTATCGTATTTAAGAGTCTTACCGCCTAAAATTTGACCTAGTAAATCACCATCAGTTTCTACTTGACCCTCATCAGTGATATTGCTGTTTTCAACAATCATCTCTAACGTATTCAGTGCGCTGCGTGCATCGCCATCAGCAAAAATAGCAATTTGACGTAAAATTTTATCATCAAGCTGCAATTTTTGATCAAATCCATTTTCTAAGGCTCGCTTAAGCATTTGCGATATCTCTTGCTCGCTCAGCTGCTTTAACATAAAGACTCGACAGCGCGATAATAATGCAGAATTAACTTCAAATGAAGGATTTTCAGTTGTTGCCCCAATTAAAATGATCGATCCATTTTCTACAAAAGGTAAAAATGCGTCTTGTTGAGCCTTATTAAAGCGATGGATTTCATCAACAAAGACAATCGTTTTTTGTCCCAAATCTGCGTTCTTTTCGGCATCAGCCATTACTTTTTTGATATCTTTGATAGAACTAGTAACTGCAGAAAAAGAAATAAAATCTGCCTTTGTATGCTCGGCAATTACACGCGCTAGTGTTGTCTTACCTACGCCAGGCGGTCCCCATAAAATCATCGAAGGGACTTGATCTTGATCAATCATCTGACGTAAGATCTTACCTTTTCCTAGTAAATGACTTTGTCCAACAATTTCATCTAAGCTTTGTGGGCGCATCCGGCTAGCCAAAGGTTCATTATTTTTATTTGTAAAAAGTGATTCTTGTTTCATGATTGTCCCAAATATTTTTTTAATGCTGGCAATTGTTTAATCATTGTCCGTCTGCCAATTTCATATACCCGCTTTAACTGGGCTGGATCTTTTTCCATCGTCCCAATTCTTAAAGCTTGTGGCGGCTGGACGACAAATAATTTACTAGCTTCTTGCTGTCTTGCAATTTTGTCTAAAACAGCATTATAGTCGTCTGCTCTGGTCTTTAATCTCTTTAATACTTGCGGATATTTATGCAAAATCAACTTTAAAATCGGATAAGTATGTTTGTTAACCTTACGATAACTTTTAGGCTGCGTCAGTACTACTACATTACGATCATAACCACGTTTTTCAAAAAAATCGAGTGGAATAGAGTCACTAACTCCACCATCCCAATAATAGCGATTACCAATTTTGACGGGCCGCGCAAAAACTGGAATCGATGATGAGGCTCTAATCCATTGTAAATCAGCTGTCTGCCCCTTTACTAGCTTATGATAAACCGGCTGACCTGTTTCAACATCAGTCGCTACACACCAAAATTCCATCGGATCATGTTCAAAAGTTTGAGCATCGAAAACATCCAATTCTTCAGGCAATTCTCGATAACAAAAATCCGTACCATATAAATCACCGGTCTTCAGCCATGACTGCCAACTTGCTAGTCGTGGATCTCGTGCATAGCGAACATTATATCTTAATACTCTTGCCACTTGATGAGACTTGTAATTCACCCCAAAGGCAGCTCCAGCAGAAACGCCAATTGCACCATCGAATTTGATTTTATTTTCTAATAAGACATCCTGGACACCCGCGCTAAATAAACCACGCATGGCGCCACCTTCAAAAATTAAGCCAGTTTTCACTCGATCATTTCCTTTTATCTATGATAGGTTAATTTTATCACTCAAAAAGCCTATATAAAGAGATCTTAGTCCATTGGTCCACGTTGAAGGTCAAAGCCATTCCCCATAACAATAAGCTGTTTTGTCATCTCATTTACCTCTAGATTAAAATAGATATACATTTCAGTATTCAATCAGTACATAATCATTTGGCTTAGTCTTTTTTCTAAATAATTTTCTTATCGCTTCTTTATCACAAAAGCCATAATAAGATGGCTTCGTACAATCATCTAACAATTTATTTACAGAAATTTTTAAATCTTTATAAGCATAATTATTGTTAATCTTAGACATAAGCTTAACAATTATACAAAGCTGTAAAGCCAAGCGGTTGGTATAAGTCCCTGATTTCAACTTAACCAAAATGTCCCCCGTCTCTTTATCATGTTTATATTCTACAGGTACTTTAGCTTTTGTTTTAAGCTTGAAGTCAGCCAATATTCCATTATGACAACATATATTTCTAATCAAATTGATGCTTTCCAACCAGCTCACCAACTCATCTGTTTTACAATTGAAATAGTCTGAAATCATACGTTGATTACTTTTATTCATTAGTTTATACAAATGAATAGTTGTTCCTAATGTCAATTCATTCATAACTAGCCAAATAGGTGGATATATTTTTTCCGTATTTTCAAGAAAGTATTGTACATCTCTTGAATCAGACTTCCTTATACTGCGTTGTAGATTTTCTAAAAAGTTAGTTTGTTCTTTCTGGATAGCAAATTTATCCATATATTTTCCATGTAAAAACTTATTTTTTGTATTTCTCTGGCACCACAATCTAAAGTCTAAATATCCAAATGCACCATACTTTTTACCTAACACGCTTGCAATCTTAGTATTTAATGTAGTCTCAATATCCTCAACAGCATGCAGTACTGCCTGTTTAAGATGTTTGTCACGATAGTAGCGAGCAACTAAACCATCAAATGATAAATTTTCATACCGTGTTCCATTAAAATAAGGAACTGCATAATTTTTTAGATTATAATATCCAATAGTACTAATAGTTTTTAATTGTTTATGTAATTTCTCTCTTGGTTCTTCTTTAATCTTATGTACAGATAGTGATATTCCTGTGACACCACGCAATTTTAATAATGCTAATTGATCTGTATATCTAAGCGGAATATGATGTTCTTTCATAAATTTATGCATAAAAAAACCTTCGCGATAGGACGTATCCATTAAGCGAAGGGATTGATCTTTCTATAAATAGTCTAAAGTAATACGTCACTAAAATCAAATTATTTATCAATTTAATTACTTACTATTATATATGAAGGGTTTTTGTATATCAAACATACATTCGGTATAAAATGAATTTAATACTGTTACTTAGTAAACTATTACGAAAGCAAAAAGCTATCTTCTCAAACCAAGGGGTTCAAAAGATAGCTGTTGCTTCTATTAATCAATTCCATCATAATATGGAGTCTGTAAAACTAATAAAGCTAAACACCTAGTAATGCTTGACTTCACGTAGAAAAGCCCACTTTTCAGTGAGCTTTTAATTATTCTTTAGCTTTAGTCTTCTTCACGTCTAAAATCCAATTATACTTTTTAGTAAATACAATTAATAAAATGATACTTACAATGATATACAAAGCAGTTGCAATATAGTAAGCATAAGAATAACCGATTGGTTTTCTCAATAAGTAAAATTCTGTAAATAAGCCATCGACTATCCCAATAGCAGCATAAGCAATCTGCACTACTGCAGTAAAGGCTGGCCGCATATCCTTATCAACAATCACCATTTGCACTTCTTGCTGAATCGGCATTGTCGCATTGGCAAGTCCTGATCTCAAAAACAGCAAAACGCCAACCGTGATAAATAAAGTTACTCCTGTTCCAAAATTACGACCGTTAGCCATCATAAACATTAAAGGAGCACAAGTTAAAGTTCCTGCAGCTATAGAAACGATCGCACCTAGTTTTTTAGCTAAGAATGGTGCAAAGAAGTACCCAATAAACATCGCAGCGGTTTGGAAGGTATTGATAGTAGAAGTTATTCCCCGGGGAATATGTAAAAAGTCATTCAAATAAATCGGAATATATGGAACAACTAAGCGTGCTCCTAACTGAATTCCTGCAATATAAGCGATCCACATTAAGGTATCTTTATTGATCAAAGCCTTAAAAGCAGCTCTTTTTTCTTCGGGTGTCTCCGCTTTTTTCTTGTCGACAGTTCGGTAATCTTTTGGTTCATCTTTGATAAAGAAGGCCAAAAAGAATGCCAACATATTGAAGATAGCTGTGGCAATTAGCACCCAGCGGTAGGCATTAGTATAGTTGGTCAACATTATGCCTTGCATTGCTTGAGGGTGGGCAGAAAGTGCAGAAGCTGAATCATAAGAGATGCCTTGCAGCAGACTGAACAACCACACAACTGCTTTACCTCCAACAAAAGTCAAAATAGTCTGACAAACTAAGTTAACGACCATGACCACAGTAAACATCTTAGTTCTAATTTCTTTAGGTACATAAGACGTCCACATTAGTGGATACATCAAATCATACACGCCAATTGCTGTCCAAGAGATAATATAAGAAAGCATGATAATAACTTGATTTTGCGTAACTGTTGTTAAAAACAAAAAAATCGACGTCAATGGCGGTAAAACCAACAAAATCTTCCGATAGCCAAAATCATGCACAGTTACGATCATCAGCGACATCAGTAACGCCGTGATCGCATTAAAAATATTTAAGCCTGAAATCAAATGCGGTGCAACAATATCAAAATAAGATAATGCCGCATCGTTGGTAATTCCCGTTACTGCTCCTAAAATGCCGTAAATCCACAAGTATAGGTAGACATTTCTTTTATAACGGGGCTTCCATTGTTTGATGATGGCTTTTTCTGAAGCTGTCACAAATATAACCTTCATTCTATTTAGATATTTTATAACGTATATTTTGCAGCATTTCTATAACTAACCAATTTTATATTAATCCTCTTTAAGAAAAAATGCACAAATTCTTGCAAACTTTTTGATAAACGCCCCATTTCACTCAATTTTAGAGTATTATTGTTATAGTTTAAAAAAGGAGAACAGGAATGCTTAAGAGTAAACGCCCTATTATCATCGGGATTGCCGGTGGATCCGGAAGTGGAAAGACAACAATTGCCCATGAAATCTATGATCAATTGCAACAAGACGATCACATTTTAATAATGACTCAGGATTCTTATTACAAGAATAATGATGATCTTTCGATGTCTGAAAGAAAAAAGATCAACTATGACCATCCAGATGCTTTTGATATGCCATTACTTGTTGAACAATTACAAGATTTGATGGCGTACAAGTCGGTAGAAACACCAGTTTATGACTTTACCGTCCACACTCGCTCTTCGCGCACTATCCATACTGAGCCTGCTGATATCATTATCTTAGAAGGTATTTTGGTACTAGCTGAAGAAGAGTTGCGGAATTTAATGAACATTAAAGTTTTCGTTGACACAGATGATGATATTCGCTTTATTCGTCGTCTAGAGCGCGACACTCAAGAACGTGGCCGCAGCGTGGAATCAGTTATCAACCAATATTTAGCAACAGTTAAGCCAATGTATAATCAATTCATCGAACCTACTAAGCGATACGCTGATATTATCGTCCCAGAAGGTGGAGAAAACACAGTTGCTATCGACATGCTGACAACCAAGATTCGCTCCGTTTTAAGTGATGTCCAATAATCAAAAAAAGTTTGCATATCTAATGCAAACTTTTTTTATTGGATTACGTTATCACCATCGACTGTCGACATCGTCAAAACATAGCCGCTGGGATCGGGATCATTTTCAATGACATTTTGACCATTAATTGTATGAAGCTGGGCTTTTTTAACATTAACGCTCCAAACAGTATTGGTCCCTTCGATATTTTTAACTGTATAATCGCTATCAAAATGAGCATGATCTATTGTCAGATTTCCACACTTTAAATTGATATCACCGCCAGCAATCCGATCATCAGTTAAAGAAACATTGCCATTAGCTACTGACAAATGCATATTTGATAAAGTAGAGCCAGAAGCTTTGATTTCACCATTATAAGTAGATAATTTTCCGTCACCTAACTTACTATTTCTCACAGTCACATTCCCGTCACTTGTTTCAAGCAAAGCTTCACTAGCTTGACTACGGCGCACACGCACGCGGCCTTGACTGGACTTAAGAAAAACTCTTTGACTATCAATATCTACTAATTCGATATTACCTTCGTTTGTCTGAATATCAATACTCGTTAGCATTTGCTGCGATGGAAGCGTAATTGTTAATACTTGCTCTGAATTTTGGAAAGATTGGATTATGTGGTTTTTTTGTTTAAAAAATGCATTCCTGTCTTTTTGCATAAGATGAGGTACTAAACTATCTTTACCTAAAAAAGTTGCCTTAAAATCAGCTCCGAGTTCTACAACAACACTGCATTGCATCAACTTAATACTTAAGCTAGAAAAAGCCTTGAGATCAAAAGTGTGGTATGCAACATCATCATCTTTTTTTGCAAATAGTTTAAAAAACATTAACTCACCCCATATAAAATTAAATTTATATTAATTATATTAATAATTGATGGCTTTTTCAAATATTTTTTCATATTCAAATAAAAAAAGACAGCGTCCAGATTTTAACGCTGTCTTATTGTTTTCAGCCAAGCTATTTGGCTTTTTAGGCGAGCCAAGGCACGTTGCAAAATTAAATAGTGACCATAATGAGCACTAATTTGCTGCGTATTGCTAAAAAGCAAATTTTGCCTATCTTGTAAGTGCTCTAACTGGTCAGTTAATAATTTTAACTGTGCATTTACGAGGATTGATATACGGGGATCATTTTCTTGATCAATAAAAAACAGCTTCAAGGAAAACAGATCTTCATTGACTGGGAGCTCATTAACTGGCTGTCTAATCCATTTTGCCAATTCTTTTCTTCCTAAATCAGAAAGATAGTAGTACTTTTCTTTATCATTATCACTATCAGTCTTTTTTTCGATCCAACTTGATTCTTCCATCTTTCTTAATTCTGGATAAACCTGACTATGGGCTGCTTTCCAAAATTCTCCAATTTCATTGGTAAATTGATTAGTAATTTCTTTCCCTGTGCTACCTGGCTTTTGGCTTAAGATTCCTAAAATGATATAAGGTAAAATTCTTTTCTTCGGCATTTGATCACTTCAATTCTTTCACAACCAGTTTAGCGAAAAAACGCCTTATTTTCCACCTATTTATTTAGAAGGCGGTAATTTTCGTCATAGTAATTACCGTTTCTAATATCATCAGTCATGCCATCATAAGGAGCTTGGGCGATTACTTCTTCATTATCTCTACCAGCATCCCCAATATAAGTAATCCTTGCAAATTCAGGCACAACTAACTTAGGATAAGTTTCATATTTTTCACGTGATTCATGCATTAAATCAATATGTTCATTTTGAAAGCATACAGTAATTTCAGGATGATTTTGAACCCACTTGGGAAAGAAAATAGTACCGTTCAACTTATGCTCATTTGGTACAAAATCTAAAGCCACATCAGTTCCAGTAGGTTCTGTCCAAGCAATTTTATAAACGCCTTCAGTTAACAAATTAATATGAGCTTCTTGATCCTTCACCCATCTACCTTTTACCATACCTCCATGAATACGATAATCTACAGTGTGATCATTTTTACAGTACCATTCATATTCCCAGCCATTGTCATAAGTATAGATAAAGTGAGTTCCAACAAAGTCATCTAAAGTTTTAAATTTCTTGTTCATCTTATTTAAATTAGCCATATTTTTCTCCTTTATTTTATGTTTTTATCGACACAAAATATTATATGTCGTTATCTACACAAATGTAAGCAAAAAATAAAGAGGCATCCTAAGCCTCTTTATCTTTTCTATTAATTAGTGCCTGGTCTCTTCTTCTTAGCGACCTTTGCACCTTTAGTCATATTGTCATTGTAGCCCCAAACCCATGTTACGGCAAAGGCTACGATAATTGTTACTAAACTAGCGATTAAGAAAGTGTAGAAACTTGATAGATCCGTTGGGTGCTTTGGATTGAAGAATGATGAGAATCCAATTAAACCACCGGTAAAGCCATACATTGTACCGTGCATTAATCCAGTAA
The DNA here is from genome assembly GCF_947367085.1 of uncultured Lactobacillus sp. GTDB lineage: Bacteria > Bacillota > Bacilli > Lactobacillales > Lactobacillaceae > Lactobacillus. Next base: position 8,946 of record NZ_CANBCP010000005.1, on the reverse strand, counting down.
TTAAACCACCAAATGCAGAACCAATACATCCTGAGATAAATACTCTCTTGTATCTCAAACTGATACCATAAACAGCTGGCTCAGTAACCCCACACATTGCGGAAATTGTTGAAGCAAAACCTAATTCTTTTAAGTCTTCCTTCTTAGATTTAATAGCAACTGCTAATACTGCAGCACCTTGAGCGATCATTGATGAACAAATAATTGCGTTTAATGCACTTTCACCGCTACCCGCAATTTGTTGGGCAACAAGTGGCACAACTCCCCAGTGAAGTCCGAAGATAACAAGCACTTGGTAAAAGCCACCAATAATGAAGCCACCAATCCAACCAGATGCATGAACTAACCAGTTAATGAAGACTGCAATTCCGTTAGCCACGCCTTGGATAATTGGACCAGTTACAGTTAAAGTCAAAAGTGATACTACTAAAACTGTAATTAAAGGAACAAAAATCATTTGTAAGTATGATGGCAGCCACTTCTTAAGCCAAACTTCACATTCCTTAGCAAGCCAAGCTGCTAAAATCATTGGGAAGATTGAGTAGGTATAGTTTAAGAATTCAAACTTAATGCCGCCTACTTCAAACATTGTCTTAAATGCCTTACCCCATTCAACTAATTGTGGATAAACTAAGGCTCCACCAATGACAGCTGCGATAATTGGATCCGAATTTAATCTTTTAGCTGCACAGTAACCAACAAGAATTGGTAAGAAGAAGAATGACGCATCAGCAATTGCACTGATTGTGATGTAAGGTGTGCTCTTAATACTTAACAAGCTTCCTAATTGTGGCAAAGTCAAGAGAGCTAAAATACCTTTAATAATACCAGCTGCAGCAATTACACCGATGATTGGACTCATTGAACCAGTAATAAATCCAATTAAGTTACCAAAGCCGCGGCTAATTGGATTCTTACCGTCGTCTTTTGGTTGTGGAGTTTCTTGATTGCCGAGATCGCCGAGCTGTTTGACTACTTCGTCATAAACACTAGCAACTTCGTTACCAATAACAACTTGATATTGACCTGAAGCATGCATTACATCCAAAATTCCGCGTTGGTCTTTTAAGGCATCATCGTCAGCTTTACTTTCATCTTTTAAATAAAAACGTAGTCTAGTGATACAGTGGATCACATTATTAATATTATCTTTGCCACCAACTTCCTTAATAATGAAAGTTGCTAAATCTTTGTGAGAAAGTTTTTTACTTGAAGGTTGACTAGCTTGTTTTTCATCTTTCAAATAAGCAGTTGCAACTACTTGTCTCGCATCAGCTTTACCTTCAGTTACATCTAGGCCTGCTAACTTGTCAGCTGAATTAGTGATTAAAACCATAATCGTGGTATCTAAACCCTTAGCTTTAATCTTATCTAAATCCATTTCAGCAATTGGCTGACCAGCTTTTATTTCTTGATCGTTTTTGATCTTGATTTCAAATGGTTCACCTTTTAATCCAACAGTATCAACACCCATGTGGACTAATACTTCTAATCCATCATCAGTTACAATTCCAACAGCATGCTTACTGTCTGCAATCATTGTTACTTTACCAGCAACTGGAGCGACAACATGACCATGTGTTGGTGTTAAACCAAAACCTTGACCCATTGTTCCTTGAGAAAAAATTGGATCAGAAGTTTTTTCTAAAGCAATAACTGCACCGGTTGCTGGTGCTAATAAGTTAATTGTTTGATCTGCCATAATTCATTCTCCTCTAGATGAATTCGTTTTCATAAATTTCAAGTATTATATTATACTTGTCTATACATGTTGTCAATATTTTTTTTGAAATAGTTTTCATTTTCAATATAGAGCTATTTATTTTATGCTTTACATGTCTAGTCAAGTGCGTATAATAAAGACTGAGGTGAAAAATATGCAGTCAAAATCTGATATTATTGCCCAAGATCTGGCAAGTAAAATAAAGCATCAACTTTATAAGCCTGGCAACTATATTCCCAGCGAAAATCAACTGACTGCTTTATATGGCAGTTCGCGCGAAACGGTGCGAAGAGCTTTAGATCAATTGACAGAATTAGGCTTAATTCAAAAGATCAAGGGCAAAGGTTCACTTGTCTTGAACCTAGAACGTTATAGCTTTCCTATTTCTGGAATTACCAGCTTTGCGGAGTTAAATAAAGATTTAGACATGCGAGCTGAGACTAAGATATTAACCTTTGAAAAATGTTCTCAACTTCCAGAAAAGTTTCTTCCATACTTTAGCGAAGAAAAAGATAGCAAAGGCACGCATGTGGAACGCTTGCGTATCATTCAAGATCAACCGGATGTTTTGGATTGTGACTATTTATTAAATCCTCCAATTGCAGATATTCCGAAAAGTGCCGCTGAAAAATCTATTTATCAATATTTAGAAAACGATCTAGGATTAAGTATTTCCTATGCCACTAAAGAAATCACCGTCACCAAAGTTGACGACCATATTCAAAAATTATTGCAGCTTGATCATGAATTAGCTGTTTTAGTGGCAAGTCGCAATTATTTAGAAGACACAACCAAATTTGAGTTGACCTTGTCTTATCACAGACCTGACAAATTCAAATTCGTTGATTTTGCACGAAGAAAACATATTAAGTTATAGAGGGATCTAATTATGAACAATTTAGGCAAAAAAGTTATCTACCAAATTTATCCAAAATCTTTTTATGATTCAAATAACGATGGAATCGGTGACTTACGAGGCATTATCGAAAAAATTGACTACATCAAAAAATTAAACGTCGATATGATTTGGTTCAACCCATTTTTTGTATCACCACAAAACGATAATGGCTATGATATTGCTGACTATAAAAAAATCGACCCACGTTTTGGCAGTATGGCCGATTTTGAAGAATTAGTCGCAAAATTAAAAGAAATCGGCGTCGGTGTAATGCTTGATATGGTACTAAACCATTGCTCGACTGAACATGAATGGTTCAAAAAAGCCCACGCTGGTGATAAAAAATACCAAGATTTCTTTTACTTGAGAAAAGGCAAAGATGGCAAATTGCCAAACAACTGGCAGTCAAAATTTGGCGGCAGCGCTTGGGCCAAATTCGGCGACACTGATTATTACTACCTTCACCTTTATGATCCAACCCAAGCTGACTTGAATTGGCATAATCCTGAAGTTCGTAAAGCCTTAATTGATGTAGTTAACTTCTGGCGCAGTAAAGGCGTCCATGGCTTTAGATTTGATGTAATCAACGTTACTGGAAAAGATGAAAAATTAGTAGATTCTATCAACCCTACCCAAGAAAAGAGCCTCTACACTGATACTCCAATTGTGCAAGAATACTTGAAGCAGTTGAACAAAGAATCATTTGGTCAAGATCCAGATAGTGTAACTGTGGGTGAAATGTCTTCTACTACAATTGAAAATTCAATTGCTTATACACGACCTGAAGATCATGAACTATCAATGGTCTTTACCTTCCACCATTTAAAAGTTGACTATAAAGATGGTGAAAAATGGTCCATCATGCCGTTTGACTTCAAAAAGTTAAAGGACATCTTGCTGACTTGGAATTCCAAGATTGATCAAGGTGGCGGCTGGCAAGCCCTATTTTGGAACAATCATGACCAGCCTTGGGCGTTGAATCGCTTTGGAAATACTGGTAAATATCGCGTTCAATCAGCTCAAATGCTCGCTTTAGCACTTCATCTTCTTAAAGGGACGCCATATATTTATATGGGCGAAGAATTGGGAATGATTGATCCGCACTATAATTCAATGAAAGATTATGTCGACATCGAAGCTCTTAACGCCTACCAAGAACTGCTTGATAAAGGAATCGATAAAGATCAAGCCTTCAAGATCATTAATGCCAAAGCTCGCGATAACTCGCGTGTTCCAATGCACTGGGATGATTCTGAATATGCTGGCTTTTCGAAGGTCAAGCCATGGCTAATGCCAACTGATCAAGATAGAATCAATGTTGAAAAAGAATTATCCGAAGGATCAATCTTTAACTTCTATCAAAAACTAATTAAGCTACGTAAGAGCGAAGAATTAATTTCTGATGGTCATATTAAGCCGCTACTTAATGACCACCCAGATGTTTTAGCTTATGAAAGATATCTAGATAATAGTGATCAAAAGATCCTTGTTTTCGCTAATTTCTTTGCTAAAGAAACACAAGTCGATATCCCAGCTGAGTTTGCTGAAAAAGATGGACAAGTGCTCCTCAGTAATTACTCACAAGATCTTAGCAAACTAGGTTCTAAATTAAAACTTAAGCCATACGAAGGACTTGCCTTTAAAATTTAGATAAGCAAAAAGCTATATCCTGCTTTTGGGATATAGCTTTTTTAGCATATTTCTAAACGTTTCTCACCTAGATTGTCTTCTTGGTCATGGCTAATCATAATTATCAAATGATCTTGAGCAACCTTTTGCAAGAGTTTAATAATATCTTTTTTCATGCTGGGATGGATATTAGCTAGCGGTTCATCCAAAAATAGACAATCTACATTTTCTTTCGTCAATGCAGAATATAGCTTCACTAATTGCAGCTCTCCTGACGATAAGTGGTCCATAGGAGTAGCGAGCAATTTTTCAATATTGAATTTTTCAGAATAAAAAACTTTTGTAAAATTACTATCTCCTTCTTTGAGCTGCTGCCCCAAATACTCGCCAACACTGCATGTTGGAATACCGGTATCTTGAAAGACAAAACTCATCTTATTCTTTCTAAGATCTTGCCGGTCGACTTTTTCGCAGATGTTACCATTAATTAAAATATCACCTAAAATTTGGCTATTGTAAATTCCACTGATTGTCCTCAAAAGCGTTGATTTACCAACACCATTTTTACCTGTAATTGCGTAAAGACCAGGCGCTTGGAATTTATAGCTAACAGTGTTATCGAAAAGATATTTATCTTGACCCAGGCTGATGTTAACGCCTTTTAAATCAATACTTTGGACTGAATTCAATTTCAGGTCTCCATCTTTTTGAGCTTTTATCTCCAGTAAAGTTGACATTCTCTTATAAGAAACATTGGTGGCTTCTAACTTCACCAAAATTGAAAAAAGACTGTCCGCATGAGTTAGTAACTGATTGAAATACTGCAAGATAATTGAGAAATAACCAATAGTGATGCGACCAGCAATCACAGCTAGCCCTCCCCACACAAAAAGAAAAATTTGGAAAATTAATTGAATTCCAATTTGTAAGACCGACATAGCATAGTTAAGAGTAAAGTCTTTTTTACCAATCTTTAGTAATTTCGTCTCCACCTTGTTTAAATTAGCTTGATTTTGATTAAACGTGCCTTTACCCTTGATCTCAACATATCTGCTAAACCAATCTGATAAACCCGAAAAATATATATTGTAGATATTTTTCAACCTCAAGCTCACTTCATACATCCGAGGCTTCAAGAAGAAATAACAAATTGTATAAACTGCTAGCAGACCTAATATTATCCAAAAGTAGATTGGATTAGTTCTCACCAAAAAAACGAAAATTATCGCAAATGAGAGGATTAAAGATACTATTTGACTGACCGTTTCAAATAAAAACGTGATTATCGCATAGATATCATCGTTAAGCTGATCAGTTAGCTTGATTGGATCGTTTTTTAAGATTTCTAGAGTATCTTTTGAATATAGGTTTTTGATAACTAGATTATTTGCATCTAAGCTAGCTTTCCTAGAATCTAGAATTTGAATTCGATTAACGAAATAAGTAAACAGAATGCGGGATAAACTTAAGCTGATGATCAAAATCAAGATCTTGAAGAAGTTGCTTTTGTCTTGATTGTAAACTAAAGAGTTAAGCAGCATCCCTTCTAAGTAGATATTAAAAGTGATCACCAATGTATTTAAAATGGTCAAAATTTGAAGAAACAGTAATTTAGACCGATATTGTTTAAAAATGGCTTTACCGAGTGTTCTCATACATTTTTATCCAACTTTCTTTAAAATTAGATAAATTATAATAGATTTAAATTAGATTTTCCACATATTTTTTAATTTTGTGCAAAAAAAGAGCCTCGAAGCTAAAGTAACTTCGAGGCCTTTGAATATATCTTTTACGCATACTTATTTTGCAAATGCTTAGCAATCATTGACAAGCTAAAACATACTACAAAATACATTACCGAAATAATCACGTACATCGGAATCAAATATGTTGTGTTTTGACTATAAATGATCTGTGCGTGGAACAGCAATTCTGGCAACACAATAATTGTCGCAAGTGACGTGTCTTTTACTAAAGAAACAAATTGCGAAAGTAGCGACGGAATCATCTTTTGCAGGGCTTGCGGAATCACCACATGATACATTGCCTGCATGTAAGTCATCCCGTTTGAACGTGCACCTTCCATTTGACCTGGATCAACAGCAGCAATCCCGCTGCGCACAATTTCAGCTAACATTGCTCCTTCAAATACCACTAAGGCAATGATTGAAGCAACCGTCGGATTAGTGACGATCCCTAGCTCGGGCAAGCCAAAGTAAGTGAAGAAAATAATTAACAAAAGTGGCAAGTTACGGATAATATCGATCACAAAGCCGACGATTGCAGAAACATATTTAATTTTCACATAACGGATAAAGCCAAAAACTAATCCTAAGATAAAACTCAAAACAATTGAGATTAATGACACGTAGATTGTTACCCATAAGCCTTGAAGCAAAAAGCGGATATCAATCCATGAATATGCATGAATAAAAGTTTCCATATTTCCCCTCCTAGGCTAATTTCTTTTCTAAATGACGCATGTAATAACTAAGTGGCAGAGTCAATACTAAGTAAAATAAACCAACCGCCATATAAGTATTAATTGTCTCAAACGATGAAAAAGCAATTACATCGGCTTGATACATCAAGTCAAAGCCAGCTACGAAGGCTAGAACTGATGAGTTCTTAATTAAGTTAATGAATTGATTTCCAAGTGGTGGAATAACAATCTTTAAAGCTTGCGGCAAGATGACATAGCGCATTGCTTGAGTATAAGTCATCCCATTAGAACGCGCACCTTCCATTTGACCTTGTCCTACCGAATTGATCCCGCTGCGTACAGTTTCAGCAATAAAAGCTGATGTATAAAGCGTTAATCCGATCGTTCCGGCTGCAAAGCCAGACACTTTAAACCAGAGCTGTGGGACCACTAGATAAAAAATCATCGTAATAACTAACAGAGGGATATTACGGAAGATTTCGATATAAATGTGGGCAATCACGCGAGCAAACTTATTTGGAGCAACTTCTAAAAGTGCAAATCCTACTCCCAAAATCAAGCTGAAAAATAAGGCGATAATACTACATAAAATCGTGTTCCAAAAGCCAGACAAGAACTCTGACCAGTGATTAACCAAAATATTGATCACTGCTTTTCAACCTCCTTAATATCAAATCCTGCGATGCCGCCAAACCACTTTTCGATTAAGCGATGATATGTACCATCTTTTCTTAATTGTTTTAAAGCTGCGTTTAAATGATCACGCATCTGACTTTGACCTTTGTTAACGGCAATTCCATAAGGTTCACTAGTATAAGTACCCCCAACTAGCTTAAAGCCCTTATTTTCACGTGCAATTCCGGCAAGCAAGCCATTATCAGTCGTCATTGCTTGGCCTTGACCTGCTTTTAGAGCGGTGAAGGCTTGTCCATAATCATCAAATTCTAAAACTTTAGCCTTAGGCGCAAATTTTTTCACATTATCAACTGCTGTTGTTCCCTTGACAGCTAAAGCAGTGCGGCCATTAAGATCCTTAACATTTTTTATTGGTGAATTATCAGGAACTAAAAGTGATTGGCCAGCGTTGAAGTATGGGGTTGTAAAATCGACTTGCTTTTTACGGTCTGGCGTAATCGTCATTGTCGCCAAAATGGCGTCAATGTTGCCATTTTTTAAAAGCGGAATTCTTGTTTTGGGCGTTGTTTGAACAAATTCAGCCTTCGCGTTTTTGCCATACATTTGCTTAGTTAAGGCGTTAGCTAAATCCACTTCAAAGCCTTCAATCTTGCCAGTCTTAATACTCATTAAGCCAAACAAACGCGTATCAGCCTTAACGCCCCAGACGATTGTTTTATCAGCTTTTGTTTCTTGATAAACATTTCTGTGAGCATTTTGGGCGCATCCACTAAGTGTCAAAACTACTGCGATAGCAAAGACTGCCGTCAAAAATTTGAACCATTTTTTCATAAGCAGTACCTACTTAGCAATAACCTTGCTCAAAAATTGTTGTGCACGTTCGGTCTTAGGATGAGCAAAGAACTCTTCTGGATCACTATCTTCTAAAATTTGCCCTTGATCAAAGAAGATCAAGCGATCACCTACTTCACGGGCAAAGCCCATTTCATGCGTCACCACTACCATCGTAATGCCTTGTTCTGCAACAAACTTCATTACGTCTAATACATCTTGAATCATCTCTGGATCAAGGGCACTAGTTGGTTCATCAAATAAAATTGCCTTTGGACGCATAGCAAGTGAACGCGCAATTGCGACACGCTGCTTTTGACCACCAGATAACTGTCTTGGATAGCGATCAGCCCAATCTGCTAGACCTACTTTTTCTAATAAATTCATAGCGATCTTTTTATTTTCTTTATCTTCTCGATGAAGCACGATTTTTGGTGCTAATGTGATATTTTCAAGCACTGTATGATTGTCATATAAATTAAAGTGCTGAAAGACCATTCCTACATTTTTTCTAATTTTGTTTAAATCAGTCTTCTTATCTGCTAAGTCATAGCCAGTAACTAATAATTGCCCCGAATTAATTGGCTCTAATCCATTCATGGTCCGGATCAAAGTACTCTTACCAGAACCAGACGGTCCAATAATTGAAACAACTGAACCTTCTTCAATTGAAAGGTTGATATCTTTAAGTGCATGATACTTTCCGTAATACTTGTCAACATGCTTAAATTCAATAATTGCGCTCATTTTTAACTCCCTTCAACTTCTTTAACTATTAATCTTCAA
>NZ_CANBCP010000004.1 GCF_947367085.1 uncultured Lactobacillus sp. | reverse complement strand
TGCAAATCCTGAATCATATCTCAAGATCTGCAATCTTACCGTTGTATATACTTAAAAATAAGAGTGATGTGAATGCTTATTTGCAACGTCAACCGGCAGCATTTGATATGGCTAAAAAAATATCACTTACCTTAAATCAAGAATATTCCCCTCTGTATATTAATCCATATTATCTTGGCTTATATATAATGATGGCGTTATCTATTGAAGATAAAAGTATTTATAAATTGATTTTGGTTAGCCAACGTCCAGCTGTTAGTTCTATCAATAAAAATATAATTGAAGAAAGAATTAAAGGAAGCCGCGTATTTGTAGTTGGAGATTTAGAAGAAATAGATTTGAAAAATAAGGATTATACGATTATCTTGGATGCCGAGCTTATTAAAAATTATAAACAAGAAAATATAGATTATATTGTTTCAAGCTTAATTACAGATAGTGATATAGAGAAAATACAATCAATTGTTCGGCATAAGACTTTTGACAAATTACTGGAGAATGCAAGAAAAGCGTATACTTATGAACTTACGAATCAATCTTCAGATTTTATAGATTTACTTTCTGATTTCTTAGACGAATTGATCCAAAAAGATTTAATTAGTTCAATTGAAAAAGATGCATTGTTAAATAGAGAGAGGGCAGGTAACCAATTAGTAATTGAAAATTTTTCTTTGCCACATATAATTTCTGCTAGTGAAAAAGACTTTCGCTTGTTTGAAGCAATTCTAAAAAGACCCGTCGTTGTGAATAATCAATTTATTGATAGGATTTTAGTTGTAGTTATTGGTACTGAAGTTGTTAACAAAAGTGAGATCTTTAATTATCTATATGAAGTAATTAATGAAAAAAGCATATAAAGTGAATTATAAGTGCAAAAACAGCATCTCTTGATGACATACAAGGGATGCTGTTTTAATATCATAGATATACAATAATTCTATTACTTATGCCAAAATAGAAAAAGATGAAACGATCAGAATAGCGAGTGAAAAATGATGAGACAGCAAGAATACAAAGTTGAAAAAAGAAAAATCTTGAAAATATACTTAATTGCCGATGTTTTAATTTTGATCGGGGGCATTCTTTATGCTCAAGACAGATTTGAAGCAGATTTTAGCTTTGATGGTTCATTAATTGCTCTAGTGGGTTCAGTTGCACTTTTTATTGCGCTGAGCAAAAGATTCAGTAAGAGATATCGCGATTTAAAGCTTGAAAATGATGAAGATGAGGAAAGCACTTTATCTGAAATGACGGGAGAGTTTGGAGCAGGGATGGTAATTGGCGCGGGAATTATTGCATTGTGCTTAGTTGTTGGCGGGATGATCTTTTTACTATATTTGGCTAATTTCAATTTGTATAAAACTTTTTTATTCTTCATGGCATTTCAGTTAATAACCGATAGCAGGGACTTTGCTGCATTGAAGTATTCAAAAGAAGACTGAAAAGATCTCGTTTAAAGTCTGCTTCATTTGTAATAAAATAAACATTGTTCAAATGGAGGAAAAGATGAAATATACTAAGAAAATTCTATTATGTTCAACTGCCGTCTTAATGAGCTGCGGCCTAGCTGCTTGCGCAAATAATGCCAAGCCTGCACCAAAAGAAAGTACTAAAATCTCACAAACAATTATCTCTTATAATCTTGTCGGGACCTATAAATCAGGTAAGCAAGTATTTAAGTTTGATTCTGACCATACAGGTCGTTTTGTCTCAAAGGCTGAAAGCAACGTAGACGACAAGCTAACTTGGAAGAAAAAGTCCAAGAATACTTTTAGTATAAAGCTTAAAGATGACGATCATACTAAGCTAACAGCCAAATTTGATAAATCGGGCAAGCTTACTATTACTAATGACGGTACTCATAAGAAAGTCGTCTTTAAGAAAGTGACGAATTTTGATTTAGACAAATTTATTGGCAAAGACTCTCCAAAAAAGGAAGATACCGCTACTTTTGCGCCAGCAAAAAAAGACAATGCGTCTAAAGAAAAATCTTCTGGCCTTCCTGGAGATGAAGGTTTGTTTGATATCCCAGCGGCAATGCAAGGGACTTGGTACACAATCTTTAATGATGAAACTATCAAACTAGAAATCGGTCAAAATACTATTTCTCAGCAAAGCCAAAGTGAAAATTCACATCAAGTCTTACATAAAATGAAAAATGGTTTTAATCTGATGGATTATCTACAAGATCAAACTTATATTAAACAAACTCAAGATTGGGGTCGAGCTGCCCAAATGAATTATAGAGGCTTCAATATGATCAATATTCATGGCTGGAGTCAGACAGCAGGAGCTGGTTATTATTTGTATCTCACTCAAGAAAAAGGACAAACAGTTTTAATTCAAGGATCAGGTGCACATGCATGGACTGACTATGTACTTTGGAAGAGTGAAAGTGAAGCGCGAGCAAATTCAGATGCTAAGTTTGACAATTTGATTTATCGAGAGAATGATCCGGATTTGAATTAATATCTCAGTTTTAAAAGCAATCTAAACATGATTGCTTTTTTAATTTGATCGTTCATACATGTATAGCAATGTTATAATGACCTTGTAAAATGATTAACAAGCAATCTAAGGAGGCTTGGTTATGAATAAACAGTTAAAATCTGGCGTATATGAAGGTAAAGCTAAAGGGATGGATGGTGAGGTGACTGCTAAGGTCACCATTAATGATAATAAAATCACAAATGTAGATTTAGATTTATCTGGTGAAAGTGAATCTTTTGGGCAAGCTGCTAAAAAGCAATTAGTTGATGAAATTCTGTCAAAACAATCATCCGATGTTGATGCAGTTAGTGGAGCTAGTGTGACTTCTTGGGCAGTCAAAGATGCGGTTAAAGAAGCTCTTCAAAAAGCTAGCGGCCAAAAAATAGAAACAAACTTAAAGTTGAATGATGGTACTTTTATAGCTCAAGGACAAGGACATGGTGGTCCAATCAAAGTTAGTGTGACTACGAAAGATAATAAAATTACAGATGTCAAAATTTTATCGCAAACAGAAAGTCCAAATGTTGGCGATTATGCGATGGATTATATTCCTAAACAAATTGTTGCCCAACAAACTCTGGGTGTGGATGCAGTAACAGGTGCAAGTGTCACCTCAAACGGAATTTTGACAGCTGTAAGCAAAGCAATTAATGAAGCTGGAGGAGATGCCGCTTCTTGGAAGAGACAACCTTATAAAAAATACATCCCTGAAGCTAAAGACCGTCAAACTGATGTTGTTATTGCAGGTGCAGGATTATCTGGTTTATCAACGGCTGCGTTTGCCCTGCAAAATGGGTTAAAAGTGATTTTGGTTGAGAAAAATGACCAACCGGGTGGTTCATTTAGATATGCAGCTGGAGCTTTTGCTACAACAGGTTCAAAGGCACTAGAACAAGTAAATCAAACTAATAATATAGACGAATTGGTTGGCTGGGTTAAAGAATTGAATGAGCATAACGCCAAACGTCCTATTGATTTAGACTTTGTCAGATATCTAGCTAAAGAATCTGGAAAGACATTTGATGAATTACTCAAAATTGCAGATAGTAAACCAAGCTTTTTCTTAAAAATGCCTTATATCGCAGCCGGCTTTGCACCAGGAGCTAAAATCACTGAAATCTTACAAAAGTATATTTTAGATAAGGGTGGCCAAATTTTAAACGATACGATTATTACTAAGATCAATATTAAAGATGGCAAAGCAACTGGTATACAAGCACAAAATGCTAATGGTAAATTTGAGATTACGGCTAAAAATGTTGTGATCTCTACAGGTGGTGCATCTTATCAAAACAAAGAGATGCTTGAAAAATTCACTCCAAGTCTGAATAAAGTTAATGTTTTTAATGAGGCAAATCCTGGTAATACTGGAGACGGTTATAAACTTCTAGAAGATGTAGGGGCAAAGTTCTTTGATAATAATGTATATAAGAATGCGGAATTAGATTTTGCACCACAAATGTATACTAACTATAGTAATGAACCGGATTACAGCCACGCAATTGTAGTAAACGATAAAGGTGAACGTTTTACAAATGAAGCACCATTTAGCTTTTTGAATTTAACTACCGAACTATATCGTCAAGGAAGTCCACGTTATTATTTGATTTATGATGCTAAGACGATGGATCCTGAATTTAAAAAACGCGTTGATAAAGTAACCCAAGGTGAAAAAACTTATATTAAGAGTAGCTCAATCAAAGAGATTGCAGAAAAGTTAGATTTACCCGAATTAGAGAATACATTCGAAAAATATCAAAAAGCTTGTCAAAGTGGCAAAGATGAATTTGGCAAGTCTAAGGATAATTTAGTAGAGTTTTCTGGCCAAGACGGTTATTATGCGCTTTATGTAATGCCTGGTTCTTGGGGAACAATTGGTGGAGTTAAAATTAACCATCAGATGCAAGTCGAAAAACAAGACGGAACTTATTTTGACAATCTTTATGCTTTAGGTGAAATGTCAACTGGAGCTTTGTTTAGTGACTTTTACATGATCGGTTTTTCATTAGCTGATTATTCTACTCAAGGTCGATTAGTAGCTGAGCAAATGGCAAAATAATAAGCTTGTAAGATTTATACATACGATGAAAGACAGCTTCGGCTGTCTTTTTTTGATAATAAAGCTATAGTTAAAAATATCACAAACGTGCTATAATTATTTTTGTTTAAAAATACTAACCTTGGAGGAGAAGAACATGAAAGTTAGAAAAGCAGTCATTCCAGCTGCAGGCTTAGGTACAAGATTTTTACCTGCAACTAAAGCGATGCCAAAGGAAATGTTGCCAATCGTCGATAAGCCAACTATTCAATTTATCGTCGAAGAAGCAAAAAAATCAGGTATTGAGGATATTTTAATAGTTACTGGTAAAAATAAGCGATCAATTGAAGACCACTTTGATGCAAATCCTGAATTAGAACAAGATCTTGAAAAAACTGGCAAGATTGAATTATTAAAAGAAGTACAAGGTATTACCAATTTAGGTGTCAACTTATATTATACCCGCCAGCCTCATCCAGCCGGTCTGGGCGATGCTATCTATCAGGCACGCAGCTTTGTGGGTGGCGACCCATTTGTTGTTATGCTTGGTGATGATTTGATGAATGATGAAGTTCCATTGACTAAGCAGTTAATTAATCGCTATGATGAAACTCATGCTGCAACTTTAGCTGTCATGCCAGTTCCTCATAAGGAAGTTTCAAAATATGGTGTCATTGAACCGGATGGTGAAATTAAGCCAGGTTTAATCAATGTTAAATCATTTGTTGAAAAACCAGATATTGATAAAGCGCCAAGTGACTACGCTATTATTGGCCGCTACTTATTAACTCCAGAAATTTTCGATGTTTTAGCAACCCAAAAGCCTGGACGTGGCGGCGAAGTTCAATTGACAGATGCTATTGATACGATGAATAAGACTCAACGTGTCTTCGCCCATGTCTTTAAGGGTCACAGAAGTGATGTAGGTAATAAGTTTGGCTACTTAGAAACTTCAATTGAATACGGATTAACACACCCTGAAACTCGTGATTCATTGAAACAATTCATTCTTGAAAAGGCTAAAGAGCTACAAAAAAACAACTAAATAAAGAAAGAATGGCTAGTGTGTGAGCCATTCTTTTTTTATGAGAAAAATCAATATTCTCTCATTTTGTTCTGTATGAGTATAGAAAATATGAGTAGGCTACGTGTTTATGAGAATAAATTTCATAAACTTAATCATTGGACTGAACCAGTGGTGATAAGTACCACTGTAAGTGGGCTTGGACATATTTTAGATTTTTACTTTTTTACCTAAATAGGCTTTAAATGAAAATAAATTAAAAAAATATAAGCAAAACCCTTGTAATTTTAAAATTTAGATGATAATATTTAAACATCAACTTGATCCTAACTCACAGGAGGAAATGTAATATGAAAAAAGCCAAATTATTTGGAAGTTTAACTTTACTTACTGGTGTGGCTTTAACTTTAGCTGCTTGTGGCAATAAGTCAAACTCAAACAGTGCAGATGATGTTAAGAATTTTAAAGCTGCAGTACCTAAGAAAGCTACTAAGAGCGGTGGAAGCGTCTCAATTGCAGAGATTTCAAACTCTCCATTCAAGGGTATTTTTAACAACGAACTTTCTACTGATGCAAGCGACACTGACGTTATTGCTCCAGCAAATGAAAGTTTGTTCGATACTAACGACACTTACCAATACACTGACAAAGGTCCAGCTACTATTAAAATTGATAATAAAGCTAAGACTGCAACTATTAACGTTAAAAAGGGCGTTAAGTGGTCAGATGGTAAGCAAGTTACTGCTAAAGATGTAGAGTTTGCCTACGAAGTTATTGCTAACCCAGCAACTCAATCATCACGTTATACTTCTAGTTTGGCTAACATTGTAGGACTTGAAGAATACCACGATGGCAAATCTAAGACTATTTCTGGTATTGAAATGCCAAATGGTGAAAATGGCCGTAAGGTTGTCATCCACTTCAAACAAATGAGACCAGGTATGAACCAATCAGGTAACGGCTTCATTTGGGAAAACGCTACTCCATATCACTACTTAAAGGATGTTCCATTTAAGGACTTAGTTTCATCCGATAAAGTTAGAAAGAATCCTTTATTCTTTGGGCCATTTAAGGTTAACCACGTTGTACGTGGACAATCAGTTTCATTTGTACGTAACCCATACTACTGGCGTGGAACTCCTAAGTTAAAGAAGGTTACTATCTCAGTAATTGGTACTAACTCAGTTTCTCAAGCTATTAAGTCACACAAATACGATATTTCTGACGTAATTAACTCACAATGGGAAAGTGTAAAGGGTACTAAGAATGTGAACTTTGTTGCTAAAGTTCCTCTATCATATTCATACCTTGCATTCAAAGTTGGTAAATGGGATGCTAAGAAGGGTGCAAACGTAATGAACCCTAACGCAAAGATGAACAACAAGGCTTTGCGTCAAGCTATCGCTTACGGTATGAACATTGAACCTGTAACTAAGCGTTACACTCACGGTCTTTCATTCCAAGTTCCTACTTTAGTTCCTAAGCAATTCGGTGCATTCTTTGACAAGGATGTTAAACCTTACACTCAAAACTTAAAGAAGGCTAACGAATTACTTGATAAAGCAGGCTACAAGAAGAAGGGTAAATGGCGTGTACAACCAAATGGTAAGCCATTAGTAATCCACTTCGGTGCAATGGAAGGTAACTCAACTCAACAACCAATTATCCAAAACTACTTACAACAATGGCACAAGCTTGGCTTGAACGTTAAGTTAGCAGGGGGTCGTTTGATGGAAAGTAACTCATTCTACGACAAGGTTCAAAATGATGATCCATCAATCGATATGCTTCAAGGTGTATGGTCATTATCAAGTGAACCAACTCAAGATGACCTTTACGCAGAAAAAGCTCCATTCAACTTTTCACGTTTCGTAACTAAGAAGAACACTAAGTTACTTGAAGAAATGTCATCACAAAAGGCCTTCAACAAGGATTACCGTGTCAAGAAGTTCCACGAATGGCAACAATACATGCATGATGAAGCTTACGTATTACCAATGACTAATGGTTACACTGTAACTGCTGTTAACGACAAGCTTACTGGTTACTCAACTAAGCCATCTGCATCTAACTCAGTATTCTTTAACTTAGGATACGTTAAATAATAAAAATAGATCACAACTTAAAAGAAGCAGAATATTCTGCTTCTTTTTTGTGTTTGTAGATACTTATTTAAAGTGCTAAGATTGGTCATATCAACTTGTCCCAATTTATGGGAGGAAAATATGAAAAAATCCAAACTGATTGGAATGTTAACACTTGTTTCAGGTGTTGCTTTAACTTTAGCTGCTTGTGGTAATAGTAATCAAAACCAAACAGCTAATCCGCATTTTAAAGAAAGTGTCCCTAAGAAAGCTACTAAAAACGGTGGACACGTTTCTGTTGCTATTGAAGTTGATACTCCTTTTACTGGGGTCTTTAATGACGAATTATCTACTAATGCAACCGATACTGAAGTTAGCCAATATGGTGACGAAAGTTTATTTGCAACAGATGATGTTTATAATTACTGAAAAGGTGGCGCTGCAGACATTTCAATCGACAAAGATGCAAAGACTGCAACAGTCAAAATCAATCCTAAAGTTAAATGGTCAGATGGCAAGCCTTTAGTTGCTAAAGATTATGAATATGCTTATGAAATAATCGCCAATAAAGATACTGCTTCAGAGCGTTACACTTCTTCATTAGCTGACTTAGTCGGACTTGAAGAATACCACGAAGGCAAAGCAAATACGATTTCTGGTATCGAAATGCCAGATGGTGAAAATGGCCGCACTGTTGTGCTTCACTTTAAAGAGATGAAGCCAGGAATGACTCAATCAGGTAACGGTTATATTTGGGAACAAGCTGCACCATATCACTACTTAAAAGACGTACCATTTAAGAAGTTGATCTCTTCAAATAAAATTCGTAAACAACCATTATTTTACGGTCCATATAAGTTAAGTAAAGTCGTTCGTGGTCAATCAGTTACTTGGGTTCCAAACGAGTATTACTACAAAGGTAAGCCTAAATTAAGTAAGATCACCGCTTCAGTTATTTCACCAAATTCGGTTGCTCAATCTATTAAGAGTAGAAAATTTGATGTTATGGCTGTTATTAATTCACAATGGCAAAATATCAAGAACACTAAAGACGTAAACTTTATTGCTCATATTCCTTTGTCTTATTCTTACCTAGGCTTTAAGGTTGGTAAATGGGATAGTAAGTTAGGTGAAAACGTGATGAATGATCACGCTAAGATGAATAATAAAGCCCTTCGTCAAGCTATCGCTTACGGAATGAACGTTAACGAAGTTTATAAGCGCTATTCATCAGGTCTTTCATTTAGAATCCCAACTTTAATTCCTAAGCAATACGGTCCTTTCTTTGATAAGAATGTTAAAGGTTATGATTACAATATTAAAAAAGGCAACGAGCTTTTAGACAAGGCTGGCTTTAAGAAGAAGGGGACTTATCGTGTTCAACCTAATGGCAAGCCGTTAACAATTCATCTTGCTGCCATGAGTGGCAGTAGTGTTCAGCAACCAATCATTCAAAACTATATCCAACAATGGAAGAAAATGGGACTTAAAGTTAAGCTGACTGGTGGACGCTTAATGGAGATGAACTCCTTCTATGATAAAGTTCAACATGATTCTCCAGAAGTAGATATGTTTATTGGTGCTTGGTCACTATCTTCTGAACCATCACAAAATGATCTTTATGGTCAAAAAGCACCATTTAACTACTCACGATTTGTAACCAAGAAGAATACCGAATTACTTAATGATATGGATTCTTTGAAAGCATTTGATAAAGATTATCGAATCAAGAAATTCCATGAATGGCAAAAATACATGGACGATGAAGCTTATGTTGTCCCAGTTGCTAACAGCTACGCAATTACCGCTGTTAATAATAAGTTGACTGGTTACTCACTCAAGCCATCACGTTCAATGGGTAATGGTTATCCAAACTGGTATTATGTAGGTTATGCAAAATAAATTTTAAGTAATTAAGAAAATTGCTATCTCTTAAAGGAGATAGCTTTTTTCATTAGGCAAAAATGGTTATAATTAAATGGTTAAAGAAAGGATAATTAGATGGTTTCTATAGCTTTCAAGAAAAATCTTAAAGATAAATATGGAATTGAATTTCATAATGAAAAATTATTAGATAGGGCTTTTACCCACTCATCATATGCCAATGAACATCCTGGCACTAAAGATTACGAAAAATTGGAATTTTTAGGTGATGCTGTCTTAGAACTAGCAGTATCAGATTATTTATACAGACATTTTCCTAAATTAAATGAAGGAGAATTAACTCGTCTACGTTCAAATATTGTTCGAACCGAAGGATTTTCCGAATTTGCAATTGAATGCGGTTTTCAAAATGAAATAAATTTGGGAAATGGTGAAGAAAAAGCTGGTGCTCGTCATCGAAAGACCTTGCTTGAAGATGTTTTTGAGGCTTTTAATGGCGCACTTTTCTTAGATCAAGGGATGCCAGCAGTTCAGCACTTTTTGCATTTAACGGTTTATCCATTAATTGCTGAAGGTGATTTTGATGCTTCACGTGATTATAAGACGGAATTACAAGAAAAGCTTCAAGTGAATGGTTCAATTGATATTGAATATAATGTGATCAGTCAAGACGAAAGTGTACCGACTTTCACAGTACAATTGAGTGTTGAAGGAAAGAAGCTTACAACAGGTACTGGAAGAAATAAAAAAGCAGCTGAACAAGAAGCAGCTGCCAAAGCACTCAAGAAAAAATAAAGAAGAATAGGTGAGATTTTGCCGTTAAAGCAATTAATCTTAAATGGCTTTAAGTCATTTGCAGACAAAACAACTATTAATTTTGATAAAGGAATAACGGGTATTGTTGGCCCTAATGGTAGTGGTAAGAGTAATATCACTGAAGCTATCAGATGGGTAATGGGAGAAGGATCAGCTAAGTCGCTACGTGGAGAAAATATGAAAGATGTTATTTTCGCAGGTAGTGAATTTCGTGCACCCTTAAACAAGGCCGAAGTTAGTCTGGTTTTTGATAATACTGATAAGCAACTTAACTTTAATAACGACAAGGTTGCCGTAACTCGCCGCATTTTGCGTTCAGGTGATAGCGAATACCTAATTAACAATCAGCAAGTTCGCTTAAAAGATATTCGTGATCTTTTTGTTGACTCTGGTCTTTCTCAAGATAGTTTAGCGATTATTTCGCAGGGTAAAGTTGATCAAATTTTAAACTCACACCCTGAGGATCGACGCGGTATTTTTGAAGAAGCAGCTGGGGTTTTACATTTTAAACAGCAAAAAGAGATCGCCCTTCGTCAGCTGGATAAGACTAACGAAAATTTAATTCGAATTAACGACTTAGTAAAAGAATTAGAAGATCGCGTTGAACCACTTCATGAGCAAAGCTCATTAGCTAAAGAATATAAATTTGAAAAAGCTCAGCTTGATGAAAAGTTAAAAAAATTATTAGCCCTTCAAATTCAAGATCTTGATAGTAAAAAGCGCGAAGTTAAACAAAAAGCTGATCAAAATAAGGCTATTTTAAATAAGTTAGACCGTGAAGTTCAAAGTTCCCAAACTGATTTAGAAGCTAAAAAAGCAGCTTCACAAGCATTACATACTCAAAAAGATAACCAGCAAAAATCCTTGCTTTCATTTACTCAAAAATTAGCAAGTTTAAATACTGATTTACAAATGAGTCAGCAATCAAAAGAGTATGACCAAGCTACTCGAAAAGAATACTTGGCTCAAAAATCTGAACTCGAAGCTCAAAAGTCTGAGTTAAATGGTGAACTAGCAGAAATTCAAGCAAAGATTGATGAACAAAAGGCGATTTTAAAACAGCTTAGTGAAAAAAAGGATCAAATTTCTTCCAGCCTTAAGCAAGATCCGGCTTCATTAAACAAGCAACTTGAGCAAACTAGAAGCAAATATATTGATTTACTTCAGAGCCAAACGAGCACAAACAATCAGATTGTTTATCTAGAAAACGAAATTAAGCGTCTAAACGCACCAAAATCTGAGGATGCTCATTTGAATCAAGAATTAAGTGAAGCCAAGAGCTTACTTGATCAGTATAAAGAGCAAGGTGAAAAGTTAGTTAGTCAGCGCAAAGAATTAAAATCACAAATAGAAGCTTTAACTAACAAAGTTACTCAACAAAGCAAGCGTTTAGACGATTTAAATACTTTAATCCAGCAAACTCAAGCTAATATCGCCCGTCAAAACGCTCAATTAGATGGATTAAAACGTCTGCAAGACCGTCATGAAGGTTATTACTACGGCGTAAAATACGTCTTAAATCACTTGTCTGAATTTAATGGTATTGTTGGAGTAATTGGTGAACTTCTTTCATTTCCTGCAGATTTAGAAGCTGCCTTAACGACTGCATTAGGAGCTGGCGTTCAGAATTTGGTGGCAAGAGATCGCGAAAGTGCTAAGAATGCAATCAGTTTACTAAAACGCAGTCATGCTGGACGAGCAACCTTTTTACCATTAGATAGTCTTCGTTTGCATACAATTGCTCAATCAACTCTGACTACACTTGAGTCGATTGAAGGATTTATTGGAGTAGCTTCAAGATTAGTCTCTACTAAAGGTAATGTTGATATTACTAATGCAATTAATTATTTATTAGGAAATGTATTAGTTGCTAAAGATATGAATACTGCCTTGCGAATTCAAAATAGAACAGGTCATTACTATCGAATCGTAACTTTAGATGGGGATATCATCAGCCCAGGCGGAAGTATGACGGGGGGAGCTCGCAGCCAGCGTTCTAATTCACCACTGCAAATGAATGCTGAATTAGAGTCTTTAGGACAAAGTATTAGCAAGCAAAGAAAACAACTTGCTGATTATGAAAGACAACTAGCTGAATTTCAAAAAGATTCTGATAATGAAGCATTAAATGACAAAAAAGCTCAGCTTCAAGAGCTTAACCAAAAGATTGCTGAGCAAGCGATTCGTTTTCAAAATCAAGAAAAAGAAGTTAATCGCTATCAGCGTTTAGCTGATTTACAAAAACAGGCTAAAAAACAGCAAGCTGATGAATTGAATAAGTTGATAGATCAGCTAAAAGAGCAAAAAAACAAAAAGCTAACTATTAATAATCAAGCTAATGACCAAAAAGCTAAGATGGATGAACTTAAGCAAACATTAGCAGATGTAGATCAAGCTTATGCTAAATTACAAAATGACCTTGCTGAAATTAATTCACAAATTGCTGTGGCTAAAAATAAACAGGCAAATTTAAAAGAGCGATTTGATCAGGTTCAAAAGCAAATTAAAAATAATTCTAACCAATTGAATGATTTGGAAAACAAGTTAAGAGGACTGGATCAAGCTAATAGTTCTAATCAAAGCCAAGAAGATATTACTGAACAAATTGATAATCTGACCAAAGAAAAAGAGCTATTAACTCAAAAATTAGCTGAAACTAACCAAAACTTAGGTAAACTTGATGCTCAAATCAATCATTTAGAGTCTGTCGCTTCAAGAAACTATGACTTAAGAAAAGACGCTGCCGAAGATCAAGAAGCGTTATCAGTGGAACTATCACAATTTACGAGTCAGATTAATCAAAAGTTGCGTCATTTATCACAAGACTACTCTTTAACTTATGAAGCAGCAATTTCTTTAACTGATGGAAAAAATGATCTTGAAGTTCGACAGCAGCTTGAAAAAGAAGTTAAACTTCACAAGATGTCGATAGAAGATATTGGACCTGTTAACTTGCAGTCAATTGAAGAATATGAAGATGTTAAAACACGCTATGATTTCTTAAATGGACAACAAAATGATTTACTGAAAGCTCGCAGTGATATTCAAGAGTCAATGAGCAAGCTAGATAATGAGGTTAAAGATCGTTTTGGTAAGACATTTAATGAGGTTGAAAAGAGATTCGAAAAGATTTTCCCAGTAATGTTTGGTGGTGGACACGCCAAATTAGTTTTAACTCAGCCAGATGATTTATTGATGACTGGGGTTGAGATAATTGCTCAGCCACCTGGTAAAAAGCTCCAAAAATTGAGTCTGCTTTCTGGTGGAGAAAGAGCATTGACTGCGATCACCTTGTTATTTGCGATGCTAGAAGTTAATCCAGTACCGTTTTGTATTTTGGATGAGGTTGAAGCAGCACTTGATGAAGCCAATGTTGATCGTTTCGCGAAGTTTTTAAATCACTATGATCTACATACACAATTTATCGTAATCACTCATAGACGCGGAACAATGCAAAAAGCTGATAACTTATATGGAGTGGTAATGCAAGAATCTGGTGTTTCTCAAGTATTATCAGTATCATTGAAAGATATAAAGCAAGAGGTGAACTAAAATGGGCTTATTTGATAAAATCAAAAAATCGCTTTTTGGAAAAAAAGAAGATGAACAAGAAAAAGAAAATGATCAACAAGAAGTTGAAACTAAACAAGCTCCTGAAAATGAGCATCTTGAAGATGCAGCTTCTGAAGTTGAATTAGAAAATTCCGATCACAATCTTGAAAAAGAAACTAAGCAAACTGAACCAAATGATCGTGTCTGGGCAGATGCTGGTTCTAATTTAGAACAAAAAAATCTTGATCAAGAAAAAGAACACGAAGTTCAACATGATGATTCGGATAATGATGTAGACAATAGAAACTGGACAGATGCAGGATCTTTGCTTGAAAAGCAAAATCAGGTTCGTGAAGAAGAAAAGCAAGAAGCAAAAGAAAAAAATGAAGCTGAGGATTTGGAACAAGCACAAGAAACTGAAGAATCCGAAAGTGTTGAGCAAGAATTTGCTGATTCTCAAGATCAAGAAATAGCTCAAGAAGATCAAGAAAGTGATCAAGATCGTTATGATCGTGGCTTAGAAAAGACTAACCATTCTTTTGGGGCCAAGTTAAATGCTTTTTTTGCCAAGTTTAGATCGGTTGATGAAGACTTTTTTGATGATTTGGAAGATTTATTAATCGAATCGGATGTAGGTTTTGAAACAGCAGAACAATTGACTGATTCATTACGCGACGAAGCAAAATTAAAGAATGCGAAAAGTCATGATGAATTAAAACAGGTTGTTGTTGAAAAATTAGTCGATATTTATGACAAAGGTGGGCAAGGAAAAGATTCTTCCCTAGCTTATGATGAAAATGCTAAGCCAAATGTTTACCTGTTTGTTGGTGTTAATGGCGCTGGCAAAACAACGACTATTGGTAAATTAGCTAAAAGATTAAAAGACTCAGGCAAAAGCGTGATGATGGTTGCAGCTGATACATTTAGAGCTGGTGCGGTCGAACAATTAGTTGAATGGGGTCGACGTGACGGTGTAGAAGTTGTTACAGGAAAATCAAAAGCTGATCCTGCTTCTGTTGTTTTTGAAGGAGTTAGTCAAGCTAAGGAAAAGGGAATTGATTACCTATTGGTAGATACTGCCGGTCGTCTTCAAAATAAAGTTAATCTGATGAATGAGCTTGATAAGATTAAGCGGACTATTCAAAAGATCTTGCCTGATCAACCTAATGAAATTTTATTGGTTCTTGATGGCTCGACTGGTCAGAATGCTCTACTTCAAGCTAAGGACTTTGATAAAACTACAAAGTTAACTGGTCTTGTTTTAACCAAGCTTGATGGCTCTTCTAAAGGTGGAGTTGTATTAGCTATTAGAAATGAAATGGATTTGCCAGTTAAATTAGTTGGATTAGGTGAAAAAGTTGATGATTTAGCTGATTTTGATGCAGAAAAGTTTGCAATTGGACTTTTCCAAGGATTGATTTAAGATAAAGGTGAAGGTATTCAAAGCTACTTTTTAAAAGGAGATATCTATGAAGAAATTAAGCGCATGTACTAGTATTTTAGTAGGAAAAAATGCATCAATTGATGGTTCAGTGATGATTTCTCGTAACGACGATACTGCTAAGCCTATTTCACCTCACAGATTTATTATTGAACCTGCTCGTCATGGTCAAAAGGCTCATATTAAGTCTTGGCTTAACAAATTTGAGATGGATTTACCTGAAGATGCTCAAAGAGTTCCAGCCGTTCCAAATGTTGACTATAAAAAAGAAGGTTATTATGACGAAAGTGGTATTAACCAAAAGAATGTTGCAATGTCAGCTACTGAATCAACTTATGGTAATGAAAGAACTTTAGCATTTGACCCACTAGTTAAAGATGGTTTAGATGAAGATTGTATGCAAACAGTTGTCTTGCCATACATTGACTCAGCTCGTGATGGTGTTAAGCGTTTGGGTAAATTGATTGCCAAATATGGTAGTCCAGCCGGTAATTCTGTATTATTTGGTGACAAAGATGAAGCTTGGTATATGGAAATTGTCACCGGTCACCACTGGGTTGCTCAAAGAATTCCAGATGACTGTTATGCAGCAACTGGAAACCGTGTAGCAATTCAACAAGTTAATTTCGATGATCCAGATAACTTTATGTGGAGTGAAGGAATTAGAGAATTTGTTGAAAAGCACCACTTAAATCCTGACCATGAAGGTTGGAACTTCCGTCATATCTTCGGTACTTATACCGAACAAGATCGTCACTACAACACTAGTCGTCAGTGGTACATTCAAAAATTATTTAACCCAGAAATTGAGCAAGATCCACAAGATCCTGATATGCCATTTATTCGTAAGCCAGCTAAGAAGTTAGCTAAAGAAGATATTGAATTTGCTTTAGGTTCTCACTATCAAGATACTCCTTATGATCCATATGGTAAGGGTACAGAAGAGCAAAAGCATATGTATCGTCCAATTGGTTTGAATAGAACGCAAAATTCACATATTTTACAAATTAGAAGTGATGTACCAGATGAAATGGCTGGTATTATGTGGTTATGTATTGGTGGTCCAACATTTAGTCCATATATTCCATTCTTTGCAAATATGAATGAAACTGATCCTTCATTTAACAACACTTCTTTAACTTATAATAAAGAAGATGCTTGGTGGTATTACAAATCATTATCAGCAATGGTTGAAAGTCACTACCCACAATTTGTTCAATTAGATACTAAATACTTAGAAGAATTGAACCGTTACTATAGAGGTCGTGTTGAAGAAATTATCGAAAACGCCAAAGGATTGACTGGTGATGATTTGACCGACTATTTGACTAAGGCAAATCAAGAAACTGTTGCTCATACTAAGAAGAACAGTGAAGATTTGATGGGACAAATGTTTGTTGAATCCATTAAGATGTCGAAGTTAACATTTAACATGGACCCTAACTTATAATAATTACGCATACAAAAAGACGCTCAAGTATTAAACTTGAACGTCTTTTGTTGTAGTTGGTTATTTTGCTGTTTTAGTTTTTTTGGTAAAACCAAAGATGAATTGTAAAACAGTTAAAATAATAAAGAATAAGAATAAGTAAACAATGTTACCGATGTTAGCTTGTTTTGATGCAAACCAGAACCATTGGTAGTTAAGGGATGAGTAAATCCAATAGATTACTCCTAAAGCAATTGAACTTAAAGCATTAATAATTGCAAAGAACCATAAGTTTCCATTCTCTTTTTTTGCAAGATAGATGATAGACCAAACAAGTGACCAAGCACCCCAGCATAGGGCAGCTACTGTTACGATCCAATAAAATACTGTCGCAAACATGTTTTATAAACCTCCTCGTAATAGGTACAAATATATTTTAACATTAATGTGAAACTTTGAACGATATAAAAAGTCAGAATGTTAAATTGCCGTTATTTTTGCTATACTGGTTCAAGGTGAGACATATGAATGAACTTGAAAAAAATGAAAAATTAGGCGATTTGTATGCCTACTATGGTCCTTTGCTAACGAAGGGACAACAAAGCTATTTCGAAGATTATTATTATAATGATTTATCATTAGGTGAAATAGCTGATAATCATCATGTCTCTAGGCAAGCTGTTTATGATAATTTAAAAAGAAGCAGTAAAGCTTTGGAAAATTATGAAAAAAAACTGCATATGAGACGTGATTATAAAAATATCTCAGACAAGGTCTGGGAAATTGCGTGGGCTGTTGACCATCACAAACTAGATGAGGCTCATGATGAAATTGGTAAATTATTACAAGAATTAGGAGAGATGTAATCCATGGCTTTCGAAAATTTAAGTGAGAGATTACAAAAGGCGTTAAAAAATCTTACTGGTAAGGGTAAGATTAGTGAAGCAGATATTAATGAAGCTTCTAGAGAAATTAGATTAGCATTACTTGAAGCAGATGTTAACTTTAAGGTTGTTAAAGACTTCATCAAAAAGATTAAAAAGGAAGCTCTTGGTAAAGAAGTCCAAGAAAGCTTAAATCCTGGTCAACAAATCATTAAGATTGTTGATGAAGAATTGACTAAGATGATGGGTGAACAAGCAGTTAGTCTAAATAAGGCTCCTCATATTCCGACGATTATTATGATGGTTGGTCTTCAAGGTACTGGTAAGACGACAACTGTTGGAAAGTTAGCTAACTATTTAATCAAAAATCAAAAAGCTCGGCCATTACTTATCGCTGGCGATATCTACCGTCCAGCAGCTATTGATCAGTTGCGTCAAATTGGTCAACAACTAGATGTTCCGGTTTATAGCGAAGACAATAAAGATGTTGCTCAAATAGTGGAACATGGTTTAAATCAAGCAAAAGAAGATAAAAATGATTATGTTCTTATCGATACGGCTGGCCGTCTAGAAATCGACGAAGCTTTGATGGATGAATTAAAACGCATCACTCAAGTCGCTCATCCTGATAATACTTTGTTAGTAGTTGATGCTATGACTGGTCAAGCGGCTACTCAAGTTGCTGAAGGTTTTAATAAAGATCTTGATTTAACAGGTATTGTCTTAACTAAGCTTGATGGTGATACTCGTGGTGGTGCTGCATTATCAGTGCGTGCAGTTACTGGCTTGCCAATTATCTTTACTGGTCAAGGCGAAAAACTCGATGCCTTAGAGAGTTTTCATCCAGATCGAATGGCTTCAAGAATTCTAGGTATGGGTGATATGTTGACCTTAATTGAAAAGGCTCAACAAGATTACGATGCCAAAGAAGCTGAAAAAATGGCACAAAAGATGCGGGAAAATACATTTGATTTCAATGATTTTATTGATCAAATGGATCAAGTGCAAAAAATGGGGCCACTTGATCAAATCATCAAGATGATACCTGGCATGGCTAATAACCCAGCTTTAAAGAATATTCAAATACCCGAAAAGCAAATTGCGCATATGAAGGCCATTGTTTATTCAATGACGCCAGCTGAAAGACAAGATCCAGATTTGCTTAATCCTTCACGCAGACGCAGAATTGCGGCTGGTTCTGGCGTGGGCGTTGTTGAAGTTAACCGGATGATTAAGCAATTTAAGCAATCTAAAAAAATGATGCAAAAGATGACTAGCGGTAATATGAAGGGACTTGAGAACTTACCTGGTATGAATTCGCCAATGGGTAAGATGGCGATGCGTTCAATGTCTAAACGATTTAAGAAGAATAAACGCAAGCGTATGAAGAAGATCAAGAGATTTCATTCCTAAAAAATAAAGGTGTTAAGGAAAAACACTTTACACCTTTAAAAGTATGTGCTATATTATTTAAGTCAAGAAATTTAGGAGGAAAATTTAATGTCTGTTAAAATTCGTATGCGCCGCATGGGCTCAAAGAGAAAACCTTTTTACCGTATCGTTGTAGCTGACTCACGTATGCCACGTGATGGTCGTTTCATCGAGGAAGTTGGTTACTACAACCCACTTACTAACCCAGATGAAGTTAAGCTTGAAGAAGACAAGATCTTTGACTGGTTACAAAAGGGTGCTCAACCTTCAGATACTGTAAGAAGCTTACTTTCAAAAGCTGGTTTAATGAAGAGATACCACGACGCAAAGTACGGTAAGTAATTTACTATTGCAATTAAAAAGTTTGGGAAGTATTGCCCAAGCTTTTTTCTTTTATGAAGGATTTTTAAAATGACTGAATATTTTGAAGTGGGTAAAATTTTAACTACTCATGGACTTAAGGGCGAAGTTAAGGTTAATCCAATCACTGATTTTATTGATGAACGTTTTGAAGCTGGCAGTCGTCTTTTTATTGGCGCAGATAATGAAGATATTGAACGACAAGTTACTGTTGCCAGTGCTAGAATGCAAAAACAATTCGTTTTGGTTTATTTTGAAGAGATAACTGATATTGATCAGGCACAAAAGATTTTGAAAAAGAATCTCTTTGTAGCAGATAGTGATCGCGATGAATTGCCTGAAGGATCTTATTATTTTAAAGATA
Source organism: uncultured Lactobacillus sp. (assembly GCF_947367085.1). Lineage (GTDB taxonomy): Bacteria > Bacillota > Bacilli > Lactobacillales > Lactobacillaceae > Lactobacillus. Next base: position 48,641 of record NZ_CANBCP010000004.1, on the reverse strand, counting down.
TTTTGGACTTACCAGTTTATGATAATGAATCTGGTGAAAAAATTGGTACTTTAATTAATATTGAAACCCCTGGTGCAAATGATATTTGGGAGATTAAACCCGAGCAAGGGAAAAACTTTTGGATTCCAAATATTGCCTCAGTTGTAAAAAAAGTAGATTTGGAAAACAAACGTATTGAAGTAACTTTACTTGAAGGATTACGCAATGAAAATTAATGTCTTAACTCTTTTTCCTGATATGTTTACCCCGCTGCAAGTGTCAATGCTTGGACGCGGTTTAGAAGATGGTAAGTGGGACTTGAATTTAGTTAATTTCAGAGATTTCACTAGCGATATTCATCACCATGTTGACGATACGCCTTATGGTGGAGGTGCTGGCATGGTATTACAAATTATGCCAATCAAAAAGGCGTTAGATTCTTTAGAAAATAAGGGTAAGGTTATTATTACAGCGCCACAAGGAAAAACATTTAATGAGAAAATAGCTCAAGAATGGTCAAAAGAGGATAATTTAACCTTTATTTGTGGTCATTATGAAGGCTTTGATCAGCGAGTATATGATTTGGCTGATGAAACTGTTTCGATTGGCGATTACGTTTTAACTGGTGGAGAATTACCAACTATGAGTATGATTGATGCAACAGTCAGACTGCTGCCAGGGATTTTGGGTAATGAAGCCTCACCTGTAGAAGAGAGTTTTTCTCATGGTTTGCTCGAGTATCCACAATATACACGTCCGGCTGATTTTGAAGGACAAAAAGTACCGGAAGTACTGACTTCTGGTAACCATCAAAAAATCGCTCAGTGGAGACATTATCAAGCTTTAAAAACAACTTATCTCAATCGTCCTGATATGTTAGAAAATCGTAAGTTGACATCAGAAGAAAAGAAAATGTTAGCTGATATAAAGTCAGAATTAAATCAATAATATTATTTACAAGTCATACTATATTTGTTAGACTAGTTTTTGTGGCATAAGCCACTGATTTATGGGTATTCCGCTGGCGAATAACGTTGATGAATGCCGTAGAAGGAGAGAATTTAGATAATGAATCCATTAATTCAAGAACTTACTAAGGATCAAATCCGTACCGATTTACCAGACTTCCGTGCTGGTGATACTGTTCGTGTTCACGTACGTGTTGTTGAAGGTAGCCACGAACGTATCCAGATCTTCGAAGGTGTTGTAATTAAGAAGAAGGGTGCTGGCATCAGCGCTACTTACACTGTTCGTAAGATGTCATCTGGTATCGGTGTTGAACGTACTTTCCCAGTAAACGACCCACGTGTTGCTAAGGTTGAAGTTAAGCGTCAAGGTCGTGTACGTCGTGCTAAGCTTTACTACTTACGTGAACGTCACGGTAAGTCAGCAAGAATTGCTGAAAAGCGTCGCGGATAATAAGATATTTAATAATCCTGTCTCTTTTGAGGCAGGATTATTTTTTTGTCTATTTTCTTGAAAAATGACCACTTGGTCTAGTTTTTTGACTTCTTAGAAAAATCAGTTTGATAAATAAAATCGGGGGGGTATAATAAAAACAAATTAAACTTAATTAAATAAATATTAATTATGTTAAAATGTGTTTGGAGATGAATAAGAATGTCGCTTAAAGAGTTATTTAAAAATAATTACTGGCGAGGAAGTTTAATAATCTTGCTCTACGTCATTTATGCGATTTGTGGGACTTTTCGGGAATATTTATTCAAGTATGCTATTGACGATATTACTAAAGGTAACTTTAATGGCTTTGTTTTTTGGCAACTAATTACAACTATTTTGGCTATCTTAGCTGTAGTATTGCTGCCAATTGCAACAATTTCCTTTACCAGGCAAACTCAGAATTATATTCATGAAATCAGAAATGAGATTATGCATCATTATTATAATGGAAGTGATAAAAAAGTTTCTGAGATGCAAAATGACTTGACGGGAAACTTAAAGATGCTCGCAGATAATTACGCTACTCCTTGGGTTCAAATTTTAAGCGGTCTACTTCAAATAGTTTTATCAATCACAGTACTGCTTAGCTTGAACTGGATGTTGATTGTTGTGACTGCTGTTTTAGCAGCAATTACCTTGCTTTTACCAAAGATTATGGAGAAAAAGACCGCTAAAGCTACTGATCATGTCAACAAGATGAATGAAAAACTTCTTAATGCTGTTGAACATTGGTTGGGCGGTTTGCAGGAGCTACGAAGATATAGTGCATATTCACGCTTACAAAGAAAGTTGAATGAAGCAAGTGGCAATCTTGTGCAAGCAAGTAAGAAGAGTTTTGCTTATCGAGGAATTGCCTATCTTTTTAATGGTTTTGGTAATGCAATCGCTCAAATCGGAATGTCATTTGTAGCGGGAGTTTTATTTTTTAATCATTTAATCACTTTTGGAGATTTTACCATTGTAGGTAGTTTTGCCTTCTCTATCTTTTCTGCAATTTGGCAAATTACGATGTCAATTACGCAAGTTAAATCAACTAAAGAATTACGTAAGCAAACTTTTGCGCTCAGAGAAAATATTCCAGTTACAGATAAAAAAGCTGCTTACAGTCTTGAAGTTAAAGATTTAGTTGCGAGTTATAAAGAAGGGGAAACGATTTCTTACCCAGATTTCACCATTAAGAAGGGACAAAAAGTATTACTATCTGGTGATTCTGGCACTGGAAAGTCAACTTTGTTTAAGATCTTATTAGGAAAGCTAAATCCTGAGCAGGGACAAGTGATTTTCTATGATGAAAATGGGAATCAAATTGAATCTGGCAAAGCTAAGATCGGTTTTGTACCACAAGATCTAGTTGTTTTCCCAGTTTCAATAAAAGAGAATATCTTGATGTTTAACCAAAAATTGGCTGATAAATTAAATCTGGTTACAAATAAAGTTGAACTAGCTGCTGACTTAGACAAAATGCCAGCAGGAGCAAATACCCTAGTTGATTTTAAAAATGAAAACCTATCTGGTGGTCAGCGTCAAAAGGTAGTACTTGCACGTAGTGAGATTCATGACCAGCCTTTAGTATTAATGGACGAGGTAACAAGTGCGATTGATAGGCAAGCTACCGAGAAGATAATCGATAATTTGCTGCAGACAGATCAGACAATCTTGATGATAGCTCACAATTATAGTGATCAATTAAAAGCAAAATTTGATCAAGAGATTAAGTTGAAGTCAAAAGGTAAGGAGGAATAGGCATGAATTATAAGAATTTTATAAAAGTTAACCCAATTAGATTTTTCTTCTTTGTATTACTAGCTGTTTTTCAACCTATTCTTTCAGTTGTTGGAACCTATCTAGTCCAGCAAGAAACTAATAGTGCCTTATCTCGCAATTGGCAGCAATTTTTGGTAATTAACATTCTATCTCTTGTAGTCCTTGGCTTAAATTACACTTTTTCTAGTATTGCCCAGTATCTAGATGAAATACAACAGCAAGATTTAAATCAAGAAGTTCGTGCCAAAATTATTAAGCATTACTATTTTGATCAAAAAGATCATCCCGTTTCTGATGTTCAAAATAGACTAACCAATGATCTTACTTTAGTTGATGACGGATACTTTCTTGGACTCTTCGGGCTTATCTATGGGATTATTTTAATTATTGGTATATTGGTCTACTTAGTTGCACTTAACTGGGCACTATTGCTCGCTAATGTCTTACTAGTAGCTGTTTCATTAGCTTTACCTAAATTAATTGAAAAGCCAATCAGTCGGGCAACCAATCTTATTTCTGAAAAGAATGAGAAGTACATCGATACTTTAAATGAATGGCTTAGTGGTTTAGATCAGCTTCGTCAGTTTATGGCGGGTGCAAAACTGTTTTCAGTAACTCAAGATGCATCCAAAAAATTAGAAGATGCGACGGTTAAACAAACTACTTATCAAAAATTATTGAATGCGATCAGTGGAATTGTAACGCAAGTATTCTTATTAATCGTTTATTTATTAACTGGATATTTGATTAAAAATGGTATTGTAACAATTGGTGTTTTGCTAATTGTTGGTAACTTCAGTTTTTACTTAAGTAATGGGATTGAAAACATCACTGGTAGTCTTACAGCCATGAAGGCAGCTAAGAAGGTTAAGGATAAAGTTAATAGTGATCTTACTCCCGTTTCTGACAACTTTAAACATAATGGTGAAATTCCAGCTGCGATTGCTACTCATAATTTAAGTCTGCAATTTCCAAATGGGGAAAAACTCACTTATCCTGATTTGACAATTAAACAAGGTGAGAAGATTTTACTGACAGGTGATTCAGGTGCAGGAAAATCGACCCTCTTTAAGATGATTTTAGGTCAAATCAAGCCATCTACAGGTGAGATTAGTTTTAAAGACAAAAATGGTAACACGATCAAGCCGGATATGTCACATATTGGATATATTCCTCAAGATCCGGTTGTTTTTCCAGCCAGCATTGAGGATAATATTACAATGTTTAATGATAAATTAAACAAAGGTGTCGAAAATGTTGTTAACGAAGTAAACTTAGAGGCGGACATCTCAAAATTTAAAGAGGGTATCAACAAAGAAATTGATTTAGATAAACTCAATATCTCAGGTGGACAGCGGCAAAAGATTGTGTTAGCTAGGGCTAAGATCCACAATAGTGAAGTTATTTTAATTGATGAAGGAACTAGTGCTATTGATCAAAAAGGAACTTTGGATATATTAGCTAACTTGGTTAAGACTAAGGCGACGATTGTTTTTATTGCTCATAACTTTAATGACGATATGCGGGCACTATTCGACCGTGAAATTCATCTAGCTAAATAAACTTGCATCCCAAAATTTTGGGATGCTTTTTGTTTGGGAGTGATTTATTTAATTAAGTACTCTAAAAGGGTAAAATTGAAGTAAAGCATTGAGAAGAAAGGGTGATTGGATGATTGAAATAACTGGTAAAGTTGAATTTTTATACGAGCTAAATAATTTGCATCATGTAGTTGTCCAAGCTTCTTTTGTGACACAAAATCAAGTCTTGGCACTGCAGCTGCTCAATAAACAGACTAATACAGCTGTCTTTCGAGCTCCAAAACAAGCAAGTGAAGTATATTTTGATGAAGATCAGCCTGCTCTTTTTCTTAGAGGAGCACTTAAACCACTTTTAGCTGGCGGTCATACCCAGACTTTGCTCTTTTCAGGTAAAGCTGATCAATACTTTATCGGCACTAAACCCAAAAAATATGGTTCAATATTTTGGGATACACAGATTGCACGAGTGACGATTCCACAATCAGGAAGAGCTACCTATGATTCGAATACACAAATGGTTCGACTTTCTTATATGAATCGTGCCGGTAGTGGTGCAAATTCCAATGTTCCTTATCCTGGTAAAGATTTAGAAAGACTTGAAGCAGCCATATCGCCAAACTATCAGTATTTTTTAGTAGCCAGCATTGATTTTAATCATGTGGGACATTTTGCTTTGTATAATTTAGCAGATATTAATCAAGCCCTTGATAAGGCGCAAGAAGATACTAGCGATGTTAATATTCAAAATATCAATTGTCTAGCTGCTTTCAATATACCTAACTTCAACACAAATCCACTGCAATCGATTCAAGGTTATGCAATTGATAATCAAAAGAATATTTATATTTCAAGTCAGCCAAGTCCAAGTAAGGACTGGTTCGGATTATCCAGACAAGGTAAGAATCGGGAGATTGTGAAAATTCCCTGGGGTGAGACTAACCCGGACAATTGGCTAGTTCTTGGCTTGGATCAGAATCGAACTTTAGATTGTATCGGCTATTTGACTGAATTTGAAGGAATCCAAATTTTGGGAGAAAATGATTTATATTTGACAGTAGCATATCATCGAGATAGTGACCTGACTACTTTAAAAAATAGAATTTATCATGTTAAGTTACAGGCTTAATTCAAAGTAGGTAAAAATTTGAAAAAGAGTGTATTTTTAGAATTATTAGAAACACAGAATGCCATTTCGCCAATTGCCAGAGAAGAACTTAGTCAAGATTTAACGTTGCATCCTGAACATGCTCAGTATTATTTTAATCAAGCCAAAAAGGTTGGTAATAGTAAGGAGTATAGTTTAGAAAATGTTGAATTTAGTCAGAACATATTGACTGATAAGACTGCCTTATTTTTAGGTAGCAATACTACATTTGGTCTAAGTAGCTTAGGAGAAAGCTTTGTCGATTATTTATGGCAAAAAGATGGTCTTATTGGCCTTAAGGATGTCGAAGTTGATACTTTTTTGACTCATCAAGATAGTTTTCAAAAAGATGATTCTTATATCAGCCGCTTTCAAAACGATCTAAAACTTTATCAACCGGATGCATTAGTTATCGAACTTCCTGAGCTAGATTTAAATAAAAATGTTAAAATAGGCGATTTGGCAGATAAGCACTATGATACGAAAACAATTATTGGAGCAGTCGAATATATGATTTCACAAACTAGCTTGCTTTGGGGATGTCCAATAATTTTATTCATGAATTACAAAAATGATTATAAAAAATATGTCTACTTGTTTGAAAAAGTCTTACAATTAAAACAAAAGTGGCAAATCGAATTGATTGATTTATCTACCGATAAAGAAATTGATATCCAGCCAACACGACAGCAATATCGAGATGTTTGGCTGCCGATTTTTGAAGATAAGTTGAGGCAAGTGCTTTAAAATGGGGAAAGAATATTCGGCTGGGGCTATTATTTACCGCCAGCAAAATAATAAACGTGAATTTTTAATTGTCCAAAGTATTGTTAATAATAATTGGGGATTTTCAAAAGGACACATTGAAGCTGGCGAATCCAGTCAGCAAGCTGCTCAAAGAGAAGTCTTTGAAGAAGTCCATTTGAAGCCAAAATTTGATTTTGATTTTTCTACAACAACACACTATTTCATCCCTAACGGCAACGAAAAAGAAGTGACTCTGTATTTGGCATTCAATAGCAATGGACAGGTAAAAATTCAAAAAGAAGAAATCAAGGCTTTCAAGTGGGTTGATTTTAACCAGGCAAAAAAATATTTACTTGGTCATGGCAAAATGAGAATGCTCAAACAGGCAAATGATTATATTGATAAACTATGAAATATCCAAAAATATTAATTGATAAAGTAAATCAACGCTCCAAAGGCTTTAATTTGGAAGGAATCAATGAAGGGGCTGGTCCTAATGAGCCAGCTTTGATGATCGTAGGTGAAGCTCCTGGGCGAGAAGAAATTGAATCACATATTCCTTTTCATGGTGCTAGTGGAAAAGAATTGATGAAGTCTTTAGCTTCAATCGGTTTGAAGAGAGAAGAAGTCTATATAACCTCTGCTGTTAGAAGTCGGCCTTTTGGTGTTAAGAAAGTTTTTTCTAAAAGAGAAAATAAAGAGGTAACAAAGTATCCTAATCGAAAACCTACACAAAAAGAAGTCTTGGCACATGCTCCATTTTTAGATTATGAAATAAAAAATGTTAAACCCAAAGTTATAGTTGCTGTCGGCACTACTGCTTTGAGGCGCTTATTAGGAAAAGACTATTCTATTTCTGAGTATCATGGAAAGGCAATCAAAAACACACCTATTTTGCAATTAAATGAGAAAGAAAATGGTTTTGTCTGGTCAAAACAAAAATACACAGTAATTGCGATGTATCATCCAGCTGCAGTTTTTTATAATCGTAAGTTAAGTAAAATAATCGAAAATGATTGGCTAAATGTTAAGGCTTACATAAAAAAGCCTAAATAATATTGAACTCACCAAAATTATGATAATCTAGTGTTAGATAAATATGATGGAGGTAGAATCATGAAAAAGAAATATAGTGTGGCTGCGCTAGCTATTGCAACTGCTTTATTTACGGTTGCTTGTCAAAATAACGCTAGTTCAAATACTTCTACAAGCTCTCAAAGTAGTAAAAGAAGCCAAGTTAAAAAGAACAAAGTGGCTACTAAGTCTACTGAAAAGACCAACAATGAGTCTGAGTCAAATCACAGTCAAAGTCAGGCTCCTCAAACCAGCCGTTTATTACAAATGAACCGTCAACTGAAAAAAGTTTTTCCAGAGATGATTCTGCCACAATCTGATGGTCTAACATCCGGTTCAGATAAATTGAATGTTCGCTATACAAAAGCAAATGGTGAAAATGATATTTATTATAGTGTCGGTAAGACTGCTTTAAAATTTAATAATCCAGCAATAAAGAAAGAGCGTCCGTTTGCTGTTTTATCTGAAGAAAACAATTTGAATGATAGTCAAACAGCTGATGTAATTAACTTTCAAGCTGATGATAAGAGCTTGCCACAAGTCAAGGTTACTGACGACGTTGTAGCAACTCAGCAAAGCGGAGCTGGTCAAACTTATTTAAGTTGGACTCAAGGAAAATGGTCATTTAGCATTCATGCCTCGACTGTTGCTGACCAAGAGCCGCTTACAACAGCTAAAAAAGTTGCGGCTTTGGCTAAGAAATACAAGTTACCTGAACCACAGACACATGGTTCAATGAGAATTCAAGTTGCTGAATCTTATGGATCATTAGGGAATGTAATATCTTGGAAGCAAAATAATCGGGTTTACCAAATTAGAGCTCACAGTTTAGATACTGCATTTAAGATGATCGCAAGTATGAAATAAATCTCGGCTCAAACAAAAAAGTGGATCAAACGATCCACTTTTTTTAATCAATATTATTTCGATAAAGCCCAACAACTTTTCCTAAAATTTGTACTTCATTTAAAATAATTGGAGCCATAGTATCATTTTCAGGTTGCAAGCGATAATGATCTTTTTCTTTGTAAAATCTTTTAACTGTGGCTTCATTTTCTTCAGTCATTGCGACAACAATCTCACCGTTGTTGGCACTTGATTGCTTACGAACGATTACATTGTCCCCATCTAAAATTCCGGCATTAATCATTGAGGTTCCGTGAACCTTTAACATGAATAAGTCACCAGCATCACTTTCAAGGTCTGGTGGAAGTGGGAAATAATCTTCGATATCTTCAACTGCTAAAATTGGTTGTCCCGCTGTAACGACACCAACGACCGGAATATCAGTTGGCTTAATGTCAAGTGCGTCTAAGCCGGCATGAGTTACTTCGATTGCGCGAGGTTTAGTAGCATCTTTTACAATATAGCCTTTACGTTCAAGACGGGATAAATGTCCATGAACAGTTGAAGTAGAGGATAAATTAACAGCAGTACATATCTCTCGTACTGTAGGTGGAAATCCCCGATCTTCAACAGTATCATAAATATATCTTAAAATTTCTAATTGCTTGCTCTCATGTGTTTCAGTCATAATTTATCTCCATTAATTTCTTATTCTTATTTTAGCAAATTTATTTGCAATTAACAAACAAACGTTCTAAGAAATTTTAAAACTTTGCGCTTTTTTTCTTTAAATAACTAGGGTAGACTAGGTGTTGAATAGTGAGGTGTTTAATTATGGATAAAAAAGAAGAAGAAAAGGTTATCAAGAGAATCAATGAACTTTATCACACTAGTCAAGAAAGAGAACTTACTCCTGAAGAACTAGAAGAAAGAAAAAAGCTTAGAGCAGCATTTTTGGAAAACTTTAGAGCCGGATTCAGACAGCAGCTTGAAGATACTGTCGTGATTGATAAAGATGGTAAAGAAGTGACTTCTGAGAAGGCTAAAGAAGCTCAACGAAGAAAAGGTTTAAGAAAAGATTAGAAATAGTCTTTAAAAAGAAGTGGTTTTTTAGTAGAATTTACTTGATACGAAATTGGAGGTTTTTACATAATGAACTTAGGATTAGCAATATTTTTGATTGTCATCGCACTACTTATTGGTCTTATTGGAGGCTTTTATGGTGCACGTGCTTATATGAAGAAGTATTTCAAAGACAATCCTCCAATTAGTGAAGATATGATTGCTGCTATGATGTCACAAATGGGACAAAAACCATCTGCTAAGAAGTTGAATCAAGTAATGAACATGATGAAGCACCAACAAAATAAGTAAGTTCTATCTGATCACTAATTTTGAGATAAAGGAGGGCAAGGATTATCACTGCCTTCCTTTCTTTTGTTTTTAAGCTTAGAGGTAATACATGGGAATATTTAAAAAGTTAGGTTGGTTTTTCAAGAAGGAGAAAAAACGCTATATCATTGGAATCACTTTTTTAGCTTTAACTTCTTTTGCCAACTTAGTACCACCTAGGGTTTTAGGTTTGATGGCTGATCAACTTGATAAAGGTCATATCAGCTGGGGCCAATATGGGATGCTAATTTTAGCTGTTATTGCGACAGCGGTTGTTTTGTATATTTTACGATTTTTTTGGCGAAAACAGATTTGGGGTGGAGCAGCTCAATTGGAACGCCAGATGAGATCAAAATTATACAATCACTTTATGGATATGGACCGCACTTTTTATCAACGTCATCGAACAGGTGATTTGATGGCTCATGCTACAAATGATGTTTCGGCTATCCAAAATGTTGCAGGTGATGGTGTTTTGACATTAGTGGATTCATTGGTAATGGGTTTATCAACGATGATTGCGATGATTGTCTTTGTAGATTTTCGTTTAACAATCATTGCATTGTTACCACTTCCTTTTTTAGCATGGGGAGCAAAAAATCTAGGTGATCGTTTACACGATGCTTTTGATAAATCGCAAGCGGCTTTTTCTAGATTGAATAATAAAACTCAAGAATCAGTTTCTGGGATCAAAGTTTTAAAAACTTTTGGTCAGGGTCAACAAGATACAGCTTCTTTTGATAAGATGGTTGATCAAACAATCAAAATTAACAAGCGCGTCTTTGTGTGGAATTGTTTGTTTGATCCTTTAGGTACTGTCATTATCGGTTTAACTTATACAATAACTATTATCTATGGAAGTTTACTTGTCACTAATAAAGTCTTATCAGTTGGCCAGTTAGTTTCTTTTGTCGCTTATATTGGTAATATGGTTTGGCCAATGTTTGCAATTGGTTATTTATTTAATATTCTAGAACGCGGAAGTGCTAGTTATGATCGTGTCGAAAAAATATTAAATGAAAAATCATTAATCACTGATGAACACGCTGACGATTCATTGACTGCTCAGGATCTTCAAGGAGATCTAAATTTTGATATTCAGCGATTTGCTTATCCTGACGAAAAAAATGTAACGGTTTTAAAGAATGTTCATTTTTTGTTAAAGCCTGGTCAAACGTTAGGCTTAGTTGGACGAGTAGGCTCAGGTAAAACTACCATCATCCAGTTGTTATTGCGTGAATTTGATGACTACGATGGTGAAATTTCATTAAATGGTCACGATATTAGAAATATTCCGTTGAATTTACTTTTAAGACAAATTTCTTATGTACCTCAAAATAATTATCTATTTTCTACAAGTATTCAGAGAAATATTTCTTTTTCTAATGCCGATGCTGAAAGCAATCAGATTATTGATGTTGCTAAAAAAAGTGATTTGCATAATGATATTTTGCAGATGCCAAGATCTTACAACACTTTAGTTGGAGAAAATGGGGTTTCGCTTTCTGGAGGACAAAGGCAACGTATTTCAATTGCTCGCGCTTTGCTTAAACAAAGTCAGATTTTAATTTTAGATGATGCATTGTCAGCCGTGGACGCAAAAACTGAATCGGAAATATTGTCTTCTCTTCGTGAGGAACGAAAAGACAAAACTACTATTATTGCTACTCACCGACTAACTTCTGTTAAAAATGCTGATATCATCTTAGTATTGAAAAATGGACAGGTAATCGAACGGGGAACTCATCAAGAATTACTTGATGAAAATGGATGGTACGCAGATATGTGGCAGCGGCAAGAATTAGAAGATAAGGTAGGTGAAAACGATAATGGATAATGAAGAAAAAAGCCAATCAGTGTGGTCACAAGCAATTCCGATTAAAGAGCAAGTTCAAATTTTTAAACGATTGCTAACTTTTTTCATGTCCTATAAGTATCAAATTTTAGTTGCAATTTTAGGGGCATTCTTGGTTAGTGTGATCAATATGCTTTTGCCATATGGTCTTCAATACTTTTTAGATCATTTTTTATTAAAGCAAAGTATTACTGTTCAAATTATCCTCTATGCAGGACTTTTATATGCAGTCGGATCATTATTGAAGGCAATCTTACAATTTGTTTATGAATACTTTTTTGCAGTGGGTGCAGAAAACACTTTAGAAGAGGTGAGAAAAACTCTCTATCGTAAACTACACAAATTAGGGATGCGTTATTTTGATCAAACACCAGCTGGATCGATTGTTTCAAGAGTTACTAATGATACGATGACTTTGAGTAATTTTTTAACAGTCTTAAATAGTACGATTATGGCGATCTTTTCGGTGCTTTCAGCTACAGTAGCAATGTTTGTTACTAATTCTACTGCTGGGTGGTTGATGTTGATCTTTATACCGATTATGTTTGTGATTATGGCAGTTTACTCAAGAATGAGTTCAAAGTTATATCGTAATTATCGTGAACAACTCAGTAGAATTAATACTAACTTGAATGAATCAATTGAAGGTGTTTCAGTCATCCAACAATTTAGCCAGCAAGATCGTATGACTGACCGTTTTGAAGGTGAAAATGGTGGTTTAATGCAGACGCGTTTTAATATGATTAAAATGAACTCATTGCTGCTTTCACCTTTGACCAGTATGTTGTATTCACTTGCTTTAGCAGTTGCATTGATGTATTTTGGCTTTCCACTACAAGAAACATTTGTCCCAGCTGGAGTTGTTTATGCATTTTCACAATACATTTCTCAATTATTTAATCCAATAGCGACTTTAATGGATCAGATGACATTGTTTCAGGATGGAATAGTAGCGGGTAAAAGAATTTTCGCAATTTTAGATAATACTGAATATGAGCCTAAGCAAGACGCCGAAGCTGGTTTAACAATTTCTAAAGGTAAGATTGAATTTAAGCATGTTAGCTTTTCTTACGATGGAAAGCATGAGATTTTACATGATATAAGCTTTACAGTAAATCCTGGAGAAACTTTAGGGATTGTTGGACATACTGGATCTGGTAAAAGTTCGATTATCAACGTCATGATGCGTTTTTATGAATTTCATAAGGGACAAATCTTAATAGACGGTGTTGATATTAAAAAGTATCCTAAAGAGCAGCTGCGTAAAAAATTAGGTTTGGTCTTACAAGAGCCATTCATGTTTTATGGTGACATTGCATCTAATATCAGACTATATAATGATAAAATTTCTGATCAACAAATTAAGCAAGCTGCTAAGGCCGTTCAAGCTGATGAGTTTATTGAAAAAATGCCTGGTAAATACCATGCTAAGGTTATCGAAGGCGGTAGTGAGTTAAGTCAAGGGGAGCGACAATTAATATCTTTTGCTCGAACTTTAGTTACTGATCCTAAAATATTAGTTTTGGATGAAGCCACAGCCAATGTTGATACTGAAACCGAAACTTTAATTCAGGACGGTCTAAAAAAGCTAAGACAGGGGAGAACAACTTTGGCTATCGCTCACCGTCTTTCAACAATTGTTGATGCAGATCAAATTATTGTCTTAGATAAGGGTCGCATAATTGAAAAGGGAACGCACAATGAGTTATTAGCTAAAAAAGGTTATTACTATAATCTTTATACCCTGCAAAATCATAAATCAGAATAGACAAAAGTATATGAGAATGACAGAAATGTCATTCTTTTTTTGAACTTCTTTGACAGCGCTTACATATATAGGATAAACTAATTATGTATAGAAAAATGATTAAAGAATGAGGTACTATTATGCATTACCATAAAATTAATTCTAATGATTTACAAAATCTGAGTTCTTTTATCACTGATAAAGAACGTTTTATAACTAATCCAACTAGTCATTGGGATCATGATCAGTTTAAAACTGTTAAAGCGATGCCTGATTTAGTTATACAACCGATTACTAATGAAGAGGTTCAAAAAGTTGTTAAGTACGCAAGTGATAATCATATTCCACTTGTAGCGCGTGGTAATTCGACAGGTCTTATGGGAGCTAATTTAACTGTCAAAGGTGGCATTAGCTTAGATATGATTAAGATGAATAAGGTGATTGAATATGAACCAGAAAGTTTAACAATGACGGTTCAAGCCGGAATTCGTCTAAAAGATATTGAGGAATTTTTAGCTGATAAGCCATTTACTTATATGCCGGCTCCTGCTATGCACTGGGCAGCTATTGGTGGGAACGTTGATACTAATGCTGGTGGATTAAAAGCAATTAAATATGGCGTTACAAGAGAGCATATTAGAAAGTTATCTGTAGTTTTAACTGATGGGAGATTATACAAGTTTGGTACTAAGGCAGTTAAATCTGCCTCGGGATACTCATTAAAAGATTTAATTATTGGCTCTGAAGGAACTTTGGGTGTAGTCACTGAAGTAACTTTAAGACTTTATCCACGCCCAAAGAAATCAATCAATGCAATAATTCCGTTTCCAAATTTAGATAGTGCTATTAAATCCGTCCCTGCAATTTTAGCTTCTGGAGTTGTACCTACGACAGTTGAGTTTATGGGACGCAAAGTAATAAACCTTTGGGAAAAGTATTATAATGAAAAATTCCCTATTGAAACTGGTAATGGCTTTATCATATTAGGCCTTGACGCATTTACAGATGACGAGCTAAAGGCCGAATTACAGCAAGCTTTAGCAGTAACAAAGCCATTTAATGCTGAAAAAGCAGTTATTTTAGATGCTGACTCTGCAAAAGCTAAGAAGATTTGGGAATGTCGTGAAGCACTCTTATTAGCAATTCAAAAATCAACACCAAAAATGGATGAAATAGATATTTGCGTACCAATTAACAAAATTCCTGAAGTATTACATCGTGTAGATGAGCTTGAAGAAGATACTGGCATGCGAATTCCTAATTTTGGTCATGCAGGAGATGGTAATTTACATATCTATCTGTGTTCAGATAATTTGTCTGATGAAGAATATAAAGAAAAAAGTAAGTATATAATTAGTGAATTGTATAAGACAGCTAAAGCTTTAGACGGTAATATGTCTGGTGAACATGGAATAGGTTACGCTAGAAAAGACTGGTTTGAAGATTATTATGGTCAAGACTATACAGATTTATTGAGAAAGTTAAAAAAGGTCTTTGATCCAAATAGTGTTATTAATCCCGATAAAATTTTCCCACTTGAATAGAAACAAAAAACTGCGGAACACAATCCGCAGTTTTTGTTTGTCATTATTTGTCATTTAACATGTATTGACGAGTCATAGGTAGGTTTTTGCCTGATGGACCCTTAGTTAATAGATATTGAATAACATCAATATTTCCTGATTGGAAACTTGCCGCACATGCTTGCAGGTACATATCCCACATTCTAGCAAATCTTTCTCCCATCATACCTTCAACTTTTGGACGAGCTTCATTAAAGTTCTTATCCCAAAGTTCGAGAGTTCTTTGGTAGTGACGACGAAGCATTTCCATATCAGTAATTTGTAAGTTAGCTTCTTCAATTCGAGAAACAATCTCAACTAAACCAGGGATGTAGCCGCCTGGGAAAATGTATTTGTTAATCCAGGCATTAGTTGCACCACCTTGCTGGCGAGTAATTCCGTGAATTAAAGCAACTCCGTCAATTTTAAGATATTTAGCAACATCTTTGAAATATTCACCTAAGTTTTCGCTTCCAACGTGTTCAAACATCCCGACTGAGGTTACATAATCAAATTGACGATCACCTAACTCGCGATAATCCTCAAGTAAGACCTCAGCTTGGTCTTGTAGACCCATATCTTTAATTTTCTTAGTTACTAATTCATATTGTTCTCTACTTAAAGTAACTCCAGTAACCTTTAAATTGTATTCTTTAGCAGCTGTTAACATTAAAGTTCCCCAGCCACAGCCGATATCAAGTAAAGTTTTGCCTTTTTCAGGATTTAACTTTTGCAAGATGTGATGAACTTTGGCAATTTGTGCGGCTTCTAGGTCGTCGTTATTTCCATTGGTAAAATAGGCACAGGAATAAGTCATGGTTGGATCTAACCATAAACGATAAAAGTCATTACCAATATCGTAGTGGCTTTGAACGTCTTCTTGACTTTGCTTTTCAGTATGTTTTTGTTTAGGTAAAAACTTTCTGAATTTTGAGGCTCTCATGAAAGAGCCCGCGTTTTCGTAAGCCGATTCAATTAACTTTTGAATACTTCCTCTGATTTCAAGATCTTTATTCATATAAGCTTCCCCTAAAGCAAGAGAAGCGTTATTAGTGATGTCTGAGAAAGGAATCTTTTTGTTAAAAATAACCTCGACTTCTGGTGTCCCATTGCCGTAAACTTCAGATTTACCATCCCAATAGGTAACTTTTACGGGGATATTGAATGAATGGCTCAGCATCATTTTGTATAAAGGTTTTTCTAACATTATTTTCTACTCCTTAAATATGTTTTGACACTTAATTTTAACACTATTAATTCAAATAACTAAAAAAGATTGTTTGAAAATAAACAATCTTTTATCTAGGAATGTATTTAAATGTCGGATCTTGTTCTTTGTCGATTTTGTCCCATGCTTTTTCTAATTCCTTGTAAAGACCTGCTACAGTATCTTTGTCAACTTTAGTTGATCGAGCAATAGTGATTGGGTCACCGAAACAGACATTTAAAGGTTTTCTTTTTAATAGCCCTTTAAAGGTTAAGGGGCCTTGATAAACAACTGGGACTAATGGCTTATTTGCCATTTTTGCGATTACAAAGGCGCCGCTTTTTAATTCTTCAGAATGTCTTGTTCCAGAAGGAAAGATAATTAATGATAAATCTGTTTTTCTTAATCCTTTGACTGGAATTTTGATAGCTGAAGGACCAGGATTATCACGATCTACTGCAAAAGCATGCGCATGATTTAAAATAAAACGTAAAATTGGATTTTTAAAAAGCTCTTTTTTGGCCATGAACATAAATTCCATTGGACTAGCTGCTAGTGCAAATAAAATAGGTTCCCACCAAGTTCTGTGAGGAGCTACTAAAACGTAATTCCCCTTAGGTAAACGATCTTTATGGTGGACATGCAGGTGTCCATTTAAAACCCAGACAACAAAACGAGCAATCGGACGTATTATTTTATAAAACATAAAATTCCTCCACTAATAATGTACAATATTATACAGCATTAAAAATATAAAGGGGAGCTGTTTTTAAATGGCAGTCTTAAAAGATAACGAACGAATTGACTACATTTATAGTAATGATCGGCAAATAATCCAGGCTAAAGATTCTTTTAGTGTGACTTTGGACAGTATATTTTTAGCTTATTTTGCTCAAAAAAAGGCACATGATAATTATAAAATAGTGGATCTATGTAGTGGTAATGGGGCAGTGAGTTTATATATGTCTTATTTTAATCGTGCCCATTATGATTGTGTTGAAATTCAAAAAGATATTGCACATCAAGCGATTCGCAGTGTGGAATTGAATCATTTAGAAAACCGTATTGACGTGCATAATTTTAATGCTTTAAAAGCTCCTCAAAAATTAGGTAAAGATAAATATGATATGGTAGTTGTCAATCCACCTTATTTTAAAGTGCCAGAAGGGCATGTGATTAATCCAGACGAGAAAAAAGCAATCGCCCGTCATGAAATCGCAATTAATTTGGAACAAATAATTGATGTCTCCAGTCAAATGCTAAAAATGAAAGGCAAGATGTTTATGATCCACCGCCCGCAAAGGCTAGCAGAAATCATTTATTATTGTCAAAAACATGAACTAAGCCCCAAATTTATTCAACCCTTTATTTCTAAAAAAGGGCAAGATGCTAATCTGGTTCTCATTGAAGCAGTTAAAAATACTGGAAGTGATGGGTTAGTTTTAGCAAATGATATTGTGGTTCATAATGTAGATGGCAGTTTTAAAAAAAATATTAGTGAGATCATCAAAGAAACTCCTGAAAATCGAGAAAAACATTTGAATGAGGGGAAATATTATTTTTATTGTTTGAAATGTGCAGATGGTAGTTTTTATGGAGGTTTTACAAATGATCTAAAACACCGTTTGCAAATGCATAATGCTGGCAAAGGAGCTAAATACACTAAGACTCGTCGTCCGGTGAAAATGATTTATCATGAAGAATTTGATGATAAAAGATTAGCCTTAAAAAGAGAGTATTGGTTCAAACATCATAATCGTGCGTGGAAAGAGAAATTTTTAAAAGAACATAATGTGAAGTTTTGATTGCATAAAGAAATAAATATTGCTACAATATCAAAGTGTGCGTTTTGCACATATAATATAAATCACATCAAGAGCGATTAAAGTTTCGGTGCCTACATGGTCTAACTTTAATTTGACCTCTTGAGAGGAATTAACCATTAGGAGGAATTTATTTATGTCAGTTGTTACTATGAAGCAATTGCTTGAAGCAGGTGTCCACTTCGGTCACCAAACTAGAAGATGGGATCCAAAGATGGCTCCTTACATCTTTACTCAAAGAAACGGAATCTACATCATTGATTTACAAAAGACTATCAAGATGTTAGATGATGCTTACAACTACACTAAGGCAGTTGCTGCTGACGGTGGCGTATTCTTGTTTGTTGGTACTAAGAAACAAGCTCAAGACGCTATTAAAGAAGAAGCTACACGTGCAGGCCAATACTTCGTTAACGAACGTTGGTTGGGTGGTACTCTTACTAACTGGAGCACTATTCAAAGTCGTGTTAAAAGATTAAAGCAATTAAAGCAAATGTCAGAAGATGGTACTTTTGACGTATTGCCAAAGAAAGAAGTTGCAGTCTTAACTAAGGAAATGGACAAACTTGAAAGATTCTTAGGTGGTATTGAAGATATGCCAAGAATCCCAGATGTTATGTTTGTTGTTGATCCTAAGAAGGAAAAGATTGCTGTTCACGAAGCAAACATTTTAGGTATTCCAGTTGTCGCAATGGTTGACACTAATACTGATCCAGATCCTATTGATGTTATTATCCCTTCAAATGATGATGCTATCCGTGCTATCCGCTTGATCGCAGGTGCCATGGCTGACGCTATCATCGAAGGTAAGCAAGGTCAAGACGATGAAAAGTCAGTAGAAAAGGAAATGGCTGATAAGGCTGCTGAAAATGAAGATGGCGAAAAGTCAATGGAAGAAGTAGCTGAAGAAGCAGAAGATCAAGACTAATTTGTTAAAAACTGGTAGTTCTGTAGGAGGACATATTAATGGCACAAATTACTGCTAAATTAGTTAAGGAATTACGTGAACGCACTGGTGCTGGCGTTATGGACGCTAAAAAGGCATTGGTAGAAGTTGACGGTGATATGGACAAGGCAGTTCAATTCCTTCGCGATAAAGGTATGGCAAAGGCAGCTAAGAAAGCTGACCGTGTTGCAGCCGAAGGTTTAACTGGTGTTTATGTTGATGGCAATACCGCTGCTATTACTGAAGTTAACTCAGAAACTGACTTCGTTTCTTCAAACGAAAAGTTTGTTAACTTAGTAAAGAAAGCTACTGAAACTATTGCAGAAGGTAAGCCAGCTGACATGGAAGCAGCTGAAGCATTAAAGACTGATGACGGTTCAACTTTAGGCCAAGAATTTGTTGATGCAACTGCTACTATCGGTGAAAAGATCGTTTTACGTCGTTTCGCTTTAGAAGAAAAGACTGATGATCAAGAATTTGGTGCTTACCAACATAATGGTGGTCAAATCGGTGTTATCACTGTTTTAGAAGGTGCAGATGCAGCTACTGCTAAGCACTTAGCTATGCATATCGCTGCAATGGCACCAAAAGTAATCTCACCAGACGAATTAGATGACGAATTCATTACTGAACAATTAGCTGTAATGAATCATAAGATTGATCAAGATAACGAAAGTCGTGCATTGGTTAACAAGAAGCCTTTACCACATCTTGTTTATGGTTCTGCAAAGCAATTAACTGATGATATTTTGGCTAAAGCTGAAGAAGATATCAAGGCAGAACTTAAAGAAGAAGGTAAGCCTGAAAAGATTTGGGACAAGATCATCCCAGGTAAGATGCAACGCTTTATTGATGATAACACTCAAGTTGATAAGAACTTTGCAGTTTTATCACAAAACTACATCATGGACGACAGCAAGACTGTTGGCGAATTTTTAAAGGAAAACGGTGCAAAGCTTGTTGCCTTTAAACGTTACGAAGTCGGCGAAGGAATCGAAAAGAAAGAAGAAGATTTCGCAGCTGAAGTTCGTGAACAAATGAAATAATCTTTTAAAGATTTAGAAAAGGAGGAGTATTTTTTTAATGCTACTCCTTTTCTTTTTCCCTTATTTACTATTGTTTATGGTAAAATGATAAAAGCTATAGAGGAGGACAATCATGAGTCAAGTTAAGTACAAACGCATAATTTTAAAAGTATCCGGCGAAGCACTTGCCGGCTCACAAGGAACTGGTATTGATCCTAAAGTTATTAGCCATTTAGCTGCCGAAATCAAGAGTGTCCATGATATGGGCGTTGAGATTGGTATCGTCTGTGGTGGTGGTAACATGTGGCGCGGTGAAACTGGTGCCAAATTAGGTATGGAAAGAGCACAAGCAGACTATATGGGGATGCTTGCTACAATTATGAATGGTTTAGCTCTTCAAGATGGATTAGAAAACTTAGGTGTACCAACCAGAGTTCAAACATCTATCGAAATGAGACAAATTGCTGAACCTTATATCCGTCGTAAGGCTATGCGTCACCTTGAAAAAGGTCGTGTGGTTATTTTCGGCGGAGGAACTGGTAATCCTTACTTTTCAACTGATACCACTGCTGCATTAAGAGCTGCTGAAATTGGCGCAGATGTGATCTTAATGGCTAAAAATGGAGTAGATGGTGTATATTCAGCTGACCCTAAAGTTGATCCAGA
The DNA here is from genome assembly GCF_947367085.1 of uncultured Lactobacillus sp. Lineage (GTDB taxonomy): Bacteria > Bacillota > Bacilli > Lactobacillales > Lactobacillaceae > Lactobacillus. Next base: position 27,862 of record NZ_CANBCP010000004.1, on the reverse strand, counting down.
AGCAACTAAATTCTCCGAATTAACTCAATTAGACTTAATCGCTAAAAACCTCAAAGTTATGGATCGAACTGCTAGTTCACTTTCTATGGACAATAACATTCCTTTGGTTGTCTTTAATGTTAATAAGCCTGGCAACATCAAGAAGGTTGTTGAAGGTGAAAATATTGGTACTGTGATAAAGGGTGGTAAATAATGGCTAACGAAGTTATTGATAAAGCAAAAAGCAACATGGATAAATCTATCGCTGTTTTTCAAAAAGATTTAGGCGGTATTCGTGCAGGTGTTGCAAATGCTAGTTTATTAGATGGTATTAATGTGAATTATTATGGAGCGCCAACTCCATTGAATCAAATGGCAAGTATTTCAATTCCAGAAGCAAGAGTATTAATGATTACTCCTTACGACAAATCTAGTTTGGATGATATTGAGCATGCAATCTTAGCTTCAGACTTGGGAATTACTCCTGCAAATGATGGTACAGTTGTCAGAATTGTAATTCCACAATTGACTGGTGAACGTCGTCAAGAAATTGCTAAACAAGTTGGAAAATTAGCTGAACAAGCTAAAATTGCTATCAGAAATGTTCGTCGTGATGCAATGGATACTTTAAAGCGTCAAGAAAAAGACGGCGATATTACTGAAGATGAACAAAGAAGCTTGGAAAAGCAAGTTCAAAAAGTAACTGATGATTCTACAAAGAAAGTAGATCAATTAGCTGACGAAAAGAGCAAAGAAATTACTCAAGGCTAGGGAAGATAGAAATGGGTAATGATAATAAGCCTTTAAATCATCTAGCAATAATTATGGACGGTAATGGTCGATGGGCTAAAAAACGACATTTGCCACGTTTTATGGGACATCGACAGGGTATGGACAACATCAGAAAAATAGCTTTGGAAGCTAATCGATTAGGCATCAAGGTTTTAACTTTGTATGCCTTTTCAACTGAAAATTGGGCTCGTCCAAGTGATGAGGTTAATTATCTTATGAGACTTCCAATAGATTTTTTTGATAAATTTATGCCCGAATTACAAGAAAACAACGTCCGAGTTAACATCATGGGCTTTAGTGATAACTTGCCGGAAAAAACTTATGAAGTCACTCAAAAAGCAATAAAACAAACTGCTTCAAACACAGGTATGGTTCTTAATTTTGCTTTTAACTATGGATCTAGAGCTGAAATTGTCAATGCTGTTCAAAAGATAGCAAAAAAAGTTCAAGATGGTGAAATTAATGCAAGTCAAATTGATGAACAAATGGTTTCAGATAATTTATTAACTGAAAATTTGAAGCCATATACTGATCCTGACTTATTAATTAGAACCTCTGGAGAAGAACGCCTTTCCAATTTTATGTTATGGCAATTAGCTTATAGTGAATTCGAGTTTACAGACAAATTCTGGCCTGATTTTACTGTAGATGATTTAGATAAAATGATAGCAGATTATCAAAAACGTGAAAGACGTTTTGGTAAAGTTTAGTTTAGATTTATAAAAAGAATTTATTTGATAATTATATGAAACAACGTGTTATAACTGCGATAGTAGCATTAATTTTATTCATTCCTATTGTTTTAGCAGGCGGAATTTGGATTGACCTTCTTACATGTTTATTTACAGCAGTAGGTATTAGCGAAATTTTTATTATGAAGAAGCAGATAATCGTTTCTTGGGACTTTATTTTTACGCTCTTGGCAGCATTAACAATTACAGTTCCAAATGCTTTCTTCAATTTCTTACCTAAATTTTTGAATAGGTATGATATATTCTACATTTTTGTAATGTTACTACTTGTGAGAACGGTTTTATCCAAAAATAGAGTTACATTTGATGATGCAGGTGTTTACACTATAGCCGCTTTATATATTGGAACTGGTTTTCACTATATGTCAGCGATCAGAAATGTCCATGATGGCTACGGATTAGCAATCTTGTGCTATGTATTTGTAGTTGTTTGGGCAACTGATATTGGAGCTTATATGATTGGTAGAAAAATTGGTAAACATAAATTATGGCCTGTAATTAGTCCCAATAAGACATGGGAAGGTTCAATCGGTGCAGTAATTTGTGCTTTAGTATTTTCTGCGATTTATGTTTTCTTAGTTCCAACTGGAAGAAACAATGGAATGATGATTTTACTTGCCTTCTTCTTGTCAATTGTTGGTCAAATGGGAGACTTAGTAGAGTCAGCTTATAAGCGTTTCTACGGAGTAAAAGATTCTGGTAAAATTTTGCCAGGTCATGGCGGGATCTTAGATCGCTTTGATAGTATGCTCTTAGTCTTACCAGTAGTAGCATTTATGGGAATTTTATAGGGAGCCAGTAGATGAAAGGAATCTTAATTTTTCTTGTCGTCTTTGGAATTTTAGTATTTGTCCATGAATTTGGACACTTTATTGTCGCTAAAAAAAGTGGAATTCTTGTTAGAGAATTCTCCATTGGTATGGGGCCTAAACTTTTTCAGACAATGAGAAAGCAGACGACTTATACTATTCGTTGGCTGCCTTTAGGTGGTTATGTTCGTTTGGCTGGGCCTGATGATAGTGCCGTTATCGAGCCAGGTACAACAGTTGTTGTACAATTAGATGATCAAGATAAAGTTAAACGAATTGATGCATCAGGTTCTCAGATGCCAATTGAAGGTATCCCTGTTCAAGTAAGTAAAAGTGATTTAGTCGATGATTTAATCATTGAAGGTTTTAAAAATGGGGAAGAAGATCAGCCGGTTACTTATCATGTAGAGCATGATGCAACAATTATTGAAAAAAATGGTACTGAACTGCTAATTGCTCCACGTGATACGCAATTTCAAGAAGCCAGCGTTGGTAAAAAGTTAGCTACTAACTTTGCTGGACCTTTTATGAATATTTTACTTGGTTTTGTAGTCTTCTTTATCTGGTCTTTAGCAAGTGTTGGACCTGCTACAACTACAGTAGGATCAACCATTCATAATGATCCAGCTCAAGTTGCGGGTATCAAAGCCGGTGATAAGATTGTCGCGATTGATAATCACAAGATTACCAATTTTGAACAAATCGCAAGTGAATTAGCTCAATCAAAAGGTAGAGAAGTTAAAGTTACTGTTGAAAGAGATCACCATGAAAAGAACTTTTTGATAAAACCCAAAACAAGAAAAATAGAAGGACAAAAAGTATACCAACTTGGTTTTTATGGCAAACCCGATAATTCCATTGGAGTCAAACTTTCTCGCGGCTGGAATACTAGTGTTCAAACTACTGGTATGATCTTTACTGCAGTAGGTAATTTATTTAGACATTTTAGTTTGAATAAACTTTCTGGGCCAGTTGGAATTTATTCACAAACTGTACAAGTTTCTAACATGGGCTTTACTTATCTTTTAGCCTTCTTAGCAATGATTTCAATCAACTTGGGTATTGTTAACTTGATTCCAATTCCCGGTTTAGATGGTGGTAAATTGTTATTGAATCTGATCCAACTAATCATTGGAAGACCAATTCCAGAAGATAAAGAAGCTATGGTAGATGTTGCAGGATTTGTAATTTTGTTACTTCTAATTATTGCAGTTACTGGAAATGATATTTATAGATATTTTATTAAATAGTTAATATTAATTTGGAGGAAAAATGCGTCAATCAAAATTTTTTATGCCAACCTTGAAAGAAGCACCTGCAGATGCAGTTGCTGAAAGTCATAAGTTGATGATTCGTGGAGGATATATTCGTCAGGTTACGGCTGGTGTTTATGCATATTTACCGTTAGGTTATCGTGTTTTACGAAAAGCCGAAAACATTATTGAACAAGAAATGGAAAACATTAATGTTCCTGAAATGATTATGCCTCACTTATTGCCTGCAACTTTATGGCAAGAGTCTGGTCGTTATAAGAAATATGGCGCTGAAATGTTCAAATTAAACGATCGTCATGGACGTGAAAGTTTACTTGGACCAACTCATGAAGAAACCTTTACCGAAATCGTAGCCAAGAACCTCAAGAGTTACAAGCAAATGCCGCTTGCTTTGTATCAAATTCAGACTAAGTTCCGTGATGAAAACCGTCCTCGCTTCGGACTTCTACGTGGTCGTGAATTTGTAATGCTTGATGGTTACAGTTTTGCTGCAACGCGTGAACAATTAGACCAACAATTCGATGATCAAAAGAGTGCATACTTCAAGATTTTTAGTCGAGCAGGTGTGACTGTTCACCCAGTTATCGCTGATTCAGGTACAATGGGTGGGAAAAACTCGACAGAATTTCAAGCTCCAGCTGCAATCGGTGAAGATACTATTGCTACTAATGAAAAAGGTACCTATGCAGCTAACCTTGAAATGGCCAAAAGTATTGATACTTTCAAACAAGATCCAGAAGATCCAAAAGAATTACATAAAGTTGCTACTCCAGGCTGTGATAGCATTGAAAAACTTACAAAGTTTTTAGATGTCCCGGCAACTCGAATTGTAAAAAGTATTCTTTACATCGCAGATGATCAAAAAGTATTGGTCTTAATCCGTGCTGATAAACAAATTAACGAAGTTAAATTAGGCCACCTTTTAGATGCCGATGAAGTTCGTGAAGCAAATACCGATGATTTAGAAAAAATTACAGGTAGCGCTAAAGGCGGAGTGGGTCCGGTTAATGCAGATTGGGCAGATAAGATTGTCGCTGATGAGACTGTAAAGAATTTATACAATGTAGTTGTTGGTGCTGGTGAAACTGATTATCAATATGAAAATGCCAACTTAGATCGTGATTTCAAGGTAGATGAATTTGCTGATCTGCGTACTGCTAATGAAGGCGAACCAGACCCTGTAGATCATTTGCCATTGAAGTTTACAACTTCTATTGAAGTAGGACATATTTTCAAACTTGGAACTTACTATACAAAAACAATGGGAGCTGATTTCCTAGATCAAAATGGAAAAGCTCAACCTGTTATTATGGGATCATATGGTATTGGTGTTACTAGAATGCTTTCTGCAGCTGTTGAACAACACTTAACAGAAAATGGTGTTGCTTGGCCAAAAGAAATTGCACCATTTACTATTCATTTAATTCAAATGAAAATGAAAGATGAAGTACAAACAGAGCTTGCCGAAAAACTTGAAAAAGAACTTTCAGCTAAGTATGATGTTTTGTATGACGACAGAAATGAACGTCCAGGAGTTAAGTTCAATGATGCCGACTTAGTTGGTGCACCAATTAGAATCACAATTGGACGTGATGCAAAAGAAAATATTGTGGAAGTTAAGCAGCCAACTGATGAAAAGGCAGAAAAGATTTCTGTAGATCAATTGGCAGCTTATATTAGTGAGAAGTTAGGATAATTTTTCGTGACTAAGAAGAACGATCTTTTCTTACAATTACTCGAACAAGTTAAATTTCCTGATAGTTTTGCAGATAATGATAATTTGCAAAAAGGTGAAATTGAAAACGTGGACGTATATGCTCGTGAGCGTAGATGGAAAATCCACGTTTTTTTTGACACACCATTAGATTTTGCAACTTATCAAGCGTTAGCAGAAGCTATTGATAAAAATTTCAATCCTTTTGTAGACGTAGAGCTGGAAGTTAAAACAGCTGACGGCAATGCAAAGCATTTGCCGGATTATTGGAAGTTTGTTGTTCAGAATTCTAAGAAATTACAACCCGTAGTTAGAGAATTTTTACAAGGTCAAACCCCTTATTTTGAAAAAGATATGTGGTTGATTCCTGCTCAAAATAAGGTAGTTGACGGTTTGATTAATGAACAAGTTTTAGCAAATTTGAACGAAGAGTTCAGAAAATATGGATTTTTTAATATCAAATTCACTACTAAGCTTGATGAAAGTAATATCGATGAAAACTTCAAGAGTCTACAGCAGCAACAAGCTGAACATGAATCTGCTATGCAGGCTTTTTATGAGCAAAACCCTCCTGAACCTAAGCCTAAAAAGAGTAATAATACTCGCACAAGCAGGTTTGGAAACGGTAAGATAAATGAAAAAGCTCAGTTTATCCAAATGAAAGATATTGAAGATGGAACTAGCAATGTTGTAATTGAAGGGCAGATTTTTGCGACTGAATTGAAAGAGCTCAAATCAGGAAAAGCAATCTGGACAGGTGAAATTACTGACTACACTGATTCAATTGGATTTAAGAAGTTTGTTTCGGATAAAGATGAAATTGACTACTTAAAATCCATTAAACCTGGTGTTTGGGCGCGAATGCAGGGATTTGCTGCAGATGATCAATGGCAACATGATGTAGTATTTAATATCCGTAATATGGAATTAGTTGAACATAAGGGACGACAAGAAACTTATGAAGGTGAGAAAAAACGTGTAGAGTTACATCTTCATACTAATATGTCTCAACTTGATGCAACCAATCCACCTACAGATTTTATAAAAGCAGCTAAAAAGTTTGGTCAAAAAGCAATTGCAATTACTGACCATGCTGATGTTCAATCATTTCCGGAAGCATATCATACCGGTAAAAGCCAAGAGATGAAGATCTTATATGGTTATGAAGCTAATACCATTGATGACCACGCTTTACTTGTATTAAATCCTACTGAGATGGATTATCGTGATCGAGAATATGTCATTTTTGATGTGGAAACTACCGGACTTTCATCGGTTTATGACACAATAATCGAAATCGGAGCAGTTAAAATGAAAAATGGGGAGGTAATTGAACGTTTTGATAAGTTCATTAATCCTCATCATCCTTTAAGTGATACTACGATTAATTTAACTTCAATTACCGATGAGATGGTTAGCAAAGCTGATGATGAAGCGGTCGTTATTAAGCAATTCAAAGATTTTTATGGTGACCGTCCATTATGTGGTCACAATGTTCAATTTGATGTTGGTTTTGTAAATGCAGCCTTACGTCGTGCTGACTTAGATGAAATTACTCAACCAGTCGTAGATACACTGGAGGTTTCACGTCTGCTTCATCCAGAACAAACTCGTCACACTTTGGATTCGTTGGCTAAAAAATATAATGTTGTTTTAGAGCACCACCATAGAGCTAATCAAGATGCCGAAGCAACTGGATACCTAATGTTTAAGTTGCTCGATGCATTTTATGATCGCTTTGGCGAAGCTGATCTTGGAAAAATGAATGATTATGCAAAATATGGTCAAGTGTATAAACGTGCACGTCCTCATCATATGACTGTCTTAGCTTTGAACCAAGAAGGTTTGAAGAATATGTATAAGTTGGTCTCTCTTGCATCGACCAAATATTTTTATCGCGTACCAAGAACGCCGCTATCTGAGTTAAGAAAATATCATAAAGGACTTTTGTTTGGTTCAGGCTGTTGGCAGGGTGAAGTCTTTATTTCTATGATGCAAAAAGGATATGATGAAGCTCGCGAAAAAGCAAAATTCTATGACTTTTTAGAAGTTCAACCTCCGGCAAATTATCAAACTTTAATTGATGATCATTTAATTAGTGATGAAGATGAATTGCATGAAATTATTTCCAATATTTATAAATTGGGTAAAGAACTTGGAAAGCCCGTCGTAGCAACGGGTGATAGTCATTATGTGGAACCACATGAAGCAATTTATCGTAAGATCTTGTTGGCTGCTCAAAAGGCAAATCCAGATCGTAATAAGGCTCTTCCTGATCTTCATTTTTATACCACACAAGAGATGCTCGATGCTTTTGATTTTTTAGGCGAAGATATTGCAAAAGAGATTGTAATAGATAATACTAATAAGATTGCTGATCAAATAGATGAAATTGCTCCAATTAAGTCCGGTCTATATCCACCTCATATTGCGGATGCTGATCAAGAAATGAAGGATTTGACTTACAACAAGGCCTATGAACTATATGGTAAGCCACTTCCGAAAATCGTAAAAGATCGTATTGATCTTGAATTAAATTCAATCATCTCCAATGGATATGCTGTTATTTATTTGATTTCTCAAAGACTAGTGGCTAAATCTAATAAAGATGGTTATCTGGTAGGTTCACGTGGATCTGTGGGTTCAAGTTTAGTTGCGACAATGTCCGGAATTACCGAGGTTAATCCGCTTGCGCCGCATTATCGCTGTCCAAAATGTAAATATTCCCATTTTTATGAAAATGGGGAATATGGATCTGGTTTTGACTTGCCAGACAAAGAATGTCCAAAATGTGGTGCGCAGCTTGTTAAAGATGGTCAAGATATTCCATTTGCCACTTTCTTAGGATTTCACGGCGACAAGGTTCCTGATATCGATTTGAACTTCTCTGGAGATTATCAACCAGTTGCCCATAACTATATTCGAGTAATGTTTGGACCAGATAATTCTTATCGTGCTGGAACAATTGCCACAGTTGCGGATAAAACTGCTTTTGGATATGTTAAACATTATGAAGAAGAAAAAGAACTTCATTTAAGAAATGCCGAACTAGATCGTTTAGCTGCAGGTGCTAGTGGAGTTAAGAGAACTACAGGCCAACACCCGGCCGGAATCGTTGTGGTTCCAGATGATATGGATATTTATGATTTTACTCCTGTACAATATCCAGCGGATGATTTAAATGCCGCCTGGCTGACGACCCACTTTGATTTCCATTCAATCCACGATAACATTCTGAAGTTTGATATCTTAGGCCATGATGATCCGACGATGATCAGAATGCTTCAAGATCTATCAGGAATTGATCCTTTGACTATTCCTCCAGATGATCCGGGGGTTATGTCTTTATTTGCAAGTCCTGATATTTTAGGAGTTACTCCAGATCAAATCCAGTCTCAAACTGGAACTTTAGGAGTTCCGGAATTTGGTACTCGTTTTGTTCGTGGTATGCTTGAAGAAACCAAGCCAAATACTTTTTCTGAATTACTTCAAATTTCAGGCCTATCCCATGGTACTGACGTATGGTTGGGGAATGCTGAAGATTTAGTTAATAATGGCACTTGTAAGTTAAAGGACGTTATCGGATGTCGTGATAACATCATGATGGACTTGATTCACTGGGGTGTAAAGCCAGAAGTTGCCTTTTCTACGATGGAATCAGTACGTCATGGTCGTGGAATCAGCGACGATGATATGGCAGTTTTGAAGAAAAATGATAATATACCTGATTGGTATATTCCTTCATGTCTCAAGATTAAATACATGTTCCCGAAAGCCCACGCTACGGCCTATATCTTAATGGCTTTACGAATTGCCTGGTTCAAGGTATATTATCCAGTGATTTATTACACTGCTTACTTTTCTGTACGTGCTGATTTATTTGACTTAGTTGCTATGAGTCATGGTAAAAACACAGTTAAAGCAGCAATGAAAGAAATCCAAGATAAAGGGATGGATGTCAGTGCAAAAGATAAATCATTGCTTACTGTTTTAGAAATTGCTAATGAATGTTTAGAACGCGGCATAAAGATCAAAATGGTCGATGTTAACGAATCTGAAGCAATGGACTTTAAGATTTTGGATGAACACACAATCTTAGCTCCATTTAATGCTGTTCCGGGTTTAGGTGATAACGCTGCAAAACAAATAGTAGCAGCTCGGGCTGAACAGCAATTTTTATCAAAAGAAGATTTAGCAAAACGTGGTAAGGTATCCCAGACGATTATGGAATATTTCGAAAACAATGGTGTTTTGGAAGGAATGCCCGATCAAAATCAATTGTCTTTGTTTTAAGATATATTTTACAAAAGTCAATAAATATGCTATTCTAGAGACGAAGTTCGAATAGCAAATTCGAGTGAGCAGTAATGCTCACTCTTTTTATTACGGAGGAAGAAGTTTGTCAAAAGTTACTGAAATGGTTACTAAGTTAGTTGAACCTTTAGCACAAGAACGCGGCGATGAGGTTGTCGACGTTGAATATGTTAAAGAAAAAGCTCAATACTACTTGCGTATTTACGTAGATCGTCGCCCAAGTGGTATTGATATTGAAGAAATTGCTGAATTAAGTGACATCGTTTCTGAAAAACTAGATGAATTGGATCCCGATCCATTTCCAGATCCTTATGTTCTTGAATTGTCATCTCCTGGACTTGAGAGACCAATTAAGAAAGAAAAGGATTGGAAAAATGCGGTTGATTCTTATATCCATGTTGGACTTTATAAAAATCTTGATGGTAGTAAAATCTACGAAGGTTTTTTAAGACAACTAGATGAGGATGAAATAACTTTAGAAATTAAAGTTAAAACTCGCACTAAAGAAGTCAAGATCCCTCGTAATGTGATTGCTAATGCTCGATTTGCAGTCGAGTTTTAGAAAGGATGATCAAAAACTTATGACTAAAGAAATGGTAGAAGCCTTTGCTACTTTAGAAAAAGAAAAAGGCATTAAGCAAGATGTCATTGTTGATGCAATAAAGGCCGCTTTGGTTGCAGCATACAAGAAAAATTATAATCAAGCACAAAATGTGGAAGTTGTTTTTGATGAAAAGAAAGGCAATTTCAAAGTTAACGCTATTAAGACTGTGGTTGATGAAGTTCAAGATAGTCGCTTGGAAGTTAGCTTAAAAGATGCTCTTGAAATCAATAAAGCTTATGAAGTAGGCGATGAAATCAAATTTGAAGTTACTCCAAAAAACTTTGGTCGTCTTGCCGCTCAAACTGCAAAACAAGTAATTATGCAACGTCTTCGTGAAGCAGAAAGAAATCACATTATTGACGAATATTCTCAATATCAAGACGAAATTGTTACTGGTACTGTTGAAAGACAGGATAATCGTTTTGTTTATGTCACTATTGGTAATGTTGAAGCCGTTATGCCTCACAATGATCAATTACCTGGGGAAGTTTACAATCCTCAAGATAAGATCCGCGTTTTAGTAACACGTGTAGGTTCTGATGCTAAAGGTGCTCAAATCACAGTTTCACGTACTGCTCCAGGCCTTGTTAAACGCTTATTTGAGCAGGAAGTTCCTGAAGTTTATGATGGAACTGTAGAAATTGTTTCTATTGCACGTGAAGCCGGCGATCGTACCAAGATTGCAGTGAAAAGCAACGATCCTGATGTCGATCCAGTCGGCACTTTAGTTGGACCAAAAGGTTCAAGAGTTCAAAATATCGTTAATGAACTTGGTGGAGAAAATATTGATATCGTTAAATATGAAGATGATCCATCTGATTATATTGCTAATGCTTTGAATCCTGCAGAAGTTATTGCAGTTCAATTCGGCGATAATGAAGAAGACAGTAAAGATGCTTTAGTTATTGTGCCCGATTATCAATTGTCACTTGCAATCGGTAAGAAGGGGCAGAATGTACGTTTAGCTGCTCGTTTAACTGGGTATAAGATCGATATTAAACCTGAATCACAAGTTGAATTCGTTGATGAATCTGATGAGGACTCAGAACCTGAAGCCGAAAACACTGAAAGTCAAGTTTCTGATAATAATGAAACGCAAACAGCTGATGATGCTACTTTAGAAGATAGCCACGATTTTAACAATGGCGAAGATGTTGATTCTCAATTAGATGATGATGCAGACAAGAATGAAGAATAAGGATTAGGTGATTTTCTTTGAAAAAAAGAAAAATTCCAATGCGTAAGGATCTTTTAACAAACACAATGATGCCCAAAAAAGAATTAGTGCGGATTGTGATTGATAAAGATAAAAACGTCAGCGTTGATCCGACTGGAAAAAAGTCAGGTCGAGGCGCTTATGTTTCTTTAATTCCTGAAAAAATTGAAGAAGCACAAAAAAATCGTGTTTTAGAAAAAAGCCTCAGTGCTAAGATTTCCGAGGATTTTTATAAAGATCTTTATGCTTATGTTGACCACCAAAAAGCAAGAAAAGAATTGTTTGGTGATAAGTAATTTTGAATAACAAATTAAAAATTTTGAATTTTTTAGGTTTAATTCAAAGAGCTGGTAAGTTAGTGAGCGGTGCTGATGCTGTTAGTTTAGCAATTAAGGCACATCAAGCTAAAGTAGTTATTTTAACCAGTGATGCCAGTGAAAATACTGTAGATAAAGTTCAATCTTTAGTAAAACACGATAGTAAACTAATACTAGTTCGTGATTTTACGAGTGCTGAATTAAGCCATGCTTTAGGAAAAAAACGTAAGTTGGTGGCAGTAACTGACTCAGGTTTTAGTCAAGCGTTAATTAACAAAATAGAAAAAGGAGAGTGATTTGATGGCGAAAAAACGAATCTATGAAGTAGCCAAAGAATTAGACATCGATAATAAGACCGTTGTAGATAAAGCAAAGGAATTAGGATTTGATGTTAAAAGCCACATGTCCTCCTTAGATGATGCTCAAGCCGACAAACTAGTTGAGGCATTTAAATCTAATAAGAATGCTGGTAAAGCAACTAAGAAAAAGACTAAGATTAAGATTTCTGTAGGTGCTATTAGAAGACCTAGTCATAGTGAGAAAAAGAAAGATTTCTCAAAAAATAAGAAACGATCTGATAATCACCGCAATAATCAAGATCAAAAGCGCAATAATAATCGAAATAATGAGCGTAATCGTCAAAATAATGACGCAAATAATTCAAGACCTGCAGCTAGAGACCTATTAAAACAGCTGCAACATAAACAAAGAAAAGAGTCTTCTGAATTAGATGCTCAAGCAGAACGCTCACGCCGTCAATGGAATGAGCAACAAAATTCTAATAAGGATACTAAGAAAGTAGAACAAGTGAAAAAAGCTGAAAAGAAATCCATCCCATCAGTAGGTGCCGAAGCTGTTAAAGCTCGTGTACAAGCAAGTCAAAAACCAGCTGGTCCAAAGATTATTAAGCCATCACCTGCTAGAAATAAACCAAAAGTTAAAAAAGTAGAACCTGTTATTCCTGAAGCCCAACCAGCTCCTGAAAATGCTAAACCATCCCGTAAGAAGGATTTTGGAAAGCCTGGTCGTAAAAAGCGTGAAGTTCCAGATTACGAACGTGAACGTAATGAACATTCCGATAAAGCGCGTAGACGTCGTAATAAGAAGAATAAGCGTAATAATCAATCTCAGGAAGTTAAAAAGCAACCTACTCAAAGAAAAGAACGTCCATTACCAGAAACTCTTGTTTTTGAAGAGGGTATGAATGCTCAAGATTTAGGAAAGCTTTTACACCGTGAACCAGCAGAAATCGTTAAAAAGTTATTCATGCTTGGTGTTATGACTAACCAAAACCAATCATTGGATAAGGATACGATTGAATTATTAGCAGCTGAATATGGTATTGATGCTCAAGAAAAGGTACATGAAGATATTTCTGATATCGATACTTTATATACTAAAGAAGTTGAAGCTTCTAAGAAATCTAAGCACCAAGTTAAGCGTCCACCAGTAGTTACAATTATGGGACATGTTGATCATGGTAAAACTACTTTACTTGATCGTTTGCGTCATACTAATGTTTCTGAACATGAAGCAGGTGGTATTACTCAAAAGATCGGTGCTTATCAAGTTCGTCTTGATGATCGATTGATTACCTTCTTGGATACTCCGGGACATGCTGCCTTTTCAAATATGCGTGCTCGTGGTGCAGAAATTACTGATATCGTTGTTTTAGTTGTTGCTGCAGATGACGGAGTTATGCCTCAGACTATCGAAGCTATTGATCATGCCAAAAGTGCTAAGGTGCCAATTATTGTTGCAGTTAACAAGATTGATAAACCTGGTGCAAATCCAGACCACGTTATGGAACAACTGATGAAATATGGTCTAGTTCCGGAAGACTGGGGTGGAGATACTATTTTTGTAAAGATCTCTGCTAAGACTGGTAAAAATGTTGATGACTTGCTTCAAATGATCTTGCTTCAATCTGATGTGATGGAATTGAAGGCTGACCCAGATCAAAAAGCTATCGGTACTGTTATCGAAGCCCGCTTAGATAAGGGACGTGGTACTGTAGCAGATGTTTTGGTACAACAAGGTACACTTAAAGTAGGTGATCCAATTGTTGTTGGGGATACTTTTGGTCGTGTACGTGTTATGACTAACGACAAGGGTCGCCGTGTAAAGAAGGCAACTCCATCCACTCCTGTTGAAATTACTGGTTTAAATGATGTTCCTTCTTCAGCTGATAAGTTAGTTGTTTTTGATGATGAAAAGACTGCACGTAGTGTTGGTGAACAACGTGCCAAAAATGCGCTTGAAAAACAACGTGAAAATGTTCAACATGTTACTCTTGATAACTTATTTGATACAATGAAGAAGGAGAACATGAAGGAAGTTGACATTGTCTTAAAAGCAGATGTTCAAGGTTCCGTAGAAGCATTACAACAATCTCTTGAAAAGATTGATGTTGAAGGTGTTAGAGTTAATATTATTCACGCTGGTGTTGGTGCCATTAATGAATCTGATGTAACTTTGGCAGGTGCTTCAAACGCATTTATCATCGGATTTAATGTTCGTCCTACTGCAACGGCTAAGAGTCAAGCTGAAGGTGAAGGCGTTGATATTCGTCTTTACAACATTATTTACAAAGCAATGGATGATGTTGAAGCAGCCATGAAGGGTATGCTTGAACCAACTTACGAAGAAAAAGTTACTGGTAACTTAACTATTCGTGAAACTTGGAAAGTTTCCAAAGTTGGTACAATTGCTGGTGCTTTTGTGGATAGTGGCTATATCACTCGTGATTCTGGCGTTCGTGTAATTCGTGACGGAATTGTTAAATATGATGGTAAAGTTGCATCCTTGAAGAGATTTAAAGATGATGTCAAGGAAGTTAAACAAGGATTTGATTGTGGTTTAACAATCGAAAACTTCAATGATATTAAGATTGATGACCAGTTAGAAGCTTACGAAATGCAAGAAGTTAAGCCTCAATAATTGATCTTTGATCTTCGGAGGTTTTGACATGAAACATAGAATTGGTCGTGTTGAGGGTGAAATTTTACGTGAACTGACTAAGATTTTACGTAAAGATATTCGTGATCCTCGTCTTAGCGATGTTACAATCACTGCTGTTGAATGTACGAATGATTTATCATATGCAACAATTTATTACAGTTTATTGACTGATGACGCAAAATCAGAAAAAGACGTTGCTGAAGGTTTAGAAAAAGCTAAAGGCATGATGCGTCACTTATTAGGACAAACTTTAACAGTGTATAAAGTTCCTGAATTGATCTTTAAACGTGATACTTCAGTTGCTTATGGTAGCAAGATCGATAACTTGATTAGACAAGTGAAAAAAGCTGATCAAGAAAGAGAAAATAAATAAACTAAAAAAGACGCCACAACCTGGCGTCTTTTAGTGTAGGGAGCGGAATTTTTATGCTTAATGGAATTGTAGTTTTAAACAAGCCTCGTGGAATGACTTCGAGCGATTGTGTTTATAAGTTAAGAAAAATTTTGCAGATACGAAAAATTGGTCATGCTGGAACGCTAGATCCCGAGGTTAACGGAGTGCTTCCAATTGCTATTGGTCAGGCGACCAAATTAATCGAATTGATGCATACAAAACCTAAATCTTATATTGGTTCAGGGATGTTTGGCAAAAGAACTGATAGTTATGATTTGGATGGTGAAGTACTAGAAACTCAAGCTGTTACTTCTCCTTTTACAAGTGATGAGATTATTGAAGGGATGAAGAAGTTAACAGGTCATCTTGAGCAGCTACCTCCAATTTATTCTGCTGTTCGAGTTAATGGAAAGAGACTATATGAATATGCTCGACAGCATATCGAGGTTCAAAGACCTAAGCGCGCAGTCGAAGTTTATGATTATAGTTTAACTAGCGATCCAGTTTATGATGAAGAACAAAAAACTGAAAGTTTTAACTTTGCAATACGTTGCTCGAAAGGGACTTATGTTCGATCTTTAGTGAATGATTTAGGGACGCAATTGAATTGTCCAGCTGTAATGACGAGTTTGACTCGAACCGCAAGTTCTGGATACGATCTATCTCAAGCTGTGAGTTTGGAAGATTTGGAACAAGAAATTGCCCATCCAGAAAAGTGGCTTCAACCAATTGATAGCTTTTTTAACGATTTAAAAGTAGTCGACTTGAGCGTTCAGCAATTTGATCGAGTTAAAAACGGTGCAAAAATCAAGTTAAATCAGAATGATAAAAAAATAGCTTTGCGATATAATAAAAAAATCAAGGCTATTTATCAAAGAAGTGATGATGTTTATTGTCCAGATTTGATGTTATTGAAAAATGAGTAATGGGGATTATTTAGATGAAGGTTTTAACCTTAAAGTATCCATTTAATACAAAAATATGTGATTCTAAAATTGTTTTGGCATTGGGATTTTTTGATGGTGTTCATATTGGCCATCAAGCTCTGATCAAAGATGCAAAAAAAGTGGCTAATCAAAAAAAACTACCATTAGTTGTAATGACTTTTGATCGTCATCCAAAAGAGATCTATAAAAAAGACAAAAAATTTGTTTATTTAGATACTAATTTTGAAAAAGAAAATAAAATGGAAGCTTTAGGTGTTGACTATCTTCTCGTAGTTCATTTTGATGAGCAATTTAGTCATCTCACTCCGCAGCAATTTGTGGATGATCTAATTGTTAGATTAAATACAGACACTGTTGTTGCTGGTTTTGATTATACTTATGGTCCAAAAGATGTCGCAAATATTAAGAATTTACCCAAATTTGCTCAAGGACGTTTTGAAATTGTAGTTGAACCAGAACAAAAATTTGCTGGTATAAAGGTTGGTTCTACTGAAATCAGAAATGCTATCCAAGATGGAAATGTATCTTTAGCTATGGGCTTACTCAACCAACCTTACCAAACTTCTGGTACAATTGTCCGCGGCTTTAGAAGAGGGCATAAGATTGGCTTTCCAACAGCTAATTTAAAAGTAAGTGGAAATAAAGTTTTACCAAAAGTTGGAGTCTATGCGACCAAGACCAAGATTGATGGTAAGTGGTATGATTCGATGACCAACGTCGGTTATAATGAAACTTTTGCCAATCAAGATTTGAGTATTGAAACGCATTTATTTGGTTTTAACCAAGAAGCATATGGCAAACCGATGACTATTAAGTGGTATAAATTTATTCGCGGAGATCAAAAATTCTCCGGGATCAAGGCTTTATCAGACCAACTTCAAAGAGATCAAAAGTTAGTTCAACAATATTTTTACGAATTAAAACAAAATTAAACTAGATTTCAAAGAAGATTTGTGATAAATTATCTTTATCAATTGAAATTCGAATATAGAAAGAAGGAGCGCCCTTGCGTAACTAATTTTGTTTAAAGCATATTATTAATAGACTTTTTATTACATTTAGAGTCTTTTTGTGTGCTTTGACGAATTAGTGCAAGGGATTGCTTTTTTTTTGATTTAAAAATCATTTTAAGTTAAAAGAGCCAGTCTTTTTGCATATCGTCAAAGGACTGGCTCTTTTTTCATGGGGTGATTTCTAATGAGCATTATAAAAATTACAAATCTTTCTTTTCATTATGACGACAGTAGTGAGAACATTTTTAATAATCTAAATTTAAATCTTGATAGTAGCTGGAAGCTTGGCTTAGTTGGAAGAAATGGTCGTGGAAAAACGACTTTTCTTAACTTGTTGAGAAATAGGCTTCATGGCATGGGACAAATTCAAACTAAGTTGACCTTTTCATATTTTCCCTTAGAAATTGAGAATCCTGAAAATATAACTCTCTACGAACTTCAAGATAAGGCAAACTTTGAACAGTGGGAATTAGAACGAGAATTGAATTTGATGAATACGGATCTTGATTTGCTTTGGCAACCGTTTAATACTTTGAGCGGAGGAGAGCAGACCAAGGTATTATTAGCTTTTTCCTTTACTGATAAAAATTCATTTCCGTTAATTGATGAGCCAACCAATCATTTGGATGAAGATAGCAGAAAGCAAGTGGCTGATTATTTGAAAAAGCATGATCAAGGTTATATTGTGGTTAGTCATGATCGAGACTTTTTAAATCAGGTAACAGATCATATTTTAGCGATTGAAAATACCGAAATCCATTTATATCAAGGCAATTATGCTAGTTACGAGGATACAAAGAATAAGCGGGATGAATTCAATCGAGAAAAGAATGAAAAACTAAGAGGTCAAGTAAAGACTTTGAATGAAAGTCGTTTGCGTCTTAAAGGGTATTCAAGCAAATCTGAAAATAATAAAAATGCCAAAGCTCACGATAATGAATTGCATGCTGATATTAATAAAGGATTTTATAGTCATAAAGCTGCGAAAATCATGAAACGCTCAAAAAACGTTGAACATCGAATGGATAAAGCTATTGAAGATAAAAAAGGATTGATGACAAATATCGAGGATATACCTGAATTAACAATGAACTTCGATCCTAATTACCATCAGACGTTGCTTGAAATTCAGCACCTTGATTTAACCATTCAAGGTAAACAATTATTTAATGATCTAAATTTGACAGTTAAAAACCATGGTGTCGTTTCTTTAGAAGGACCAAATGGAACTGGAAAATCAACATTTTTGAAATTTATTTTGGACAAAGTAAAAGATGTTACTCATACGGGTAAAATTGAATTAACAAATGGTCTCCAAATTTCATACTTGCCGCAAGATTTTACTGAGTATACTGGTACTTTAAAAGAATTCTCTGTGAGTCAAAAACTATCTTATCAAGAGTTGCTTAACAATCTAAAGAAGATGGGCTTTCCAAGAGAGAGTTTTTCAACCAGGATTGAAGAAATGAGCATGGGGCAACAAAAACGTGTAGCGATTGCCAAATCTTTAGTCGAACAAGCAGATTTGTATTTTTGGGATGAGCCGGCTAATTACTTAGATGTTTTTAATCAAGACCAATTGATCAAATTGCTTAAAGAGGTAAAACCAGCCATGCTTTTAGTAGAACATGATCACTACTTCATTGAACAAGTGGCGCAGGAGCGTATATTTTTAAAGAAATAGAAAAAATCTAAAAATAATTAGCACTCAGCTTGAACAATTGCTAATGTATGGTATTATATATGGTGTTAGCACATAGTGAACTTGAGTGCTAATAAAGGGGGCGATAAAAATGTTGACACAGCGGCAAGAGTTAATTTTGAAGACTATCATTAAGGATTTTACACAAACACATGAACCCGTTGGCTCTAAGACCGTGATGAATCAACTGCCAATTAAAGTTTCAAGCGCTACTATTCGTAATGAAATGGCTGCCTTAGAAGATCAAGGTTTACTTGAAAAAACTCACTCTTCAAGTGGCCGAATTCCTTCCACCAAGGGTTATCGGTATTATCTAGACCATCTGGTTGACCCAGTTGAAATTCCAGCTTCGGTCTACAACCAAATAGTTTGTCAGCTTGATCAACCATTTCATCAGGTTAATGAAATTGTGCAAGAAGCAGCTAAAATTTTGTCAGATTTGACAAACTATACTGCTTTTGCGGCAGGTCCTGAAACTCATGATGTGACAATTACGGGTTTTAGAGCTGTTCCTTTATCTAGTTATCAGGTAATGGCGATTTTAGTTACTGATGATGGTAATGTTAAGAATCAGGTTTACACGATTCCCCATGGCACGAGTGGAGAAGAGATAGAAAAGGCAGTCCGGTTAATTAATGATCAATTAGTAGGTAAGCACCTTAGTGAATTAAATGATGCTTTATTTAAAAAGATAGCTCATCATTTGGTTTCTAGAGGATCGGCTCCAATCATTTTAGATTTGCTTCAAGATGTAGTTAAAGATGCTGCTAGTGAGCAAATGTATGTTGATGGTCAATTGAACTTACTTAACAATTACGAAAGTGATGATGTTTCTCAAATTAAGTCACTTTATGAGCTAATTGATCAAAATGATATAATTTCTAACTTGATGGGGTTTAATCCTCATGATGCTGTAACTCAAAATAAGAAGTCACAGATTCAAGTTAAGCTTGGCTCTGAACTTCCATCTGATTTACTGAAGAATTATAGCTTACTTACTGCAGAATATAGTGTTGGAAAATATGGCAAAGGAACGCTCGCTCTATTAGGTCCTACTAACATGCCGTACTCGCAGATGATCGGTTTACTCGAGTACTTTAGAAATGAACTAGCTAAAAAGTTGCTAGATTACTATGGTAGGTTTAAGTAAAGGAGGTTAACTGTGAGTAAAGAAGAATTTCCGCATGAGAAAGATTTAGATCAAAAAGAAAAGATTACTCCAGATAAGGCAAAAAAAGCTGCTAAGGATTCTAAGAAAGAAGCTAAAGCAAAAGAAAATAAAAAAGCTCAAGATCCTCAATTAGAAGCCTTAAAAGCAAAAGTTACTGAATTGGCTGAAGGTGCTAAGCAGTTAGAAGATAAATATTTAAGAAGTGAAGCAGAAATTCAAAATATGCAAGCTCGTTATGCAAAAGAAAGAGCGCAACTTATTAAGTATGAATCTCAAAGCTTAGCAAAAGATGTTTTGCCAGCAATGGATAATCTTGAAAGAGCCTTAGCTGTCAAAGCTGATGATGAAGCTTCTAAACAACTTAAAAAAGGTGTGCAGATGACTTTAGATTCATTAATTAAGGCAATGAAGGATCACGGAATTGTCGAAATTGAAGCTGAGGGTAAAAAATTTGATCCAAATGTTCATCAGGCTGTTCAAACTGTTGCAGCTGAAGATGATAAGCAAAAGGACCAGGTTGTTCAAGTTTTACAAAAAGGATATCAATATAAAGATCGAACTTTAAGACCAGCAATGGTTGTCGTGGCTCAATAAAGAAAGGAAGCTAACTTATATGTCAAAAGTTATCGGTATTGACTTAGGTACTACTAACTCAGCAGTTGCAGTGCTTGAAGGAAAAGAACCAAAAATTATTACTAACCCAGAAGGTAACCGTACTACTCCATCTGTAGTTGCATTTAAAGACGGTGAAATTCAAGTCGGTGAAGTTGCAAAACGTCAAGCTATCACTAACCCTAATACTATTACTTCAATTAAACGTCATATGGGTGAAGCAGGATACAAGGTTAAGGTTGGCGATAAGGAATATACTCCTCAAGAAATTTCAGCTATGATCTTGCAATACATCAAGAAGTTTTCAGAAGATTACTTAGGCGAAAAAGTTACTGATGCAGTTATTACTGTTCCTGCTTACTTCAATGATGCACAACGTCAGGCGACTAAAGATGCTGGTAAGATTGCTGGACTTAATGTTCAAAGAATTGTTAACGAACCAACCGCTTCTGCTTTAGCTTATGGTCTTGATAAAGATCAAGAAGATGAAAAGATCTTAGTTTATGACCTTGGTGGTGGTACTTTTGATGTTTCTGTCCTTGAATTAGGTGACGGAGTCTTCCAAGTATTGTCAACTAATGGTGATACTCACCTTGGTGGTGACGACTTTGACAACCGTATTATGGACTGGTTAATCAAGAACTTTAAAGATGAAAATGGTGTTGACTTATCTAAAGATAAGATGGCACTTCAACGTTTAAAGGATGCTGCTGAAAAAGCTAAGAAGGATTTGTCAGGTGTATCTCAAACCCACATTTCTCTTCCATTTATCTCAGCAGGCGAAAGTGGTCCACTTCACTTAGAAGCAGATTTAACTCGTGCTAAGTTTGATGAATTAACTAATGACTTGGTTGAAAAGACTAAGATTCCATTTGATAACGCATTAAAAGACGCTGGTTTAACTGTTAACGATATCAGCAAGGTTATCTTAAACGGTGGTTCAACTCGTATTCCTGCAGTTCAAGAAGCTGTTAAGAAGTGGGCTGGAAAAGAACCTGACCACTCAATTAACCCTGATGAAGCTGTAGCCTTAGGTGCCGCAATTCAAGGTGGTGTTATTAGTGGGGATGTTAAGGATATCGTATTACTTGATGTTACTCCATTGTCACTTGGTATTGAAACCATGGGTGGTGTCTTCACTAAGTTAATTGACAGAAACACTACTATCCCAACTTCAAAGAGTCAAATTTTCTCAACTGCTGCCGATAACCAACCAGCTGTAGATGTTCACGTTCTTCAAGGTGAACGTCCAATGGCAGCTGATGACAAGACTTTAGGTCGCTTTGAATTGACTGATATTCCACCTGCACCACGTGGTGTTCCTCAAATTCAAGTTACCTTTGATATTGATAAAAACGGTATCGTAAACGTATCTGCTAAGGATATGGGAACTGGTAAGGAACAAAAGATTACCATTAAGAGTTCATCTGGTTTATCTGATGAAGAAATCAAGCGTATGCAAAAAGAAGCTGAAGAACACGCTGATGAAGATAAGAAGAAGAAGGAAGAAGTTGATTTACGCAACGAAGTAGATCAATTGATCTTCACCACTGAGAAGACTTTGAAAGAAGTTAAGGGTAAGGTTAGTGACGACGAAGTCAAGAAAGTACAAGATGCTTTAGATGATTTGAAGAAAGCTCAAAAAGACAACAGCTTAGAGGAAATGAAGTCTAAGAAGGATGCTTTATCTAAGGTTGCTCAAGATTTAGCTGTAAAACTTTACCAACAAAATGGTGCTCAAAATGCAGGCCAAGCTGGTCCTCAAGGTCCACAACCTAATGGTAACCAAAACGGCGGCTCAACTAATGATGGCGGTCCAACAGTTGACGGCGACTTTCATAAAGTAGACCCAGATAAGTAAAATCGGTATAATATACTGGATCAAAAAAGAAAAGAACTGCGACTTGTAGTTCTTTTCTTTTGTAAATTAAAGGAGCTTTTAAATGGCACAACGTGATTATTATGAAGTCTTAGGCGTTGATAAAAATGCTAGCGATGCCGATATCAATAAGGCATATCGTAAACTAGCTAAAAAATATCACCCAGACTTGAACCATGAACCTGGTGCTGAAGAAAAATATAAAGAAGTAAATGAAGCTTATGAAGTGCTCCATGACAAACAAAAAAGAGCTCAATACGATCAATTTGGTCAAGCCGGCGTAAATGGCCAAGGCGGTTTTGGCGGCTCTGGCTTTGGTGGTGGCGGTCAATATTCTAACTTTGGCGGCTTTAGTGATTTTGGTGACATTTTTAGTGACTTATTTGGCGGAGGACGCAGAAGAACTGATCCAACTGCTCCACAAAAAGGTCAAGACTTGGACTACACTTTAGAAATTGATTTTATGGATGCTATCAAAGGTAAAAAGACCCAAGTTAGCTATGATCGTAGTGAAGTTTGTGAAACTTGTCATGGAAGCGGCGCTGAAAAAGGCACACACCCAATTACCTGTGATAAATGTCATGGCACAGGTGTCATGACTGTTACTCGTCAAACACCATTTGGCGTAATGCAGCAGCAAACTACCTGTGATAAATGTCACGGCAAAGGTCAAATTATAGAACATCCATGTCCAACTTGTCATGGAGTAGGTACTGTCAATAAGCGTCACAGCGTTGAAATTGACGTTCCAGCTGGTATTGATAATGGACAACAATTACGCAAAGCTGGTGATGGTGAAGCCGGTAAAAATGGTGGACCTTACGGTGATTTGTACATTGTCTTTAAGATTAAGCCAAGTAAGAAATTTACTAGACGAGGAACGACAATTTATACTGAAGTACCAATTTCCTTTGCTCAAGCAGCTCTTGGGGACCAAATCCAAGTTGATACTGTCGATGGCAAAGTCACTCTTAAGATTCCAGCAGGTACACAGCCAAACACACACTTTAAACTCCGTGGACAAGGTGTGCCTCATCTAAATAGCACAGGTCGCGGCGATCAAGAAACTACTGTTAATGTGGTAATTCCTAAGAAGATGAATGATAAGCAAAAAGAAGCTTTGGTCGATTATGTCAAAGCTGGTGGTGGCAATATTACTCCACAAGAAAAGAGCTTTTTCGAACGTTTAAAGGATAAACTTAACGGTGAATAATTAAACAAAAATACGCATATCTAGTGTTGAGTCTAGGTATGCGTTTTTGTTAGTTATGGCGTAAAAATAAATCAATAAGAATTTTAACTTACTGCAAGCCTTTGATATAATTAATAAAGCGAAAAAGGTGAGTATATGGATATTAAAAAATTACAAGATTATCAAAAACACATCCGAAATTTTTCAATCGTAGCCCATATCGATCATGGTAAGTCTACGATTGCTGACCGTATCTTAGAGTTAACTGATACGGTGTCAGAAAGACAAATGAAAAATCAATTGCTTGATGATATGCCATTAGAGCGTCAACGTGGAATTACTATCAAGCTTAACTCTGTTGAAGTTAAATATCATGCCAAAGATGGTGAAACTTATATTTTTCACTTGATCGACACTCCAGGACACGTCGACTTTTCTTATGAAGTTTCGCGTTCGCTGGCAGCATGTGAAGGGGCATTGTTAGTTGTTGATTCCACTCAAGGTGTGCAGGCTCAGACTTTGGCCAATACTTATTTAGCAATTGACGACGATCTAGAGATTTTTCCAGTCATCAATAAGATTGATTTACCTTCAGCTGACCCTGAAATGTGCAAGAGCGAAATCGAAGAAATGATTGGCCTCGATGCTTCAGATGCTGTTGAAGTATCTGGAAAAACTGGACAAGGCATCCCTGAATTACTGGAAAAAATCGTCCAAGATATCCCAGCTCCAAGTGGCGATTTAACAGCGCCATTAAAGGCATTGATCTTTGATTCAAAATATGATGATTATCGCGGGGTAGTCCTAGCAGTCCGTATTGAAGAAGGTACTGTTAAGCCTGGTGACAAGATTAAGATTATGAATACCGGTAAAGAGTTTGAAGTAACTGAAGTCGGTGTTTCTAGTCCTCATCCTGTTAAAAAGGATATGCTTATTGCGGGTGATGTTGGTTATCTGACGGCTAATATTAAGTCAGTCCGTGAAACTCGTGTTGGTGATACGATCACCAGCGCTGAAGATCCAACTGAAAAGCCACTTCCAGGTTATCGTCAAATTCCGCCAATGGTATATTCTGGTATGTATCCTGTTGATAACCAAAAATACGATGACTTAAAAGAAGCTTTGCAAAAACTCCAATTAAATGATGCAGCCTTGGAATTTGAACCAGAAACTTCTCAAGCTTTAGGATTTGGTTTTCGCTGCGGCTTTTTAGGACTGCTCCACATGGATGTTGTCCAAGAACGTCTTGAGCAAGAATTTGGTATGGATTTGATCATGACAGCTCCAAGTGTGGACTATCATGCAATCATGAATGATGGTTCTACCAAGTTAATTGAAAACCCAGCAGAATTACCTGACGCTGGCGAATACCAAGAAGTGCAAGAACCTTACGTAAAGGCAGAGATCATGGTGCCAAATGATTATGTGGGCCCAGTGATGGAGTTATGTCAAAGAAAACGTGGCGAGTTTCAAACAATGGATTATCTTGATAAGTACCGTGTCAACGTTATTTACAAGATGCCACTTGCTGAAATCATCTTTGACTTCTTTGATGATTTAAAGTCCTCAACTAAGGGTTATGCATCGCTAGACTACGAAATCATCGGCTATCGTGCAACTGACTTAGTCAAGATCGATATGCTTTTGAATAAAGAGCCAATTGATGCCCTGAGTTTTATTGCCCATCGTGATGAAGCACAAGTGCGTGCTCGTCAGATGACTTCAATGCTGAAGAAGTTGATCCCACGTCAAAACTTTGAAGTGGACATTCAAGGTGCAATTGGGGCCAAGATCATTTCTCGTGTAACAATTAAGCCATACCGCAAAGATGTTACTTGGAAGATCCACACAGGGGATCCAGACCGTCGTGCAAAACTACTTGAAAAGCAAAAACGTGGTAAAAAGCGAATGAAAGCAGTTGGCCGTGTGGATGTGCCACAAGATGCGTTTATGGCAGTTCTTAAGATGAACGATGATGATATTAAGGGTAAGTAATTTGTAGAGTCATCATGAGTTAATATAAAGGCAAAGGAATATTACGATGCCAGAAAATAAAGACAAAAAGAAAAAGACACCAGCTAAAGTTATTTGGCTGAGAGTTGCAGCAGTTGTTTTGTTGATCATCGGTTTAGGGATGATCTTCAACAGCCAGATTCGTGACTATATGGTCCGTCAAAACCAAACTTCTGCTCTTAAAAAGCTTGATAAAAGTACTATCGAAAAAAACGAAAAGAAAAAAGGAATGTTTGATTTTTCTAAGGTCCAAGAGATTGACTTTAGTCAAGTCACTAAATCACGTGTAAAAAATACTGCTGATGCGATTGGTGCACTTGCAATCCCTGGCGTAAAAATGTATCTACCAATCATGAAAGGCCTTAGCAACGATGCAATGTCCACTGGTGGGGGCACGATGCGCGCCGATCAAGTAATGGGCAAAGGCAATTATCCATTGGCAGGTCACTATATGACCGCTAAAGGTGTGCTCTTTTCACCATTAGAAAACGCCCAAGTAGGACAAAAAGTTTACATAACTAATCTTAAAAAAATCTACGTCTATAAGATCTACATGAAGAAAAAAGTTGATCCAACTGCAGTATGGCTAGTTAATAACACTAAGCAAAATATCGTGACTTTGATTACGTGTGCAGATGGTGGAGTTAACCGCTGGGCAGTACGTGGAAATTTAATTAAGACAGAAAAAGCTACAGACAAGAACTTGCAGGTATTTAAATTAAAATAATGGACTGGATACAAAGACAAGCAAAACCCTTATCACAAGATTTAATTGATCAATTTCAACTTAGCCCACTTGCGGCTAAGTTGTTTTCGTTACGCGGAATTAACACAGCTAAAGATTTATCATTTTGGTTTGATGCAACTGAAGAGGATTTAGCTGATCCTTTTTTGATGCATGATATGGATAAGGCAATCGACCGCATCAACCAAGCAATCGATAATGGTGAAAAGATTACAATCTACGGTGATTACGATGCTGATGGAATTACTGCAACTACAATAATGGTCGAAACTCTGCAAATTTTAGGTGCAGATGTTCATTTCTTTATTCCTAATCGTTTTAAGGACGGCTATGGTCCAAGTTTGAAACGTTATCAGCAAATTGTTGAAGACGGCACTAAATTAATTATCACAGTTGATAATGGCGTCACTGGAATAGATGAAGTTGCTTATGCTAAAAGTCACGGGGTAGATACTATTGTAACTGATCACCACACATTCCAAGATCAAAAGCCAGATAGCTACGCGATTGTACACTGCAATTACCCTGGGCAAAAGTATCCTTTCGATGATTATTGCGGAGCAGGCGTCGCATATACAATCGCTCGAGCTTTAATGCAAGATCCAATGTCTGATATGTTAGAACTTGCGATGATCGGAACGATTGGAGACATGGTTAAGGTTTCTGGGGAAGGACATATTATCGTTAAACGCGGCCTTGAGATGCTTAACCAAACTCAGCGTCCTGGACTTAGGGCTTTGATTAAGCTGGCCGGTCTTGACTTAGGCTCAATTAATGAAACTGATGTGGGCTTTAATATTGCACCGCGTCTGAATGCCGTAGGAAGATTAGATAATGCATCATTAGCTGTAGATTTATTGCTGAGGGATGAAGAAGATCAGGCTGATGAACTAGCTCAAAAAATCGAAAACTTAAATGAAGAACGAAAAGAATTAACTGCGAGTGTTTATCAAGATTGTTTAAAAAGTATCAAGACTAACGGCTGGGGCCAAAGAAATACTCTTGTCATCTATAATCCTGATTTTCATGAGGGAGTCTTAGGTTTAGTAGCTAATAAAGTCGTCGAACGTACACACAAGCCGACTATTGTTTTAACTAAAAGTGAAACAGGCGAGCTCAAAGGGTCTGGTAGATCAGTGGAAGGTTTCAATTTATTTAATGCATTGGAGCCGATGAAAGATGATTTGCTTACCCAATTCGGAGGTCATGACTACGCTTGTGGCTTATCTTTACAAGAAGATAAGTTAGCTGATTTACGTCAAGCTTTCGAAAAAAGCTTTAAAGTTGATACTAATTTAAAATCGAAGTCTTATGATTTGGAGCTTGATTTTAATGAAGTAGGATCTGGAATCTTAGACGAAATAAATGCTGTTGGACCTTTTGGAACAGATAATGATCAACCAGTTTTTTCGATCTCTGAACCTAATATCGAGCATTTTTATAAGATTGGCAAAGATAAGAC